>CAVCDT010000190.1:0-2032 GCA_963600995.1 Akkermansia muciniphila | reverse complement strand
TCTGACGCATGCGACAATCTCACTCAATGGATTGTTTACTGTTGGCCATTCCCCCCGCGGCTAACCTACTTTACAAAATGGGTGAGCGCCCTCTTCTGCTTACAGGCATATGACGGAGTCCGCGACCTCGTCGAAGAGGTCCCCATGGTCAATGGTGATCACCAGCTTGTCCTGTGCCAGGGCCGCGAGCAACTTAACGAGGCCGCTCTTCGATGCTGCATCCAGGCCGCTTGCGGGCTCGTCAAAGAGCAGTATTGAGGCTCCGCGCACGAGCGCTCGTGCGATGGCAACCTTCTGCCGTTCGCCACCCGAGAGCTTTGAAGCTGACGGGCCAACCTCGGTCTGGTCGCCCTGCGGCAGCCTGGCTATCACCTCGTCCAGCCCCGAGAGATGGACGGCGGCGTCGTAGTCCTGCTCGCTCAGCCCCTCAATTCCAAACGTCACGTTCTCCCTAACGCTGGCGTTCAGGAGGAAGGGGCGCTGGGAAACCGCTGAGCAGTGCGCCCTCCACGAATCTGGCGAAATCGATTCGAGCGGCGTGCCGTCAACGAGGACCTGGCCTGTCCGGCCCGTCAGGGAACCCAGAAGCACCTTAGCGAGGGTGGTCTTGCCGCTGCCGTTGCTTCCCTTAACCAGAACGAGGGACGGCCGCATCAGGGTGGCGTTCAAGCCGTTAAACAGCGTCCTGTCTCCGTTGCCATACCTGAAGCGTAGGTCTCGTATCTCAATCTTGCTCGGTTCCGCTTCAAGCCTGATGCGCGAGCTTTGGTCGGGAGAGGCCGGAGGGAACGTCTCGGCAATCCTTCCTAACGCGGCGAAGGCCGGCTGTATGGAGATGGCGACGGAAACCGCGACCAGGAACGGGCTGTAGAGGTACGAGGCGTATTGCACGGACGCCACAATTTGCCCCAGCGACAGCGTGGAGCTGGATATGAGCAGCCCGCATACGACGTAGACTAGGGCCGCCGAGGCCGTCGTCAGCACCTTCATGCCCTCTCCGGTCATGGCGGCGAGAACGGTTTGCCGAATCGCCTTGTCCCTGAACAGCCTGTTTGCCCGGCCAACGCGTTTTGTGCCGTAGGAGGAAGAAGTGTTTGCCCTCGTTTCTTCCCTGCCAGCAACGGCTTCCGTCGTTCGCCCGGCGAGCTGGGCCCCGGCCTCGAGCGCCTCTGCCATCGCCGTCCGATACCTTCTGACGGAGCGGACGGCATATGCTGCGTACAGCGGGATCGGGAGCGCCGCAAAGGCCAATATGCGCAGGTCAACGGAGGCGATGAGCGAGATCGCGACGGCGGCCTGCAGAATGCTGCTCAAAAAGGTGAAGCTTGTCTGCGAAAACAGCGAGGAGACGTTGCTCGCCTCGTTGATTCGCGACGCGATGTAGGCGTCGTCTTTGTCCGAGAGCCACTCTGGTGGCATCGCCAGCGCCCGGGACATCAGCGCCTCCCGCAGGTCAGAGACTATGCCTTGGCCGAGATTCGCGAGCAGTTTGGTCGCGCCAACCGAAAGTCCGGACTGTGCGGCGGTTACGGCGACGAGCAAGAGCGCGAGCGCTATGACCGCGCCGAGGTCTGCGGCGGCGAAGCCGTCATCGATGATCAGCTGGGTGATGAGCGCGGGGAGTACGGTGAGCGCCGAATAGAAGAGCAGTAGTGCGCAAGCCGCACAGAGCTTGCCATTGCCGTGCAAGACAAGCGGAACTAGGATACGCAGGGAGTCGTTCTTCTTGCCGTCATGTGAATGCATGCTTGATCGCCTCGGTTCGGTGCTATGCCGACTATCCCTTAATTGCAAATATGATAGCGAGAAAATGTGAGTACAAAGCAGCTAATTTGGATTGACTTCGAGCTTGGTATCGCACACAGGCGTGCTGATGATCCGATGGAGATGCCGGAAGCGCTCTGAACTCACACCAGGCTGACGCCCATTGAGTGAAACCGATACAAGTGACAATTTCGCTCGATGGAGCTTTGCTGGCCATTATCATCGTGATGCTGATATTGATAATGAAGTTGACGAATGCAAAGTAAGC
>CAVCDT010000189.1:0-2036 GCA_963600995.1 Akkermansia muciniphila | reverse complement strand
GTACCTGCTCAAGAAGGGCATCACCAAGGACACCAAGCTCCTGCTCTACGGTGCGGATATCTCCGGCACTGCTCGCAACGCCTATGCCTACCTGTGGTGCGGCGTTGAGAATGTCAAGATTATCAACGGCGGCATGGATGCTTGGGAGGCTGCCGGCTACGACACCACCAAGGAAGCCACCGAGGCGCCTGCCGCAGCCAGCGACTTCGGCTGCAGCGTCCCTGCTCATCCGGAATATTGGACCGGTATCGAGGACGCCAAGTCCAAGCTTGAAAGCGATGACAACTTCAAGCTGGTGAGCATCCGCAGCGAGGCCGAGTGGCTGGGCGAGACCAGCGGCTACACCTATATGGACAAGGCCGGCGAGCCCGAAGGCGCCGTGTGGGGCAAGGGTCCCAAGACCGCGTCCGACGTGGCCGATTTCACCAACGATGACGGCACGGTGAAGACCCTCGACGAGCTCAAGGAGATTTGGTCCGACTGCGACTTCACGCTCGACAACGACCTCGCCTTCTACTGCGGCACCGGCTGGCGCGCCTGCGTGCCGTTCCTGGTGCTGTACGGCAACGGCTATGACAACATTTCCGTCTATGACGGCGGCTGGTACGAGTGGCTCATGCACGACGACTACCCCGTGCAGGTGGGCGACCCCTCCAGCGACAGCTGTGAGCACACTACTGTGGGCAAGCTCCCCAAGGGCAAAGCCTCTAAGGAGTAGGAACGCAGCATGAGGAAAGCCGTTGCGATCATCTTTGACGTGTTGGCGCTGGCGTGTTTCGGCGGGGTCTACGCGCTGGACTTTTTCGCGAAGTCCAGGCTCGGCATGACGCGTTGGGTTAATTACAACGCCAATGCCCTGCGCGAGTCGCTTCCCGTTGACGCCCTGTGCGCGGGGCTCGCGATTGCGGGTCTGGTGGCGCTGTTGGCTGCGATCGCGTTCAAGGCGAGGTCGGGCAAGCCCGGCGTCTTTGCGCTGGCGCTCACCGTGCTCGCTGTGTTGTGCGCGCTGGCAGCAGCGGCCGTGTGTTTGGGCATCGTGCACACCACGGCCAGGCCCTTCACGCTCATGGTTGCGGCGCTGGCGGCGATTCTTGCCTTGCTTGCCGTGGCGCTTTCCCCATGGGAACAGCGCGCTGCGTAGCCTGCGGAGCGAGTAGCATCGCCCACGCAGCTTAAGGCTCTCACGCCACATCAGCCTTCCGAGTTGTCGCATAATGGCAGCTCGGAAGGCTTTTTGTTTGGCTGGAAAAATTGGCTGGAAAACCACAGGAACCAGGAGGCAAACACATTCAGGTCATACCCCTTAACTTGTCATTCTGAGCGGAGCGGCCGAAGGCCGCGAAGTCGAAGAATCTTTAGTTGAGGGGCGCTGCAGCCAGAGTATCCAGTGGTCTCTATGCAAGTTCCGGTCTAATGGAGCCTTTTGCTTGGTCTAAACCACAGGAACCAGGAGGCAAACACATGCAAGTCATCGAGTCCCAAGTCTATAAGTTCTCCAAGGACAACCCGCCCTGCTATACCGCGCAGCCAGGCGAGATCCTGCTCTTCAAGACGCTCGACTGCTTCAGCAACAAGATCACCAGCGAGCAAGTGACCATGGCGGACCTCGATTACGGCTACGACATCGCCAATCCCGCCGCGGGCCCCGTCTATATCGAGGGTGCCCAGCCGGGCGACGTGCTCGTGGTCGACATCCTGGATTTGCAGGTGGCCGACGAGGGCACCATCGCCACCGACGATCACTGCGGGCCGCTCTTCGAGGGCACGCCGTACAGGACCAAGAAGGTCAAGATCGAGGACGGTTTCGCCTTCTTCAACCAGATCAAGTTCCCCATCAAGCCGATGATCGGCGTTATTGGCACCGCGCCGAGCGGCGATGACGTCATCGATGGCTACGTGGGTGCCCACGGCGGCAACATGGATAACAAGCTCATCGGCAAGGGCGCGCGCCTGTATTTCCCCGTGCGCGTTGAGGGCGCGTTGCTGCAGATGGGCGACGTGCACGCCGCGATGGGCGATGCGGAGCTGTGCGGCAC
>CAVCDT010000188.1:0-2109 GCA_963600995.1 Akkermansia muciniphila | reverse complement strand
TCGCGCACGTCGTCGGATAGCTTGGCGAGCTCAGCCCGGCCAGCCTCGTCGAGGCTGCCGAGCCACTGTTCGAAACGCTCGTCTGCGGAAATCGTCATAACGGCCTCAGCTCCCCTGAGCCATCGAAACGATGCCTGAAGCCTGGGTGGCAAATTTGATTTGGCTTGAGATCGAACGTTTCATTATGCAGAACAGGTCCAACCTCATATTCCAGGAGTAGATATACGGGCCCAAAACCTTGGCTCGCCCAGGGATATGCGGCGATTCAAAAGAACTCATACCGCACCTCCAGACTTGAGCGCAGCAGAGGCCCTTTCAATCAAGGAGTGCAAGTCGTTCGCCATGAATTGCGTTCGTTTTCTTATGTCGAAATCCTTTCCCTGGTACCGACTGGCGAACGCGCGTGTCGTGGCAAAGTTCGATTGGAGATAGATAGCGAGCTTGTCCTCTAGGGGCTTGTCGGCGCAACGTTTGTTAAGCTTAGGCTCAAGCGGCAGCATGTTCCCAACCAGCGCATGCCCTTGGCCCTCGGCATCCGGGAGAATATGCTCGACCGTGTACTCGCCTACTAAGGGTGACCCAGTCTTTGACTCCTCGATAAGCTCGATGACAAGCTTGCAGCGGTCCTTATTCGCAGTGCCTTCATATCGGTCCCAACGATTTGACCAACCCAGGGTGAGAAGCGCGTCTCTCGTCTGATCCTTATTCGGCAGCTTTCGCTTGAAGCTTTCTATCCAAGAGTCCAGAGAGGACTCCTTGTACGCCATCTCGATCTCGTGGGAATGCTTGGCTATAGAAGCGGTGAGCTGATTCGAATCGAGACCGCCGATTACCTTGTGGCAGACATGGAAGACTCGTAGAAAGCGCATTGACTTTACGTAGGTATCCTGATCTATGTCTTCAGCCTCGCGTCGATGCATGAGGCTTAGCAGCAGCGGACGGTAGACCCTAACCCGCTGGGACTTGAAGAAGGCGAATACCTTTCCATCCTTCTGCTCAGAATCTGGATCGGTTATCTCGCGGTAATAGCTCGCCTTACGCCTCAAATCGTAAAGGAGATCCTCAGCATCGCGAGGATCCGAGAGATCTCGAATCTCCTTGTAAACGGCGCCCCTGCCAGCGGACGAGAGCCCATAGCGATGTATTGCGTAATGGCGGAGGAAATCTTTCATCCCAGTGCCGACTTCGTTCTCGATCTGCGACCAAATCTGCTTTGCGTCGTCCCTCTTCTCCATGGGGGAGATGTAGCGCATGATGTAATTTTTCAGCAGCTCGTGGTCCTCAAGCTCAATGCCTCGGGCGTTGAGTATCTCAAAGATCGTGTACGAATCTTCATCGGTAGTAGCCGCAATGCGCACGTATTGAATGCCGACAAGCGAGTTTCGGTAGCTAAGCAGCGCCTCATCGTCCTTCTTGGCAAACTCCTGGACAAAGAATCCGAAGGCGTCGGCGATGTTCTTGTCTCGCTTTTTATCAACCGTAGCGGAAGCGATGACGGAGTTCACGGTCGGGAATTGGGAATCCCCAACTTCAAGACGGATGATATCCTTAGCAAGTTTTGCGAGCGTTAAATGCGAATCCGTGCAAACAATGACCCTCTGCGTGCCAGAATCGTCAGTCGCCTGAAGGTATTTCAAGGTGCCAGTCGCGTCAGAGGCCATGCCGCGCCGCTTCAGCTCATACAGAATCGCAGAAATAGCAAGAGTGAGGGTTACCAGCCGCTGCTGCCCATCGATCACGATGTAGACTGGCAGGCCAGCCTCATCGTTTTCCGATTTAAGGACAATGGAGCCGATGAAGTGGCTGGAGGAGACCCCCTCCACCACAAGCTGTACGTCTTTGTTTAGATCGATCCAATTCTTTTCGCCCCAGACATACGACCTCTGGTTCCTAGGAATCCGGTATATGGAGTTGTTCAGCAGGCGGCTAACAACGTCTTGGTGTGCGTCGAAAGACATGCGGATCAGCTCCCCTGCGCGGTCAGCACCACGCCTACCGTTTGGATAACCAGCTTCAGATCGCTCCAAGCGGAGCATTTCTTGATGTAGAGCAGGTCCATCTCCACCCATTCGTCGAAGGTGATCACATCTCGGTTGCGCCTCGTCTGCC
>CAVCDT010000187.1:0-2138 GCA_963600995.1 Akkermansia muciniphila | reverse complement strand
GCTTCTCATTCACGGCAATCTGCGGCAACTCAGACGCTCAGGCCTGAGAGGGCAATGCAACCGACCTTGGCCCTCAATCGTCGCTCGCGTACCTTCGTACGCCACGCTCCTCTTTCGGGCCGATCTCGGGCACCTGGAAAAGCCTACTCGCCTGAGTCACCGCACCTTGCCGTTCATTCGGCGCTCATGTGCCCAAGCACACTTCGCTTTTCATTCACGGCGATCTGCGACAAACCAGGCGCTCAGCTCCGCGGGAGAGCCGAGCGCTGACCTCAACCCTTATTCGCTCCTCATGGGATAGGTCGTAGTAAAGCTGCGGAAGCGTTCGAAGAATTCCGAGAGCATTGCGGTCACGCGGTGGCGCTTCTCGGCCTGCGGGTTGCCCTTGGCAAAGCGAGAGACGGGCGGCAGGATCTTTGCCACGGCCGTACCTTCTTGCGGTACGCTGCCTGTCTCGAAGGCTTCGCTTACGAGGGCTCGAGTCTCCGTCGGCTTGAGCTTCTCGGCGGCAATGATGCCCTCGAGCTCCGATTCCATCGACTCGCTCACGTGCTTGCGCCAATTCTGCTCCACGACGGCATGGCGGTCTTCTGCAGACGCCTCGGGGTCGATGTCAAACGAGGGCGCGGATTCGCCAAAGCCGGCCATTTCGAGAAAGCGATCGATGAGGTCCTGCTTGTCGCGCAGCTCGGGCGAGGCGGCAATGGAGCTGCGGATTCGCTCGGAAATCGCGCGATCGCGCACGTTGTCGCCGTGACGCTGCTCTACCAGCATGAGGATGTAATCGATGTTCACCTCGACCTGGCGGACGAGCTCCATCTCGAATACCAGGTCCTCGGCGATAGATTCCTCTTGCGCACGCTCGCGATCGCGATATTTGTCGCGCATATCGAGATAGATGCCTTGGTAATCCTGCAGTTCCCATGCCGTGATCGTATCGTCGTCTTCGAAAGCGTCAAAGCTCGTAAGGATGTTGCGCAGTCGCAGCACTGCCGAGAAGGTCTTGATGAAGTCGCGCTCGGCAGCTTCGCCCATATATTCGTCGAGCGAGTCGAAGGAATATGCCTCGCGCAGATGCGCCAGCTTCTCGGCATACTCCTCAAAGTAGACCTCGTAGGGCTTGAGCAGCACGATGCCGCCTGCCTTGGGGTCACCGAAGAGCCCCACCGCCTCGTCGACGTTCTCCTGCAGGTTGCGGAAGCACACGATGTTGCCGAACGACTTGACCGAGTTGAGGATACGGTTGGTGCGGCTGAACGCCTGGATGAGCCCGTGCATGCGCAGGTTCTTGTCCACCCAAAGGGTGTTGAGCGTCTTGGCGTCAAAGCCCGTGAGGAACATGTCCACGACGATGAGCAGGTCCAGGCACTCGGACTGCGGCAGCGGCTTGCCGTCGGCGTCCTCGCCCTTCATGCGGCGGCTGACGTCCTTGTAGTAGCCATCGAAGCCCTGGGCGTCGGTGCCAAAACTCGTGGAGAACGTGGCGTTGTAGTTGGCGATGGCGGAGTCGAGGAACTCGCGGTCTGCCTTGGGCATGCCCTCGCAGTCGAGTTCCTCGTCGTCGATGAAGCCGTTCGGGTCCTCGGCGGCGTTGGCGCCGTACGAGAAGATCGTGGCGACTTTGAGCGTGCAACCTTCGCGCTGGCCAATCATCTCGCGCAGCACGCGGTAGTAAGACTCGGCCGATTTGATGGAGTCGCACGCGAGGATGGCGTTGAACCCGCGCCGTGCCATGCCCTTGACGGTATACGCCTGCCCGGTGCGCTTGGTCTTGCTGTCGAAGTTGTCGAGGATGTAGGTGGCGACATTGCGCAGGCGCTCGGGCTTCTGCCAGGCTGAGTCGGTGTCGATGCCCTCGACCTTGACCTTGTCGCCGTCACCCTTGCGGCGGAAGGTGCTCACGTAGTCCACCTTGAAGGGCAGCACGTTCTCGTCGTCGATGGCGTTCACCACGGTGTAGGTGTGCAGGCAGTCGCCGAAGGCCTGCGCGGTGGTGCGCAGCTCGGGGTCTTTGCCAGAGCCGGCGTTCTGGGCAAAGATGGGCGTGCCCGTGAAGCCAAAGAGATGGTAGTTCTTGAAGGCCTTGGTGATGGCCTTGTGCATCTCGCCAAACTGCGAGCGGTGGCACTCGTCAAAGA
>CAVCDT010000186.1:0-2188 GCA_963600995.1 Akkermansia muciniphila | reverse complement strand
AGACCGTGTTCTGCCGCCAGGCCGAGCTGGTGAAGGGCCTGCAGCAGAGCGCCTTCGCCGCGGACGAGTACCAAAAGTGGCGCGGCGAGATGGCCGGCACCATCCACTACCAGGTGGTCAGCCTTAACGAGGAGCTCGTCTCCGTGCGGCTGCACCGCAAGGCGGTAGAGCATTTCAAGCAGGAAAAGGCCTTCGAGTTCATCGGCGACGGCGACCTGGGCACGCTCAAGTCGGAGATAGCCCCGCTCGTGCGCAACGACGAGCCGGACGTGGACGCCCTGCGCTTCGACGCGTTCATGTACGGATTCATGTGCTCGCTCGTGGACGGGATGCGCGTCACGGCCCGGGCAAGGCGGCTGGTGTCCATCTCCCTGGCCCTGCAGCAGATGATCTCGATCCCCCAGGTGAAAGAGAAGCTGCCGCTGCTGGAGGAGGTCACGGGCGAGAGGTTCTTCGATGAGGTGTCGGCGCTGAAGCTCGAGGAGGTCAGGCGCGAGCTGCGCGGGCTCATCCGCTTCATCCAGGGCACGGGGCCGGGGAAGCGCGACGTTGTCACGCATCTAGACGACCCGGTGACCTCGATAGAGTACGGTGTCGATGTCGACCCCGGCGAGGACTTCGCGGACTACCGCCTGAAGGTGGAGCGCTATTTGCGCGACTACGGGAGCTCGCTTGTCATACAGAAGCTGCACCGCAACCTTCCCATGACCGAATACGAGTTCGGCGAGCTCGAGCGCATCTTCACCCACGAGCTTGGCAGCGCCAGCGATTACGAGCAGGCCTTTGGCGACACGCCATTCGGGCTGCTGGTCCGCAAGCTGGTGAAGCTCGACCACGACGCCGCCATGGAGGCGTTCGCGGAGTTCATCAACTCGGAGGGGCTAACCGAGCAGCAGATCTCCTTCGTGCACAAGGTGGTGGACTACATCGTCGAGAACGGCTACATGGAGCCCAAGGCCCTGACGCAGCCGCCCTTCGACAGGCCGCAGTCGTTCATCCGCATGTTCAATACGAAACAGCAGATGGGGTTGGTGGCCATCATCAACAAGATCAAGGAGAACGCCGAGAAACCGGCCGCGTAGCGCATCCGTTTGAATTTGGGGCACCTTCCTTCTATCCGTTCGATAGAAGGAAGGTGTTTTGTTATGCGGGAGACGATAGAGCGCATCGACAGGCTTATGGCTCCGATGCTGAGCAACGAGCAGGCAGTGGAGCTGCACGGCGTTTTAGTGGCATGCCTTGCGCATGAGGGCAGGGGTCGGGTGGGCAGGAAGGCCACCTGCGACTATATAGAGCTTTTCCTTTCGGCGAAGAAGCTGGAGGGATGCTCTGAAAGGTCGCTTCGGTACTACGCGAGTACATTGGCGCGGTTCTCCAAAGCAGTCGAAAAGCCCGCCCATGAGATGACGACCGATGACATCCGCGACTACCTTGCCGGCTACTCCCGCGATGGCCGTGCGGGCAAGACTACGGTGGACAACATCAGGCGCGTGATCTCCAGCTTCTTCTCATGGCTCGAGGAGGAGGACTACATATACAAAAGCCCTGTTAGGCGGATCAAGAAGATACGTACTTCGCGCGTGCTCAAGCCTGTTTACTCGGACGAGGCGCTGGAGGAGCTGAGGGATTGCTGCGAGAACCTTCGTGACCTTGCGATGATCGATTTGCTGTCTTCAACGGGGATACGCGTCGGTGAGCTAGTCAAGCTCAATAGGCGCGATGTTGACTTCGCTGCACGCGAGTGCGTGGTTCATGGCAAGGGTGACAAAGACCGGCGAGTGTACTTCGACGCTCGCGCCAAGACGCATCTGCTAGCGTACCTGGACCATCGCAGCGATGATGAACCGGCCTTGTTCGTTTCGCTGCATAGTCCGCACAAGAGATTGCAGATAAGCGGCGTGGAGGCGAGGCTCCGCAAGCTCGGCGAAAATGCCGGCGTCAAGAACGTGCACCCTCACAAGTTCAGGCGCACGCTAGCCACTAAGGCCATCGACAAGGGGATGCCTATAGAACAGGTCCAGGTGCTGCTGGGGCATAGCAAGATCGACACCACGCTGTGTTACGCGATGGTTGACCAAGATAACGTGAAACGGTCGCATCGGAAGTACATATCGTGACCCCGAGCAAACCCCAATTTGTCGGGGAATGCAGGCGTGTGAAGCTTAATGAGATTTGTACCAAGGGCAAG
>CAVCDT010000185.1:0-2248 GCA_963600995.1 Akkermansia muciniphila | reverse complement strand
GTCGCGACCGGCGCTTCCGGCCTCCTCGCGGAAGCACGGGGTGTAGCCGCAATAGCGCAGAGGGAGCTCGGCACCGTCGAGCACCTCGTCGCGGTGCAGGTTGGTGAGCTGGACCTCTGCGGTGGGGATCAGATAGAGGCCCTCGGTGGTCTTGAAGAGGTCCTCTTCGAACTTGGGCAGCTGGCCGGTGCCGGTGAGCGTGTCCTTGTTGGCCAGGCTGGGAACCCAGTACTCCGTGGCGCCGCGGTCCAGATGGACGTCGAGCATGTAGTTGATGAGCGCGCGCTCGAGCTTTGCGCCCTTGCCGCGCAGCACGCTAAAGCGGCTGTGGGCGAGCTTCACGCCGCGCTCGAAGTCGATGATGCCCAGTTCGGGGCCCAGGTCCCAGTGGGGCTTGAACTCGAAGTCGAACTCGCGCGGGGTGCCCCAGCGGCGGACCTCCGGGTTGTCGTCCTCGTCCTTGCCGATGGGCGTGGCGTCGCAGCACATGTTGGGGACGCTCATAGCCAGCGCTTTGAGCTGGGCGTCGAGGTCTGCCTGCTTGGCGTCGAGGGTGGCGATCTTGTCGCCCACCTCGCGCATGGATTCCTTCTTGGACTCTGCCTCGTCCTTCTTGCCCTCCTTCATGAGGGCGCCGATCTCCTTGGAGACGACGTTGCGCTGCGCTTTGAGGGCCTCGACCTCGCCGATGACCTCGCGACGCTGGGCGTCTACAGCGAGAAACTCGTTGATGTCCCATTTGTTGTTGCGGTTCTTGCAGTTAGCCGCGACCTTATCGGGGTTCTCGCGGATAAAGCGAATATCCAGCATGTTTTGATCCTCCACCTATAGGGGCGTAAGTTTGGTCTTGCAAGTATAGCGCTCGGGGCTTGCCGCGTATCGCCGTGCTCGGTTTGCGGTACTATTCACAAGTTATCAGTGGCATCAGCTCCCAAAAGGACTCTTATGTGGGATTTTCTCAACAGCTTGCAAGACGGCACGATCCTGGACGGCTTCTTCGATAAGGTGGGCCTCACCGGCGGCGTCTTGATCATCTTGGGTATCGGCATCTTGATCTTTCTGATCGTCGCCATCGTGGCCGAGCGTAAGACGCGCGTCTTGTTCCCCGACCGCAAACGCCGCGGCAACAGCGACGGTGACAGTTTCCTGAATTTTGATGACGATGACGATGAGGACAACTAGCGCCAAGTAGAATCGAGGCACGGCAGCTGGGTTTTGCCCGGTAGCGCGCTCTACTGCACTAGATAAGGAGGGCATCATGAAAAAGATACTCGCAGCCGCCTTTACCGCCGTCGTCATGGCCGCATGCCTTATGGGTCTGGCGGGATGCTCGCAAAGCGCCGATGTCAAGGATATCCAGGGCGTTTGGCAGATCGAGGGCGCCAATCCATCTGTGACCGTGGTCTTTACGGATAAAGAGTGGAAGCTCGCCTCTGACATCGACCCGTATCAGTACACGCTCGACACCAACGCCAAGAAGCTCAGTTTTAGCAACGAGGTCGAGGAGGGAGAGGCGGAGTACTCGTTCTCTGACGACCGCCAACAGCTTTCCCTCACGCAAACCGACGATAGCGGCAAGACAGAAACGCAAGTTTTCGATAAAGTGTCTGACGACACATCGGCCGAGCCCACGGTTGGGGACACCACGGAGTCCACTAAGGACTAAGGACGCGGCGCAAACGCCGGCGCTGCCGGCGTGATGGCGATGCATGAGAGTGCGTCGTATGGGACTGGGCGGCATCACACCTCGAACCTGGTCAGGACGGGGACGTAGCAGCCATAAGGGGCCTCTGGTGGGTGCCCACTCCCATACGGCGCACTTTTTGCGTGCTTGCAACGAAGAGCGATGCACAGCTGGCGCTGCGCCCTATTATGTCGCGGCTGACGCCGTGACCGGGCGAGCTGGCGGGCTTGTTCGCGCTTGCTTGCTTGCTCCTGCGTACATCTACGATGCCTGTCACCGAGGTCGTTTTGCGCGGTTAGTAAATGGCCAATCTACAAGTGTGCCCGCGTTTTGGGGTGCTAGAATGGAGCCAACGACAGCCTGAGCCGCAAACAGGCGACGCCGTTTTTTTTGAAGTGCGGTGCTAGATTGCTCTAGCGCCGTTTCTTTTTGCGACCATCACCCTCTAGGCAGGTCCGAGCAAAGCCGATCACCGCCGCCGCAAGATCGAGAACCGATGCTACGAGCTGCAGGATTGCTGTTGCTAAGTCCACAGGTTTCACCTCCCTTCTTTAATGGAAGGCG
>CAVCDT010000184.1:0-2330 GCA_963600995.1 Akkermansia muciniphila | reverse complement strand
AACGCACCCACGTCACGCATAGCGCATAGAGCAGCCCCGCGTCGTAGCCCGAGACCATCTCGGGCCTGACGCGGGGCTTCCCTTGCCTTGAGTTGCCTCGCCAGCACAGACAACGCCGCGCACGCAAGGGATACCCCTGCGCACGCGGCATCGTCTTCATCCGCATAACGCGGATCCATACTCGCCGTCTCCCCGACCGGGGAGGCAAACCTAGCCTCAGGCTCCTCGCCTGTACGCAACGCCCTCGTCGCGCACCTGCACCCACTCTTGGCAGGTGCTGCCGCACTCCGGGCAGGGCTTGCCTTTATCTGCGGCATGAAGCTCCTTGCCGCAGCTTTTGCACACTAGTTTCAAGACGACGGTTCCCCTGCACATAGCGAGCCCTACCAGCTTCCCAACGTCACCTAGGCGACAACGGGATAGATGACGATACGGGGATCGGCGCTCCAAGTGGGGGCGAGCCCCTTGGCGACGTCGTCGGTGAACATGGCGCTTTCGAGATACGCCTGGGCATGCTCGACGCTGTCGAACCCGTGCAGGACCTGCACGTCCTCGTCGCGAACGAGCAGCTGTTTGGTAAGAGCGCCCTCGATTTGGGAAAGGAAGGGTCCGCGGTAATCGGTATAGACCTTGGCAGCAGCCGCGCGGTTCTCCTCGGGAATGGTCATGGTGATCTCAAGATAGGCTTTGACGTCCATGGTGGTGTCCTTTCATCTGCCGCTTGGTGCGGCTGTTTCGCTTCGAGAACATGCGCGCTGTGTCCATGACCCCAAGATATGCGCGCAGCTTGCGCGCGTGAAGTACTTCGAGAAAACTTGAGTCGCTCAAAATTTTGATAGCAACTTCTGCTTTTGCCCCTTGCTGCCTACCATGAAGCCAGGGCAAACGAGAGGAGCAACCATGGCACGCAAACGCAAGACCGAGAAGGACATCCGCTGCCCGCTCGAGTACGGACTCGACGTCTTTGGCGGCAAATGGAAGTCGCGCATCCTGTGCGTCTTGAGCGACGGCCCCCTGCGCTACGGCAAGATTCGCACGGAGATGACCGATGTCACCGATGCCGCACTCGCAAACGCGCTCAAAGACCTCCTGGAGAGCAAGCTGATAGAGCGCAGGCAGTTCGACGAGATTCCTCCCCGCGTGGAGTACCGGCTCTCGGCCAAGGGGGAATCCGTGCTGCCCGTCCTGCAGCACATCTGCCAATGGAGCGGGCTGTTCTTTCGCGAGGAGGACGCGACAGGCGAGCTGCCGCGTTGCAAGCGCTGCGACTACCACGGGTAGGAAGCCGCCTAATCCTTGTCAGACGAGGAGAGCTTATGCGGGATCAGCGGTGCAACGTAATCCTTGGGGGCGGCGGGCAAGAGCCACGACACGTTCTCGAAGAGATTGGACCATACCTTGACCACGTTGCCCACGAGCAGCGCGGATATGATCGTCCCTTCGCGGACATGGACGAGCTGCCCCAGGCATAGCAAGCTCACCAGCGCGGCCCCGCACATAAGCGACACATCCCAGCAGACCTTGACGCGATTGAAGGGCCAGTGCGTTTTGTAGGCGATGACCACGGGGGTCGCATCGCCAGGCGTCATGATGATGTTGGAGCGCACGCAGAGATGAACGCCCAGCCCAAGGCAGACGATCGAGCACGCCAAGCACAAGAGCTGGCAGGGATAGTTGGGCAGCTGCACCTGTGACACGATGCTCAACCATACGTCGACCGATGCGGAGAGCAATATGAAAAGCGGAATCTGCAGGATCTGCACGGCACCGAACTCGCGGCGCATCAGCGCTACCTCGAGCACAAAGTACAGCGCGTTGAAGATAAAGGTGAGCATGCCCATGGTGAGCCACCCGAACCCATGTTGGGCTGCGATCTCTGTGCACACGGCCGGAAACGTCGAGATAGGCGACGTACCCGTGCTCGAATGCTTGGCCAACGCGATACCCAAGCCCACGAACAAGGTGCCCAGCACCGTTACGACTATGCGAAGCCCCAAGTTGGCCTTGGGGGAGCTGAATACAGCGGTCCAACGCTCTGATGCGCTCACGTGATCATCTTCTTTTACGAGTGGGAGGCGGCTGCGTTGTTTGCGCCGCCGTCGTTTGCGTCCGTTGAGTCTAGCACTCGGGCGCGACATCGGTCGCAGCATGGGAGCGCAGCAGGTTCAATTCCCGCTACAGGGCCACCAGCGGGCATGCCTGAACGCGGCAGTTCGCGATGCTTCGCAAGCAAACGCCAACCCTGCGGCGAGCTCTTCCACTCAGCCGACACGCCGCCAAAAGCAGAGCCGCAGGCGCATGGCCCGCGGCTCCGGTATTGCTGCTATGGG
>CAVCDT010000183.1:0-2470 GCA_963600995.1 Akkermansia muciniphila | reverse complement strand
ACATACGAGTTCACCATCAAGGACACGGGCATCGGCATGTCCGAGGAGTTTGTCGAGCACGTGTTCGACACCTTCTCGAGGGAGCGCTCCTCCACGGTCAGCGGCATCCAGGGCACGGGCCTCGGCATGGCCATCACCAAGAACATCGTGGAGATGATGGGCGGCACGATCGCAGCGAAGAGCAAGGAGGGCAAGGGCTCGACGTTCACCGTCACGTTGGACGCGAGGATGCCCGAGCAGATAGTGAAGCACGAGCCGATCCCAGAGCTCGAGGGCGCGCGTGCGCTGGTCATCGACGACGACATCAACACCTGCCGCAGCGTCTGCAAGATGCTGCGCAACATCGACATGCGCCCGGATTGGACGGCGTCGGGCAAGGAGGCGGTCCTGCGCGCGCAGGATGCCGCAGAGCTGCAAGACGAGTACAAGGTCTACATCGTCGACTACCTGATGCCGGATATGAACGGCATCGAGGCGGTCCGCCGTATCCGCAAGGTGATCAGCGAGGACGTGCCCATCATCGTCTTGACGGCCTACGATTGGTCGGATTACGAGGAGGAGGCGCGCGAGGCCGGCGTGACGGCGTTCGTGGCCAAGCCCATCTTCATGTCCGAGCTGCGAGAGGTCCTCACGCAGCCCGATGCTGCCTCCAGGCCGTTTGTGCAGACGGAGACGCAGCAATGCGACTACAGCGGCAAGCACGTCCTGCTCGTAGAGGACAACGAGCTCAACATGGAGATCGCGACGGCTGTCTTGGAGGCGACCGGGATGAGCGTCGACTGCGCAAGGGACGGCATCGAGGCCGTCAATGCCATAAACGTAGCCCCCGAGGACACCTACGACTTGGTCTTTATGGATATCCAGATGCCCAGGATGGACGGCTATATCGCTACGAGGGAGATACGCACGCTGGCAAACAACAAGAAGGCCAACGTCCCCATCGTCGCCATGACGGCCAATGCCTTCGAGGAGGACAAGCGCAAGGCCTTCGAGACGGGTATGAACGGCCATATCGTGAAGCCCATCGACATAAGACAGATCTCGAAGGTCGTCGACCAGATCTTTGCCAAGGGTGAGTAGCGGGCAAGCTTCTGCGCGCAGGGCAGGCAGTAAAAGAGAGTGCGACAAGAAAGCACGCAACAAGAAGGTGTGCAATTGAAAACAGGGAATAACGCCGATAAACAACCAAAAGAAGCTACGGGGCTTGCGGCACAGGGTGACAAGGTCGCCAACTATCTCACGATGCTGGGGCATTGCTGCAGCGACATCAACCAGGGCGCTATCACCGCCGTGCTGCCCTTCTTGGTAGTGAGCGGTGGCTACTCGTACACCCAGGTGGCGATGCTGGTCTTTGCCGCCAATATCGCCAGCGCCATCATCCAACCGCTCTTTGGCATGGTGGGGGACAAGCGCCAGATGCCCTGGCTCATGGCACTGGGCGTTTTTCTAGCCGGGCTGGGAATGACGGGTATCGGGTTCTTTGATAGCTACTGGGCCATCGTGGCGAGCGCCATGGTGAGCGGCATCGGCATCGCGATGTTTCATCCGGAAGGCGGCCGCCTGGCCAATCTCGCCGCCGGCGAGCGCAAGGGCAACGGCATGAGCATCTTCGCCGTTGGGGGCACCATCGGCTTCTTTATCGGACCCATCCTCACGGCCGGCTGCCTGAGCCTCTTTGGGATGCACGGCACGCTGGTGTTCGTATTCCCCGCTACCGCTTGCGCGCTTGTCCTGCTGGCTAACAACAGGCGCTTTGCCGCATTGGGCACGGCGGCCTCCAAGGCGGCCAGCAGCAGCGACCAAGAGGAGCATTGGGGCAAGTTCTGGCTGGTCATGGTCACGATCTCTGCGAGGTCCGTGCTCTTCTACGGGCTCATGGCCTTCATCCCGCTCATGGTGATGGGCACCATGGGGCAAAGCGAGGCGACAAGCTCCATGCTCATCAGCGCCTTTGCCGTTGCCGGCGCTATCGCCACGGCGCTAAGCGGGCGCATTGCCGAGCGCTTCGATATCCTACGGCTCATGGCGGCTTGCTTTGGCGTGGCTGCATTGCTCATCGTCGCCTTTGCCTTCAACAACTCGCTGTACGTGGCCGTGCCGCTGGTGCTGCTCATGGCGCTCTCGCTTGACGTCTCCTACCCGGCGTCGTGCGCGCTGGGCATGAGCTACGTGCCGCGCCATCTGGGTACGGCGAGCGGCATCAACTACGGGCTGGCACTGTGCGTGGGCGGTATCGCCGAGCCGCTCTTGGGGATGGCAGGTGACCATATCGGGCTGAGTACGGTCATGGTGATCCTGGCGATCGTGTCGGTGGCTGCGCTAGTAGTCACGCTGGTGCTCGCACGCATCGAGGCGCGCTAGGGCATACGCCGCTAGGGGCCTCGTCGGCGAGTTCTTCTGCTCAGCCGACACGCAGCCAAAAGCAGAGCCGCAGGCGCATGGCCCGCGGCTCCGGTATTGCTGCTATGGG
>CAVCDT010000182.1:0-2474 GCA_963600995.1 Akkermansia muciniphila | reverse complement strand
CAGCGCAGATCGCAGCTCTCCCGCTAGGTTTCGATGACTTGCGATTCGCGCGGGCTTGCAGGCAAACCTCGAGATGAAATAGCTGTCCTGAAAATCTCCCATATTCTCTTGTGTTTAAAATTTCTGTTTGAGTGCGCTGGCCTTGCAGGCGTGTTTGCGGTAATGTTCGAATATCACGTTCCAAAAGGCGAAGGGGTCGGTTGTGAGGAAGTCTGCAGCTCATAGCGTATCTTTGTGCAGCACGCTGCATACCCTTGCCTGCCAAGCTTTCGTCTTGGGCCAAGAAATCTCGCGGGGGGGGGTCGCTCCTAGCCGTTGCAGGCTGCGCGTTCTAGATAACGTCGCATCGCCGTTAGCGGAGCACGCCCTCTTCTCTACCCTAAAGCAATCCAATACCAGCAGCTCGCATAGGCTGCGCTTTCGCTCTGCCGTGCCCTGGCTCAAAGCCGGGTAGGGCGCTTTTCTCTTGCAATGGCAAAGAGGCCCGTCGGCGCTGCGATAACGGGACGCAGCCTGCGGGCTTGGACTATATGGATAGAAGGGGCTTGATATGAAGAAGAAGTCTACGGAGCTGAGCAGGAAGGTCTTGGCCAGCGCGCTCTCTGCCGCTATGGTCGTCGCCTTTGCGCCGGCTGTCGCGATGGCAGATGGTGCGACCACCGGTGATGGCTCTGCGGCTGTTCAGAGCAACGAGGCGACGGTTGTAACTTTGACCGCAAGCGACGTCCAGGATGGCCAAATTGTCATCTCGACCTCGGCTTTCTATAAGCTCGGGGAGAACATTACTGCGGATATCGTTGTATCTGCTGGTGTTGAAGCTGATATTGACCTTGGCGGATTCACATTGACCAATGCTAGCAACGGCAAGGCGACGCTGAACGTTCAAGGCAAGGCGAGGGTCCATGACGGCTCGATCATCGGCGGCGCATCCTATTACAACATCGAAGTGCCCAAAGGCGGCAACCTGACTCTTGCCGGCATTACCGCTACTGCGGGCAACACCGGGGCATCCATGATCGACAACTACGGCGCTCTCAGGATTGAGAGCGGCACGTACACGGGCGGCTTGAACGTCGTGAAGAACGAACCCAACGCCAGCGTTGAGATAAGCGATGGCTCATTTGAGCTTAGCTTTGCTGCCAGTGGTTATACGGGCGTTGTTTTGAACTACGGAAAACTAGATATCAACGGCGGCGTCTTCACGCAAACTTCGACGGGTAGATGGAGCACCCAACAAGTTGTTTGCAATATGGTCAGCGATAGTGAGCCTTCGGCCAATCTTTGCGCCAACATTGCTTCTGGTACGTATATAAACAAGAGCGCAGATACCAATGCAAGAGTCCTGTGGTACTACGGCAAGGCGCCAGCCACGTCATTTAACGTCACCGGCGGCAAGTTTAATAAGGCACCATCAGAGTATGTTCTTAAGGATGGCTACCCAGCGACAAAAGGTTCCGACGGTTACTATGTCGTCACAAAGACTCCATGTCTAAAGCTTAGCGAGACGAAGCTGAGCATCAACGAGCATGCGCAGCCTGTGCAGTTGACGGCAAGTGTGAAGCCTGATGAAGAGAAACAAGAAGAAGTTAGCTGGGCCTCTTCTGACCCCACGATTGCAACCGTCGACCAGAACGGAATCGTCACGCCTGTGACGAAGGGACAAGTAACTATCACCGCGACCACGGCTAGCTACAAGTCGACTTGCTCAGTGAGCGTTACGCGCGACACCGCCAAGATTAGCGACACCGTGTACCAGTCGCTTGCGGATGCCGTGAAGGCGGCAGGCTCGAATGCCGAGACAGAAATAGACCTAATTGCCGACACATCTGAAACCGTGACGTTCGGCTCGAAGAAAGTCACGCTGCATCTGAACGGGTACTCGGTCACAGGCACCAATACCAAATATGGAGCTTTTTATATGGGCTCAAGCGGTGTGGCGACGATTGTTGGCCCGGGTACCGTTTCTAATCCGAAATCCGGGCTTGCAATCAGCGGCGGCGGTACGTGGCACTTGCAAGGCGGCACCTATGACGGCGAAATAAGCAAGACGTTCAAGAGCGGCTCGGACATCACCGGCGGTGTGTTCACTTCTGACCCTGCCGCCTACGTTAATGCCGAGAACTACGATGTCCACCAGGCGGACGGCAAATACGTTGTCCATGCCAAGGATGCAGGCGAGACTAAGCTCGGCGCAATCGAAGCAACCTGTACTTCCGCTGGGTCTACCGACACGGGCTACTGCAAGGGTTGCTACGACCTCGGCGTGAGCTACGTCACCGCCGAGCCCACGGTCATTCCTGCCACCGGCCACAGCCCTGTTGCGGTTTCGGGCGTTGCGGCTTCTTGCATGGGGAGCGGCCTGACCTCCGGTTCTGCGTGCTCTGTTTGCGGTACGGTGCTTACTGGGCAGGAGACTATTCCGGCCCTGGGCCACAGCTACACCTGGGCCACCACCACGCCGGCCACCGAGGACG
>CAVCDT010000181.1:1844-2483 GCA_963600995.1 Akkermansia muciniphila | reverse complement strand
GCATGGGGTAAGCCCGATGGAGCCGATTAGGGACAAACAACAATCCCTAGTTCGATGGTCTGATAAAGCTTTGCTATTATGCTCAATCCGATATAAAACAATTAAGTTTCTATACATCGCGTGGCGCTAATAGCTTAATGCAACTAGTTGCAGTATGCTAATAGCTGTTGACTACATGCGCGTCTCAAGAAGCGAGAGCACGGTGCGCTGCAAAACCGTATGGAGAGTCGGCGCAGCGCACAGGAGGGGTTTCAGAAAAGAATAATGAAGATTTCGATACCGCAGATCAGCATCGACCTCGACACCAGCAAGCCAGCAAGCGAGGTGACGTTGCTTGCAGTGGGCCTGGGCCTGCACCAAGGCTGGACCTACACGACCATGTACGGCAGCAAGAACGTGTTCAACATCCCCGGAGCAGAGATCCTGCACGGCTACACGTGGTTCTTCCTCACCTCCATCGTCGCCTTCGCTCTCTTTCTCATTATCTTCGGCCTCACAGACAGCCACATGCGCAAAAAGCTCATCAACGGCGTCGGTCTTGGCATAGGCGTCGGATGCATGTTCATTGGCACAGCGCTTGCCTTTGCCTGCGGCTTCCTTGATGGCACGGCCTTGTTTGTGACCTCCGTCTCCGCAGGG
>CAVCDT010000181.1:0-1834 GCA_963600995.1 Akkermansia muciniphila | reverse complement strand
TTTCGGCTCTGCCATCGTCTTCATCTTCTGGGGCATCGCGATGTCGCTGCTCGACTACCAGAGCATCGTCTTGAACGCATCGTTATCGATACTGATCATCGCGGTAACCTACGCCCTCATCTTGCAAGTCGTGCCCGATATCGCCCAAGGCATCGTCGTCTGCGCGCTGCCCCTGCTCGAAGGCCTCCTGCTATGGGGCATCAAACCGAGCTTCTTTCACGGAGAGACACGTGTACCGGTATCCACGCCCCTGCCCATCCGTCGCTTCAGCTTTGCCTGGCACTTGGTACTGCCCCTTGCCTTCTTCGGCATCGCAGCCGGCCTCATCAAAGGCAACGCCATCATGAAGCCTATGGAATCCGCAGGTACCAACATCATCCCCATCCTGCTGGCAGCAGGCGTTGCGTTCATCTATGTCACAACCGCCTTGAGCACGGTCGACAAAGGCGCCAACGACATACAGACCTTCAAACGCGTCATCCCGCTTGTAGCTATCGGCACCGTATGCATCCCGTTTATGAACGCGTTTCCGTCCCCTATCCTCAACGTCGTGGTCATCGCCAGCTTCTTTAGCTTCGAGATCTTCTTCTTCATCTTCCTCAACACGCTGAGCCAGGGTTACCGCCTCTCGCCCGTCTACATCTACGGCCTGGGACGCGGTACGCTTGCCATCGCTGCGCTTATCGGCAGCATCGTCACCATCGAAAGCGATACCATCGTCGCCTTTACCCCTTGGGGAGACACCAACGGCGCATTGCTCATCTTACTGTTCCTCGTCCTGGGATTCTGCGCACTACCCAGCCGCTCCACCATCGAGAAAGCGGCGCTCAACACCTGCAGCCTCACCTTCTACTACAAGCGCGGTGACACCAACGCCGGCCTGAGCGGCCTCAAGACGCAGAACTCAGAAGCGCAGGAAGCAACGCTGCCTGCGGCAAAGCCTACCAGCACGCAAGCTATCGCAGCATCTACCGCGGCAAGCGCGACCGAGGGTGTGCGCCAGGCGTCGGGCACCATCGACGACCCCATCCCCCAGCAGGAGCTCCTGCAAGCGCAGTGCGAGGCCATCGCCAACTGCTACCTGCTCTCGCAGCGCGAAACGGAGGTCTTCTACTACCTTGCCAAGGGCTACAACTCGGCGCGCATCCAAGAGGTGCTCTATATATCCGAGGGCACGGCCAAGACCCACATCCGCCACATCTACCGCAAGCTCAACATCCACTCGCAGCAAGAGCTCATCCGCATGGTGGACGAGACGCTCGAGTAAGAGAGCCGTCTCTAAACACAACGCATAGAACCAAACATTTCAGAGCATGAAAAAGGGCACCTAATAGGTGCCCTTTACGAATCCCGCTTGGTCTTGTGGCGGGGTAGTGGGGTTGTCCGGGTTACTCGAGCTCTCATCCATGTTGAACCATGAGTCATAGATCTCTTGGTAGCGTCCGGACTCCTTGAGCTTGGCCAAAGCCCCGTTGATAGCCTCTGCGAGTTTCTCGTTGCCGGCAGCAACATACAACCGGCAGGACTCGCTCGCATCGTCGAAGGTCTCTATCACATGCTCGCGGTAGTACATCACGCGCGTGTAATAGGAAAGAGCGGCATCCTCGGCGATAACGCCCTCGATGTTTCTGGCCTGCAAATCGCTCATGGCATCTGCCACGGTCTCGTACTCTGCGAGCTTTGCGCTCAAACCGCCTTCGATACGGCTTTCCAAGTAGCTTTGCGCAAGCGAGCCGCTCACAACGCCGATCGTCTTGCCGTCGAGATCCTCGAGCGACTCATATGAATCCTTCTTGTTGGTCGCAAGGGACAGCTTGCAATCCAAGTAGGAATC
>CAVCDT010000180.1:0-2512 GCA_963600995.1 Akkermansia muciniphila | reverse complement strand
GGCGAGGGGCCCTGCGCGGGCCTCTCGCTTTTTTGCGCCCTGCCTGCAGGGAGGGACGGAGATTGTACTCCCGCGGCTGCGGCGGATCACATTGCGCCTCGATGCGCCGCAGCCTCGTGACGCTGCCGATGCCGCTTTGGGACGTTGCTGCCTTGGCGTACTGCCGTCTTGGGCTGACCGTCGAGCCTGCTTATAATCTGCTGCGAGAAACCAACGGCGAAGTCGAGGAGAGCATGAACTACGTAGATGCCATCGCCGCCCTCAAGGGCGCGCTCAAGTTTGGGATAGACCCCAGCCTCAAGCCAATCCAGCAGATGTGCGCGTCCATGGGCAACCCGCAGGACACCTATGCGTGCGTGCAGGTTGCGGGAACCAACGGCAAGTCGAGCGTGACGCGCATGACAGCCGCTATCTTGCGCGGGTTGGGCCGCAAAGTGGGGCTGTATACGAGCCCGGAGCTCGTACGCTACCCGGAGCGCATGGAGATCGACGGCCATGTGGTGAGCGACCAGCAGTTCGCCGATGCCATCGAGGCTGCGCTTGTAGCGGCGGATCGCTGCGGCATCGATGCGACGGAGTTCGAGCTCCTCACGGCTGGGGCTTTGTGGCTCTTTGCACGCGAGGGTGTCGAGGTCGCCGTGCTCGAGTGCGGCCTGGGCGGGCGCTGGGATGCGACGAGCGTGTGCACGCCCGCCGTTGCCGTGATCACGGGCATCGCTTTGGACCACACGCACATACTCGGCAACACGCTCGAGGCGATAGCAGGCGAGAAGGCCCCCATCATCAAACATGGCTGCAAAGCAGTGCTCGCACCGGGGCTAGCTGCGCGCGAGGTTTTCGACGCGCGCATCGCAGAGGTAGACGCGCAGACCGTAGAGGTCGACCCCGCGGTGGGGGAGCTTTTTGCGCAGGCGCTGGCGCACATGCCCGGCTACCAGAGGCAAAACGCCGCCGTTGCCTTTGCTGCGGCCAAAGCGCTGGCGGGCCCGATATCGCTCGAGGAGGCGCAAGGTGCCTTGGGCGGTCTGCAGGTCCCCGGGCGCTTCGAGACGCTGCGCGAGGACCCGCTGCTCATCATCGACGCCGCTCACAACCCCCAAAGCGCCCAGGTGCTCGCGCAGGAGATATGCCGTAGGTTCCCCCAGCGTGCGTTGCGACCGGTGTTGCTGTTGGGCGTTCTTGCCGATAAAGACGTCGAAGGCGTCGTGGCAGCGCTGGTGCCTTGCTTCGAGAGGGTGGTCTGCACGCAATCGGCAAGCCCGCGTGCAATCGAGGCGGGTGAGCTGGCAGATATCGTGCGCAAGCAGGGCTGCGGCAGCGTGCGCGTGGTTCCAGCGATTCCCGACGCGCTTGCGGCTTTGAGCGAGGTGCCTGTCATCGCCAGCGGGTCGATCACCGTGGCAGGCGAGGTCAAGGGCTGCTGGATGGGTTTGCGCTAGCAAGACGCAGGCTGCCTGCTATGGTAGAGCCATTGCGCTGTCACGCGCGCTTGCGGGCTCGAATGTGACGTTTCAGTGATACCATGGTGCGGTTATCCAACCTTTACGCCAAAGGACACCTCAATGAGCGAGATGCTTAACCAGTTGCTGACCGGCCCCGTCAAGATGATCTTGGCCGCCTTCGTTATCTTCGTCATCGTTTTGTACTTGCTCAGCATCATCTGGGTCATCCGCGACGCGAGGTCGCGCAACACCAGCGCGATCATGTGGGGCATCATCTCGATCATCCCCGTTGCGGGCCTTGTGGCTTACTGCCTGCTGCGCCCCACGCTCACGGATGCCGACCAAGAGGAGCAGGACCTGGGGATGGAGCTCGCCCGCCGTCAGCTGGGCGAGTACGGGCACTGCCCCCATTGCGGCTACCCCACCCAGAGCGACTTCGTCGCCTGCCCGCACTGCCATAAGCAGCTGCGCAACGTGTGCACGCGCTGCGGCCGCGTCCTCGAGCCCGATTGGACCATCTGCCCCTACTGCACGACGCCCGTCGGCAGGGCCAAGTAGCTCGACTGCTTGCGCCCGTGCGCTTGCCGCGCGAAACAAATCGATAGTCCAAACGCCGTGGTTCGCCCCGCGGCGTCTTGCTTTTTCACGGCATGCCATCGGGCAGAAACCCTGCTTAGGCGCGCGGCTTCTATCGGCGGGTTGTAGAATCAAAGGATTGATGCCAGAAACCAGAAGAGTGAGGGATGCCATGATAAATCGCTGTTCTCTGACGCAGGCTAAGGGGTTCGCCTTGGCGGTGCTCGCCACCGCTGCGATCGCCCTGGCGTGCGTGCTCTGTGCCGTGCCGTGCAGCGCCTATGCCTACGATCACAACGCAAACGGGGCCATAGGCAAGGTGAGCTGCCCCAACGGCAACCATCCGAGGGAATACTACGTCCACAGCCCCAAGGATGCCATCAACGCAGTGGCGGACATGACCTCCACGCGCAACAATCCCTGGCGCGAGACCAAGGTCGTCATCGACCTGTTCAAGGATTGGAACACCAAGGCCGACGGGCGCATCGTGGTTC
>CAVCDT010000179.1:0-2523 GCA_963600995.1 Akkermansia muciniphila | reverse complement strand
GCGCCTTTGTCGTCTTCTTGGCTTTGCCGATGACGACTTTGGCCTTAACGTATGCGAGCTCGTCGACGGCGATGCTGCTATCACCGTCACCCGCGCTGCTGCCACCGACTGTGACTTGCGCTGTTGCGGCGAGCGAGCCCAGCTGCGCGGTGATGGTTGACTTTCCCGCGGCGACGCCGCTCACAAGCCCGCTGCTCGATATGGTGGCGACGCCCGTGTCGCTGGAGCTCCAATCAAACGAGGCATCGATCAGGGAGTTCTTGGCAATGTTCGCGTCGTACGTTACCTTGCCGGTGACGTATGCCTGCCGGCTACTGCCGGCTGCGACGCTGCTGTCCAAGCCCTTGAGCGCGACGCTCTTCACGGATTCTGCCTTCATCTGGACCAGCTGATACAGCTCGCCGTCAGGGACGATGCGCTCTTGGCTCGTGGGGAGCTCGGGGCTGAGCTGCATAGCTACGGTGCAGGAGTAGCTCGGTGCGGTATCCGATGACCGTATAAAGCCGGATACTCCGACGCTCGTGTAGCTTGGGTTGATCATCGAGGTGTAGTGCCCCGTCACAGCGCTGCTGTCTTGCTTGACCCAATAGCTTTTCTCCCCATAGAACAGGTCGATACCCTGGAGCAGGTTTCCGCACCAAGCAAGGTCTTCCGCGTAGCCCTGCTTGCCGCTGGGGGCCTTGATCCAGATGGAGCTGCCGTCGGCGCGTTTATGGGCGATCGTGATCGAGGCCTCTGCGCTGCGCAGCAAGGTGATGTACTCGAGGTCGCTCGACCAGACCAGCGGCACGTAGTCGCTTGCGGTGAGCTTTCTAGAGGGGTTGCGCGGATCCCAGACTCCTTCCTCGCAAGCTTCTTTGCGGATCTCGTTGATCTTGGCCAGGATCTTCTCGGCAGAGGTCTGCTCGAAGCTGCCCTTGAGGCCTACGAGTACCTTGCCGCTATCCGCTTGGCTCACATCGCAGGCTCGCACGGGAATGCCCCCGGCGCTGTCGAGGGCAAACGCGCTTGCAGGAGCCGCAATGAGCAATATGCTCAGAGCTGCCGATACGGCGAGTGCGGCGATGATTGTCAGCGGTTTGCGTTGCAGGGTGCGCATGGGGCCTCCTCGAGGTTGCGTGCCGCGTTGTGGGCCCGGATCAGGCAGGCGGCGAGCAAATGGGGTAACGATGGCGTTTATCATACGGCAAGCTCGCGACGCGGGTCGAGGGTTAGAATGGGTTGCCCGCACGCGTCATATACTGCGCAAGCAGCGGCACGTGGCCGAGCATCAATGCAGGTCTTGTCCCCCCGGAGAATCACATGGAAGCCCTCAGCACCGCAACATGCATCCAGACCATCGCGCAGCTCAGCAGCATATCTGCCGCAGCCGAGGCCCTGGGTATCTCGCAGCCGGCGCTTTCTGCGCGCATCAAGAAGCTCGAGGGACAGCTGGGGGCGCAGGTCTTCGACCGCAGCCGCAATCCGCTTGCCATCACCGATGCGGGGCGCGCCTATCTCGAGACGCAAGAGGCCATCGAGGCCCTCAACCGCCGCCTTGCCCAGCGCATCAGCGACCTACAGGACCTCAAAAGCGGCGAACTCACCGTGGGAGGGGCGAGCCTCTTCAACTCGACGGTGCTCCCGCGCGCCATCGCGCTCTTCAACGCGCGCTACCCCGGCGTAAGCGTGCGCGTTGTGACCGATACCGTTCCCAACCTCACCCAGGCGGCGCTCTCTGGCGCTGTGGACCTCTTCGTGACGCCCATCCCCAACGACAACCTCAATCTGGAATCCGAGGAGCTGTTCGAGGAGAAGCTCCTCCTGTGCACCTCTGCGAGCTCGCCGGTGGTCGCACAGCTGCCCGCAGAGCAAGGGGAGGGCTATGCGCAGATCGGCAGGGAGGAGTTCGCTCTCCTGGCTAAGGAGCCTTTCGTTATGCTCGACGCCAAACTGCAGCTGGGGCGCAAGCTAGCGCAGCTCTTCGAGCGCTACCAGGTCGAGCCCGACCATGCCGTCACCGTCGACCAGACGAGCACCGGCTTCGCCTTGAGCTTGGCGGGCATGGGCACGTGCATGGTCGCCCAAAGCGCAACGCGCGGCTTTGTCGCTGCAGGCGATGTCGCGCTGTATCTGGCAGACCCCGCTATCTGCAAGAGGACCCTCTATGTCGCGCGCCTCAAGAGCGCGTCGCGTTCGCGTGCCGAGGAGGAGTTCTCCAAGACCCTCAAGGAAGCCGTCGCCGCGCTGGGTTTCTAGGCCGCTGTCGTCGCGTGCTCATCGGGTGGCGATGCCTTGCGCGGACGCCGGAGCCGGATGCGGCTGCCGAGCATGGCAACCTGCGCCGCCTCTGCTGCCTCTGCTCGTGCCCCTCGCAGCTTCAAGCTGCTGCTAGCCTGACTATCGACCCGTCGCTTACGCGGTCGGAAGGGCATCCGCGAATTTCTACCATTAATTTTTGGTTATAACATCATAAACGTTGTATTATGTCCAAGCTGTTTTCTCATGGAAGGACGTCTATGGACACTAAACGCCTTATCAACC
>CAVCDT010000178.1:0-2573 GCA_963600995.1 Akkermansia muciniphila | reverse complement strand
GTCTTCATCTTCGCCTTCGGCCTGCTTGCCGCATGGCGCAGCATGCATGTCAAGAGCCGCTGGAAGAGCGTGCTCGACTCGGTTTTCACTATCCCCATGGTCCTGCCGCCCACGGTCTGCGGTTTCTTGCTGCTGCTCCTCTTTGGGAAGAGCACGGACGTGGGCCGGTGGCTCATCGCCCACGGCATCGACATCGTCTTTACGTGGCCGGCTGCGGTTATCGCAGCTGCCGTCGTCGGGTTCCCGCTGATGTACAGGACGGTGCTGGGCGCTTTCGAGGCGCTCGACGTCAACATGCTCGATGCGGCTCGTACGTTGGGCTGGAGCGAGGGGCGTATCTTCAGGAAGCTCATGCTGCCTCTTGCCTGGCCTTCCATCGCGGCGGGTCTGGTGCTCGCCTTCGCGCGCGCCATGGGCGAGTTTGGGGCGACGCTCTTCTTTGCGGGCAATTATGCCGGCGTCACGCAGACGATGCCCATCGCCATCTACTTCTCTTGGATGGGCGGCGCGACGGATGTGGCGATCTTCTGGGTGGTCGTGGTCATCATCATCAGCTTCCTCATCATCATGTTCATTAACCTCTATAGCGCCCATGTGCAGAAGTTTCGCCAGGCAGGCGCCTGTGGCATAGACGAGGACATGGGATTCGCAGGTGTCGCAACGCCGCAGGATGCTGTCACCGAGGGAGGCGTGTGTCGATGACGATCGAGGTCAAGATCAAGAAGCGCATGCCGTCTTTTCAGCTTGACATCGAGCTCGAGGCAGGCACCGAGGTCGTCGGGCTCTTAGGTGCGAGCGGCTGTGGGAAGAGCCTCACCCTGCGTTGCATCGCCGGCGTTGAGACGCCCGATGAGGGTCATATCATCGTCAACGGCAAGACCTTCTTTGATAGCAGCAAGAAGATCGATCTTACTCCGCAGCAGCGCAAGACTGCGCTGCTCTTCCAGAACTACCAGCTCTTCCCCAATATGACCGTGGCCCAAAACGTTGCCGCCGGTATGCCCAAGGAGCTTGCCAGGGACGAGGTCGCCCTTCGTGTTAAGCGATATCTGGGGATGTTCGACCTCGACGGCTTCCAAGAGCGCTACCCCATGCGGCTTTCCGGCGGCCAACAGCAGCGCGTGGCCCTTGCGCGCATGCTTGCTGCCGAGCCTGCCGTCCTCATGCTCGACGAGCCCTTCAGCGCTCTCGACGCGCATCTCAAGACGGGGCTTGAGCAGAGCATGCTCGATGTGTTCGAGAGCTTCGAGGGGACGATTCTCTATGTGAGCCACGATATCGACGAGGCCTACCGCCTGTGCGACCGAATCGCCGTTATGAGTGCCGGTTCTATCGAGGAGATTGGGCCCTCAAGGCGCGTCGTTGCAGAGCCTGCGACGCTTGCTGCGCTCAAGCTTTCCGGTTGCAAGAACATCAGTCGTGCACGTTGTTTGGGAGGTCAGACTATCGAGGCCATCGATTGGGGCATCAGGTTTGATGTTGGCGTCAACGTTTCGATTCCCAAGGACCTTGCCTATGTAGGGATTCGCGCAGAGTGCATCCATCAGGCGGGGAACGAGGAACTGGGCCGCGATGGTTCGAATATCTGCGAGTTGCGCGTTCACCGCGTTATCGAGAACCGCTTCGATCGTTTGGTGACCCTTGAACCTGCTAATGGCATAGGTGGCACTCTGCTCTTTTGGCGCACGGATAAGCCTCAAGGTAAGAGTCCTGTCTGTCTGCAGGCGGGGGATATGGTCGCGTTGCGCTTTGATCCGGAGAGCCTCTATCTTGTCTCGAAGTAAAGGCTCTGCGATAAAACTCTGCGCGGCTGGTGCTACACGGTGCCTCGCAATGGCATCGAGGCACCGGAAGGCTTCGAGGGTCGAAACGGCGCAAAACCTCGTAGGGGAGAGCGACGCACGCGAAGCGTGCAGCTCTCCCGGTAGGTTGCAGCGGCTTGCTGCGGGCAAAACCTGCGCAGCTGGCGCTGCGCTCTATTACGTCGCGGCTAACGCCGCGACCGGGCGAGCTAGCGGGTTTCGCCCGCATCCGCTCGCCCCTACGCGTACCTGCGAGGGCTTATTCGTTGCAAAGCTCCTCATATGCAATGGCACAGAGGCACCGTGTGGTTTCGGGACCCGTGACGGTGCAGAACCGCGTAGGGGAGAGCGACGCGAGATGCGCGCAGCGCAGATCGCAGCTCTCCCGGTAGGTTGCAACGACTTGCAGCGCCCTAGTCCCAGCGTCAGAACAAATCCTGTAAATTGTTCTCAAGAAACTATAGACATTATTCTCGCTCGAGAATATACTGTCCTTGTTACTTCACTTGGCTTCCTCCTTTCCTCGCGGGTCGCCAGCCCGTTCTCGCCAAGCGAAGACTCTCTCTCACGAGGACGGTAGCTCTCCCTCGGGCTATCTTCCAGCTCGTCCGGCACCTCGCCTTTTAGAATGCGGGGCGGGGTGCCGGGGTCGGCGAGAAGCCAACCAGAGCGCCAAATCCCAACCCGCCATCGTGCGGGTTGTTTTGCGTTTGGGGGCGTTTGCACTTGCCGCGGCGCGCTGAGCCAGTGTCCGCTGCCTCTCTTGGGACC
>CAVCDT010000177.1:0-2668 GCA_963600995.1 Akkermansia muciniphila | reverse complement strand
CTCTTTTCGTCTGGATAACGGATGAGGCCATCATCTATTGGCGTGGCTATTATATGTTCAAAGACACGCTACGGTATCGCAGCGCTTGCTATTCGCCTTGAAACTTCCTTAGGGCAAGCGCCAGAGGCTAGGGGGAGCCATGGACACTGCAAAACTCGAGAAGGACCTCATCGACCAGATCGTCGAGCTCCAAGTGAAGCTTGGCTACGCTTACGAGTCGACGCGCTTCTACTACAAGGTCTCCTCCCTCAACGCCATGGTGGGTGCCGATGCCCCCGATGCCGCATCGCTTTGCGACATGCTCGCCGCCGAGCACGCGCTTGCGGGCTCCGTTTTGGGAGAGGTGGGCTTCGGCACGCACGAGGACCGCATCGAGGTCCGCATCCCGCCGCAAGGGGCCAAGTACGTGCATGAGCATGTCGAGACCCCGGCGTTTCTGGCAGACCTCATCGGCTTGTTCATGAGCTGCCATCATCCCGCTAAAGCCGATATCTGCGCCCTCTTCGCCAAGCACTCGCCCAGCTATGTGGTCGACGACATGCCCGAGGGCTCAGAGTTCGACTATGCCGTCCATTTCGAGGATGCAAGCGTCGACGCGCACTTCTACTGCTTCAAAGAGGAGATGGGCCACGTCATCTACCACCGCTTCGTCAAAGAAGACTACGAGCGCCTGCTGGATTAGAGCTGCGAGAGCTGGTTGACCGTGCCCTCTGCGGCGGCGGCGAGCAAGGCGAGCTCTTTGACGCGCTTTGCCCTCTTGCGCTGCTCGGCTCTCTGCTTGCGCTCGAGGGCGGCCTCTGCCATCGAGAAGCGGCAGCCGCAGTAGTTCTGCCGGTACATCCCCAGCTCGCGGCTGCGGCGCGTGGCCTCTTGGTAGCGCCCGCTCCAGTCGCGCGCGTCGCTGGCGATCCCCGCCTCGGTGGCAGCACGCTCGAGCTCCTCGATGATGACGTCCGTGTACTGGTAGGGGCTGATGGTGAGCGTCGTGCCTATCGCGTCGAATCCGAGCTCTACGGCCTTTGCCGCCAGGCGCCTGAAGCGCATGCGGTAGCAGGCGCGGCAGCGCTCTTCGCGCTGCAGGCCCCAGATTCCCGCCTCTTTTTCCCAGGTCTCGGGGTCATAGGGGCCCTCGACGAGCTCGATCCTATCGGGGGCGCAGACGTGTTCTCCGATCGTCTCGAGCCTTCTTCGGTACTCATCGGCAGGATGGATGTTGGGGTTGTCGAAGTAGATGGAAAAGCTCGCGTGCTCCTCTTGGTAGATGCGCACCGGCTCGAGCGAGCAGGGGCCGCAGCAGGCATGGAGCAAGCATCTCATCGCTATCCCTCTTCTTCGCGGGTGGATTGGTCTTTGCTAGTATAGAGAGGTTTGACTAAGGAGCGCAGATGAAAACCTCAGACTTCGACTACGACTTGCCCCAATCCTATATCGCCCAGGTGCCTGCGGATCCACGCGATTCCTGCAAGCTCATGGTCGTGGCCAAAGACGGCTCTGTCGAGCACCATGTCTTTCGCGATGTGATCGACTTCATCAACCCGGGCGATTTGCTCGTTGTCAACGAGACGCGCGTTTTGCCTGCGCGCCTTCTGGGCAACAAAGCCGGCACCGGCGGTGCTGTCGAGTGCCTTTTGCTCAACAAGCACGCAGGCGCCGTGGATTGCGCGCAGGAGCAGACCTGGGAGTGCCTGGTCAAGCCCGGAAAGCGCCTCAAGCAGGGCGCGCATATGGAGTTCAAGGACGCCGACGGCCAGGTGATCTTGGCTGGCGAGGTGCTCGACATCCTGCCGGAAAACGGAGCGCGCGTCGTGCGCCTTGCTCCCTGCGGCAGTGCCGTATCCGTCGACCTGGCCATGCACCTCGTGGGACGCACGCCGCTTCCGCCCTATATCAACGACTATCAAGGCGACGACGAGATGTACCAGACGGTTTACTCCAAGACCGAGCGCAGCGCCGCCGCACCCACAGCGGGCCTTCACTTCACCGAGGAGCTGCTCGAGCGCATCAAGGCCAAGGGTGCGCGCATCGCAACGGTCGACCTCGAGGTGGGCTTGGGGACCTTCCGCACGGTAAACGAGGAGGACCCTGCCGCTCACGACATGCACGTCGAGCTCTACACCGTGCCGCAAGCCACTGTCGATGCCGTCAACGAGACCAGGGACGCAGGCGGGCGCGTCATCGCCGTCGGGACGACGAGCGTGCGCTCGCTCGAGAGCGCAGCGGCATCCGGCGTGCTCGAACCCAAGGACCGTGCGTCGACCAAGCTCTACATCATGCCCGGTTACGAGTACAAGGTCGTCGACTCCATCATCACCAACTTCCATGTCCCGCGCTCGACCTTGCTCATGCTGGTGAGCGCCTTCTCGAGTCGCGACATCGTCATGAGCGCTTACGAGGAGGCCAAGCGCGCAGATTACCGCTTCTTCAGCTTCGGTGACGCCATGATGCTCTTGTAGCTGTGCTTGGCGCCGCCGTCTTTGCCCCGTACCTTTTCTTAGTAGGAGATTAACGTGTTCGAGTTCGACCTCATCTGCGAAGACCCTGCGACCGCTGCTCGGCGCGGGTGCTTCCATACGCCCCATGGCGATATCCAGACGCCGATCTTCATGCCCGTCGGTACAGCGGCCACGGTCAAGGGCGTCATGCCCGACACCCTCAAGGAGCTCGGGGC
>CAVCDT010000176.1:0-2685 GCA_963600995.1 Akkermansia muciniphila | reverse complement strand
CGGGCGAGCTAGCGGGCTTGCGCCCGCATCCGCTCGCCCCTACGCGCACCTGCGAGGACCCTCTTCCCGCAGCTCTCTGCAATCATGGCGTCCCACCTGGTTTTCGCAGCGGCGCAGGGGCACAGAGCGGTTTGGAGGGCGGTGACGGTGCAGAACCGCGTAGGGGAGAGCGACGCGAGTTGCGCGCAGCGCAGCTCGCAGCTCTCCCGCTAGGTTGCAGCGGCCCGCTGCTGCCAAGCCCTGCGCAGCTGTCCCCTGTTTGCGGAGCGTTTGTGGAGAGCGCCATGGTTTCTTCATATTTGGGGCTTGTTTCTTACGCTGCGGTTACAAAGGCTCGAAGCATTTGTGTCTTTCGCTGCAGATGCTCGCCATAATCCCCGCTAGCGGGCATACTCTAAAGCGTCGAAAGCAAGATCCTCAACCTGCTTGAGACTGATTCGGAAAGCTTGACTCGGTTCACGCCGGATCAAAAAATGCAGTCGCCCAGACTGCTTCCCTCCTTGCTAGACCCGCTGCTTCCTCCCCTCTAAGCGCAGCGGGTCTAATTTTTCCCTTCGTCTTCCCACAACGCGGTGTTTGTCGCGGCTTAAGCTCGCGCAGAACCTCGATCACTACACGCAGGCAGGTTTGTTGCCCCTTCGCGTGAGGGCTAAGCCCCTTGCGGTGCTATACTCCCATGCATTGCTGTGATGGAGACAGTCGCGGGCACACGCCATGCATCCACAAGAGAAGGGCCCCTTGGCTGGAAGGGCCCGGGTGCCGCGCCGCGAATTCACTCCGGAGCTGCCGGCTTAAAGCGATGCCGCAAGGCTCGCGAGTAGGCAGGCCGCCATACCCGGCGACACAGGGTGCAATTGAGCGGGCGCGCAAGCGTCAACCGAGGTGGTACCGCGGATTCATCTTTGACTCCGTCCTCGTCTGCAAAGCGAGGGCGGATTTTTTTATTCCCCTCATGAACAAGGCCGCATCCCCTGCGTACCAGGGGCCATGCAGGCAGAAAGGAGAGACATGGGTCTCAGAGAAGAGCTCGACGAGCTGAGGGAGACGACCCTCGCGCGTATCGAGACAGCGGACAACAGCTCCATCCTGGAGGATGTCCGCATCGCCGTCTTGGGCAAGAAGGGCAGCCTTACCGCAGCGCTGCGCGGAATGCGCGATCTGCCCAAGGAGGAGCGCCCCACTATCGGCAAGATCACCAACGAGGTGCGCGATGCCGTCGAGGCCGCCCTCGAGGAGAAGAAGGCCCAGCTCAAGGCCGCAGAGCTCGAGCTCAAGATGGCTGCAAGCGCCGTGGACGTCACACTGCCCGGCCGCAGCATGCCCATCGGTACGGAGCATCTGATCAACCACATCATCCGCGAGGTGAGCGATATCTTCGCGGGCATCGGCTACGAGATCGTCCCCGGCCGCGAGGTCGAGACGGACTTCTACAACTTCACGGCGCTCAACGCCCCGGCCGACCATCCCAGCCGCTCCATGCAGGACACCTTCTACGTGCTCGACCGCAGCGGCGACGTCGCAAACGTCCGCGGCGAGTCCGACGTCTTGCTGCGCACCCAGACCTCCGGTACGCAGGTGCACACGATGGAGGAGCAGGAGCCGCCCATCTACATGATCTCTCCGGGCAAGGTCTACCGCCGCGATGTGGCAGACCCGTCCCATCTGCCGCAGTTCCATCAGATCGAGGGCCTCGTGGTGGACAAGGACATCACCCTGGGCGACCTCAAGGGCACGCTGGACTACTTCATCAAGGCGTTTTTTGGCGAGCAGCGCAAGACGCGCTTTCGCGCGCACTTCTTCCCCTTCACTGAGCCTTCCCTCGAGGCGGATGTCTCCTGCGGCATCTGCCATGGCGAGGGCTGCCGCTTCTGCAAGAACACGGGCTGGGTCGAGATCCTGGGCTGCGGCATGGTCGATCCCAACGTCTTCGGGTACGTCAACATCGACCCGGAGGTCTACTCCGGCTTCGCCTTCGGCGTGGGCGTCGAGCGCCTTGCGTGCCTCAAGTACGACGTCCCCGACCTGCGCATGCTCCTCGAGGGCGATATGAGGTTCCTGCGCCAGTTCTAGGCCGAGCTTTTGTTTTCGCAGGTTAGAGCGATATAGCGCATGAGCGCCTAGGCCGCCTGCCTGCGGTAAGCCGATGAGCCTCATCGGCATCTGATCGATCAACGACAGGCCCCGCATGAGGGGCTTTGAATGGAGTAGACATGCACGTTTCCATGAAATGGCTGGGGGAGTTCGTCGACGTCCCCGATAACATGCAGGACTTCTGCGACCGGCTCGACCTCACGGGCACCGGCGTCGAGGGCCTCGAGAAGGTAGGCGCCAACTTGGATGGCGTGGTCGTGGGCCATGTGCTCACCTGCGTCGACCATCCCGACTCCGACCATATGCACGTGACGACCGTCGACTTGGGCAACGGCGAAGAGCCGGTCCAGATCGTCTGCGGCGCGCCCAATTGCCGCCAGGGCCTCAAGGTCGCCGTGGCGACCATCGGCGCCGTGCTTCCCGGCGACATCAAGATCAAGAAGAGCAAGCTGCGCGGCCAGGCGAGCTGCGGCATGCTCTGCTCGAGCCGCGAGCTGGGCTTGGGCGGCGACCACGAGGGTATTCTCGAGCTGCCCGAGGACGCGCCCGTGGGCACGCCCTATGCGGAGTACCTGGGCCTTACGGACCAAGTGC
>CAVCDT010000175.1:0-2693 GCA_963600995.1 Akkermansia muciniphila | reverse complement strand
GCTCGAGGCGGATCGACTTGACGAACGATGCGGAGCCGAGCTGGTTGATGGCGTCTACCACCTGGCCCGCGTCGTAGACGTCCTGCGCGCCCTCGCTGTCGATGGGCTGCGTGCCCTCGGCGTCAAAATAGGCGCAGATCTTGCCGATGGGCTTCACGTCGGCACTCGCCTGCCAGGGGTGCGCGGCCACGACAGCGGCGAAGGCGCATACGACGATGGCTGCCAATATCGCTATCGTCCGGCGCAGGGAGACATGCTTAGCGGATGCAGGACTCATGATGGGCTCCTCGAGGTCAGCGGCGATCGAGTCTATCGCTCCATTTTACCGCGCCAGGGCAGCGGCAGCAGCTCTCACAGCGACGCAGAATGCGCAACGACCAGCCGGCTGCGGTCCGCTGCGAGCTGTTGGGAGAGCTGCGAGGTGGGCCATAGGACGCAGAACGTTGCAGAGGCAGGCAACGCCGCAGGTGCGCGTAGGGGCGAGCGGATGCGGGCGCAAGCCCGCTAGCTCGCCCGGTCGCGCCGGCAGGCGCGACGTAATAGAGCGCAGCGCCAGCTGCGCAGGACTTGACAGCAGCAGGCCGCTGCAACCTAGCGGGAGAGCTGCGAGCTGCGCTTCGCTTGCTCGCGTCGCTCTCCCCTATGCGTCTCTGCACCGTCACAACCCTCGAAACCACATGGTGCCCCAATGCCGTTGCGAGTATTCCCTGACCCAAGGGCGCGCAAGGCCCGCCTACGCGGCCGCACACCTTGATGCTCGATGCAGCGCAGCCGTACAATAGCCAGATCAACAGGGATCGGGGTGAGGGGACCGCTATGAAAAATGCGGCGGTAAGCAAAGCGGTCAGAGCGCTTATAGCATCGGCATTGGCAGCATCGATGGCATTGCCGCTTGCCGCATGCGGCGCAAGCGGCAATGGCGGCTCGGACCAAAGCGTCCAGCAAGAAAGCAGCGCCTCGCAAAGCAGCGAGCAAGCTCAGGCCACGGTGAGCTCCCCTGTCAGCCAGCACCCCAAGTACGATAGCGCGGTGACCCAGCTCACACCCGACGACCTCGCCCAGGCGGGTTTCGCCTTTGGCGACAGCTGCGATGTGACCTTCAGCAACGGCTATACCCTAAGCGACGTGCCGTACTACAACGGCTACTACGTGCGCACAGGCGATCCCGTCGTCGTCGCCTATCCCAACGACGACTACATCATCGTCGCCTTGTGTAACGCACCACTCTTCTCAACCTATCACCTCGACGACACATGCACCGTCACCATCACGCTCAGAGAGCAGGGCAAATACCTGTCGACATTCGAGGCGCTCAGCCAAAGCTACTCGATGGACCGCTCCGAGTACGGCTCCGATGAGCAGTTCGCCAACTTCAGGGCGCTAAGCGGCGGCAACTTGAAGAAGAACTTCCTCTACCGGGGAGCCTCCCCCGTCGACAACAGCCGCAACCGCGCTTCGATCGCCAGCAGCCTGCTCGAGAAAAACGGCATCAAGTCCGTCGTCGACCTCGCAGATACCGATGAGGAGATCCAAGAAGACTTCGGGGCCGACGGGTTCGACTCCTCCTACTTCAAGCGCCTCTACAAGCAAGGCAAGGTAGTGACGCTCGACATGAGCTCTGACTACGGGAGCAGCGACTACAAGGCCTCCGTCGCCCGCGGCATGCGCCATCTGCTAGAGAACGGCGGCCCCGCCTACATCCACTGCATGGAGGGCAAGGACCGCACAGGGTTCGTGTGCCTGGTGATCGAAGCGCTGGCCGGCGCAAGCTACGACGAGATGCGTGCAGACTACATGACCACCTATGGGAACTACTACGGCATCACGCAGGAGCAGACGCCAGATCGCTACAACGCCGTAGTCGACCTCTACTTTGCCGATTTCACCAGCTACCTAACCGGCACCGAGGACGAGGAAGCCCGCAAGCAGGCAGACTACGCTGCCTGCGCTAAGAGCTACCTGCAAGACTGCGGGCTCACCGCCACAGAGATCGCACAGCTGGAGAAGTTGATCGAGAACTAGCGCAAGCCCAAAGGCCGCCGCCCTCGCCAGCCATCCGCTTACAGATCGCGGCGACGCAGCACACCCAAGACGCAGGCGAAGGCGATCGCCACACAGACGGCTGCGGGCACCAGCACGTGAGCCAGCTCCATGGCGCTCAAGACGAGCTGGTCATCGAAGATATTGACGCTCAGCGCAGAGAACGCCGAGCAAGGCAGCCACTCCGCAACCGATGCCCAGGCCTCGCCCACCTTGGGGATGCTCGACGTGATGAGCGAGATGATGCTCGACACGATGCCGCCGCCAAGGGTCAAGGCGCAAAGCGCAGCGAGCACGTTGCTCTTGAACAGCCACAGCACCGTGATGGTGAGGCAGGCGTTGCCCCAGCACACGACCGTGACGAGCACCAGCCACAAAAGCAGCGACGGGACAGAGCCCATACCGGCAAGTCCCATGGTCAGCGCGGCGGCCAAGGTGCCCACGATGCTTCCCACGATCACGAACACGAAGCAAACCGCGAGCGCGAAGACGAGCTTCTCGAGGAAGTAGGTCCTCTTGCCCACGCGGCTCACGATCGTGCGGTTGAAGCCGGCGCTCATCTCGCTCCAGCACACGCTCGACACGCACCAGCTCGCAAAGATGGAGACGACGCCAAAGAGCAGCATCGCACCGGCCAGAAACGGCAGCGGCGA
>CAVCDT010000174.1:0-2761 GCA_963600995.1 Akkermansia muciniphila | reverse complement strand
GCCCTCAAGTACATCAAGATCGCCATCCCTGCGCTCGATGTGAGCAAATACACCGCTGCGCTCAAAAACGCGATCTTCTCGACGGCTATCCAGCATGGGCCCTACGGCTGCGTCTACTACATCATGCAGCCGGCCTTCGAGGAGGTGGGCGGCATGAGCACCGGCATGGCAGAAAGCGTGCTCATCGACTTGATCTACTACGAGAGGTCGCGCACGCAGAAGAAGGCCCCGGCCGACGGCGCCACGCAGATCTCCTCAAGCGACGCGACGGCCAAATCCTACGGCATCGCCGGCAAGTATCTGTCGCATTTCTACTCCTGCTCATCCGATGTCCAGATCTCCGTCTACAACCGTCTTCATAACAGTGAGCGCGCCGATGCGCAGAAGCTCTTGGTCAAAAAGGGCGTGACATGCAAGCACGCCAAGGTCAAGGGTGCTAAGAAGGTCTACTCTGCGCAGACGGACGCCACGCATACTGTGAAGGTTACCAAGGAGACCTGCGCTGCGTGTGGTGCCGTCTTATGTAACGCGGTCAAGAAGAAGAACGTGGCCCATACCTGGACCTACTCGGGCGCCAAGTGGAGCTGCGCATGCGGGCACGCGGGCGTTGTGCACGGCATCTGCTACTACAGCGCCCCCTCTAAGCTCAAGGTGCTCAAGAAGGCCAGCTCGAGCGCCAAGAGCGTGGCGACCATGGTCAAAGGCGGGATCTACAAGCCCATCAAGGTCACCTTGGCCAGCGACGGCTTCTATTGGGGCAAGTTCGAGGTTGCCGGCAAGAAGGGCTTCGTGAGGATGTCCCAGCTCAAAGCCCACGGCACCGGTTGCACAGCCGGGCACGAGTACGTCAACGACGTCTGCACGCTTTGCGGGGCAAGCCGCGATATGGCCGCAGGGATCAAGGCGGGCAAGCGTAAGCTCGTCTCCAAAGCCGCTATGCTCAAGGCTGCTTACAGCGCATCAGGCAAGCTCGCCAATGTCGCCGCGGGCAAGACGGTCAAGGTCGCAAAGCTCGTCGTAAACGCCTATGGCGACTGCTACGCCAAGGTCACGTACAACTCCAAGACCGGCTACATCGCCTTGGACGCGTTCTTCTAGGGTCCCTGCTGCCAGATGAGGCGGACCTCCTTGGGAGCTGGGGAGCCGGCAGGGTGCTCGCGCGCTAAAAACCTCGAGATTTCCCTTGTGTGCCGATCCAAACGCTCATATACTAGTACGGCTTGTGTTAAATCAAGTACCCGATTAGCTCACAGGAAAGGGGAGCCTTCCCGCTAGTGGCTGTGCTGCGGCGCAGTTGCGGGATACAAGGCGATGATCCGGACCAAGGAACAACGAATGAAGGAGGTATGGATCATGGCAACAACCGTGTCCATCAAGTCCCTGCTGGAGGCCGGCGTTCACTTCGGCCACCAGACCCGCCGCTGGAACCCCAAGATGAAGCCCTACATCTTCGGCGAGCGCAACGGCATCTACATCCTCGACCTCAAGCAGACGCTGGTCGCGATCGACGACGCCTACACTTTCTTGAGCAACCTGTCCGCTCAGGGCAAGAAGGTCCTCTTCGTCGGCACCAAGAAGCAGGCCCAGGAGCCCATCAAGGCCCAGGCCGAGCGCGCTGGCATGCCCTATGTCAACTACCGCTGGATGGGCGGCATGCTCACCAACTTCCAGACCATCCGCACCCGCGTGCGCCGCATGGAGGAGATCGAGCTCGAGATCGCCAACGGCGTCATGGAGAAGCGCCCCAAGAAGGAGCAGGCTATCCTCAAGAAGGAGCTCACCAAGCTCCAGGCTGCCCTGGGCGGTATCCGCGAGATGGGCGATCTGCCCGCCGCTCTCTTCGTCGTCGACACCAAGCACGAGGAGAACGCCATCAAGGAGGCCATCCGCCTGCACATCCCCGTCATCGGCCTGATCGACACCAACGCAGACCCCGACGAGGTCGACTTCGGCATCCCCGCCAACGATGATGCCATCCGCTCCGTCAACCTGCTGTGCACCGTTGCTGCCGATGCCATCGTCGCCGGCAATGGCGCGGAGGTCACCGAGGCTGAGATGACCGCACAAGACGAGAAGACTACCGAGGCGGCTGCAGAGTAATGGCAAACGTCACTGCTGCAATGGTCAAAGAGCTGCGCGAGTCCACTGGCGCCGGCATGATGGAGTGCAAGAAGGCACTCGTCGAGGCCGACGGCAACCTGGATGCTGCCGCAGACATCCTGCGTACCCGTGGTCTGGCTGCTGCTGCAAAGAAGGCTGGCCGTGCCACCAACGAGGGCCGCGTCGTCGCCAAGGTCTGCAACACCTGCAACGGTGCAGCCGTGGTCGAGGTCAACTGCGAGACGGACTTCGTCGCCATCAACGACAAGTTCGGCGAGTACTGCGATAAGTTCGCCGCTGCCGTCATCAAGAACAACCCCGCAGACGTCGAGGCTCTCAAGGAGTCCGAGTTCGAGGGCACCAAGGTTGCAGACATCGTGACCGATGCCATCCACGTCATCGGCGAGAACATCCAGATCGCCCGTTTCGTGCGCATGGACGTCCCCGCAAACGGCGGCGTGGTTTCCTACAACCACATGAACAACAAGATCGGCGTTCTCGTTGCCTTCGAGTGTGGCAATGCAGATACCGCCGCCACGGATGCCTTCCAGACCATGGGCCGCGACGTTGCGATGCAGATCGCTGCGACCAACCCCGTCTCTTTGGACCAGGATTCCGTCCCTGCAGATGTCGCCGAGCATGAGATGAGCATCTACAAGGC
>CAVCDT010000173.1:0-2814 GCA_963600995.1 Akkermansia muciniphila | reverse complement strand
GGCCCGCGTCGCAGGTGGCAGCAGCTTCATGCCACTCATCACCGGTACCGGCTGCAGCCTGGGCGGTGTCTGCGCCGTCTACTCAGCCTGCGGCGACCCCTTTACGGCGGCGCTTTGCGGCACTGTCGTCTACGACCTCGCTGGCGCCCGTGCGCACGATGCGGCTGCCGGCCCTGCGAGCTTCAAAGTCGCCTTCATCGACGCGCTCTACAACGCCACGGCGCAAGACATCGCGCAATGGCCCCTCGACATCGAGGAGGCGTAAGGACCCGTATGAACACGCTGGTTGCCGTTGCGATCGCGCCATTTGGCGAGGGCGAGGAGCTGTCCGACTACGTTGCCCAGTGCGTGGAGGTCATCCGCGCAAGCGGGCTCGAGAACCGCACCAACTCGATGTTCACAGAGATCGAGGGCGAATACGACGAGGTCATGGACGTGGTCAAGCGCGCCACTATGGTGCTCGCAGACCAAGGCATCCGCTGTGAGGTCATCCTCAAAGCGGACATCCGCCCTGGTTATACGGATATGATGCATGGCAAGGTGGCCAAAGTCGACGAGATCTTGAACCGGTAGGGTTCGCCTTGGCTAGAAGGGCTTCGAGCCCTTGTCAGGGGTTCGGCTGCGGCGACGGCTTGCAGAGAGGAGAGCTTGCGGTGGGTGCATCCACATGCCATATAGTCGGTGCCGCGCCCGTGCGCTTCGAGGTACCGGATATAGGGGAGGGCGACCTCCTCATCGCGGCTGACGGAGGTTATGCCGCGTGCCTTGCGGCGGGTCTCGAACCCGATATCGTGATCGGCGACTTCGACTCGCTTGAAGGCGGCGCTCCCGCCGCTGGGCATGCTGCTGTCGTCGAGCTGCCCTGCGCCAAAGACGACACCGACCTTCTTGCCGCTGTGCGTATCGGCCTCGAACGCGGTTACCGCTCCTTCGCACTGCATTGCGCGCTCGGCGGGGACCTAGGGCATACGGCAGCGGTCATCCGCAACCTCGCTTGGTTGCGCGAGCAAGGCTGCGATGCGTGTGCGGTAGGTGCCGGCCAGATGGCGATGGTCGTCGTGCCCGACGACGGCCTCGTCGCACTCGACAGCTGGGCTGGCGACCTGCCCCTTGGCTGCCGCGTCGACGTCTTCGCCTTCGGCGGCGATGCCCATGGCGTAATCGAGCGCGGCCTTGCCTGGGAGCTCGACGGTGCAACGCTCAAAGCGAGCGATTCCATCGGCGTGAGCAATGAGGTCGCCTCCAGCTGCCCTGCCGTCGGCGTCGGCGAAGGCAGGCTCCTCGTCATCATCGGTTAGCATCGCCTTGCCTTAAGGCGGCAGATTGCCTTCTCCTTAAATCTTGCGCCAGCCTGCAGCGTCCCTCATCGCACGTGCGATAATCTCCGTTGACGGCCGGTACGCGCAGTAAGGAGTGTCTCGTTGCATAAGAGCGAACCACACAAAGACGCCAAGGGCGCCTCTGCCGCGAGCATCGGGTCCATATGGCGCACGAGCATGCGCCGCCTGCGTGACTGGCGCTTCTGGTGCGACATGGTGGTCTACTTCTGCGTCTTCTCCGTCGTGGGGCATTGGTGCGAGTGGGTCTACTGCATGTTCAACGACTACTTCTTCGGCATCGTCGACCCCAACTCCGGCGTCTGGAACGACATCAACTACCCCTTCTTCGTCTACGGCGTTGGCGTCGTGGTGGCTTCGATCGTGCTCGTCCCGTACCGCGCCATGCTCATCAGATGGCGCCAATCGGGCATCAGGGCCGGCTTGCACTTCTTTGTCGTGAGCGTGTTCGTGGCCATGGGCGCAGAGCTCACGCAGGGCTTTCTCCAAAACCAGCCGGACCAATACGGCAACTACCCCTTGTGGGATAACTCCCAGCTCCCGGGCAACATCTTGGGGCAGGCCTGGATCGTCAACGACGTTCTCATCGCCGCCTTGCTCTTCTTCTTCGTGTGGGCGGCTTACCCGGCAGGCGAGCGCCTCTTGGGCCGCCTTGGCGATAAGGCGCGCGTCGCCTTAACGGTCGCGGTTGCGTTGGGCATGGTCGCTTTGACCGTATACGAGTACACGACCTACGGCTGATGGCGGGCGCCCATGGAGTCCGGATTTGTCGCGCGCACGGGCTTAACGGCGCTTTAACGGGATTCTGTTTGAATTTCCCTGCACATGTTTGTCTATCGTGCGCGCATGGTCTATCTTCTGATATGAGTACCAAAACGCAGCAACAACGCACGCTAAACGCACCCTTAAGGCCAGGTACCTATGCAGCTTTCTGCCACATGCGCAAGCAAGCGCCTCGTCATCGTCTTTCTCTTAATGGTTGCCACCTGTCTCTTCGCCTCTGCCCTGCAGCCCTCCTGCGCCTTCGCCGCGCGAGACCTAGGGCAGCTCTGCTCCAAGTACGAATCGGGCAACGACCCGGCAGAGATCGATCCCAACAGCGCCTACGGGGCCTATCAGATGAGCCCGGGCAACGCCTACACCTTTGCCAAGGAACTCAAGGCCAAGACGCTCAAGGCGCCGTCCGATGCAGACCTCGCGACGTATGCCACGTGGGGCAAGGCGCTCGTGAGCGCCTACAAGAAAGACGGCAAGGAGACGGGCAGCAAGTTCGACAAGGCCTGGAAGAGCTGCTCCAAGCAGAACAGGGACCTCTTCTTCACCGCGCAGTACAACTACTGCAAGGTCCATTACTACGGGGAAGCCCTCAAGTACATCAAGATCGCCATCCCTGCGCTCGATGTGAGTAAATACACCGCTGCGCTCAAAAACGCGATCTTCTCGACGGCTATCCAACACGGGCCCTACGGCTGCGTCT
>CAVCDT010000172.1:0-2849 GCA_963600995.1 Akkermansia muciniphila | reverse complement strand
TGAAGGCCAAACAGGCCGTCAACGACGCCGCGCGCGTCTTGGACTACCCGGTCTATGTGAGCCAGAAGATCTCCAAGATGATCCCCAACGACCCCAAGATGACCTTGGACAAGGCCATGGCTGAGGTCCCGGATCTGCGCGAGGCATACGATACAGACGGCGACACCAAGAAGATCATCGACGCGGCAAAATCCCTCGAGGGCATCACCCGCGGCGAGGGCGTCCACGCAAGCGCCGTCATCATCTGCCGCGATGCCGTGTGCGACTACGTTCCCGTCAAGAAGGACACCAAGGGCGGCGTCATCATCACCCAGTACGACGGCGTCATGACGGCGGACATGGGCCTGCTCAAGATGGACTTCCTGGGCCTGCGCACGCTCACCGTCATCTCCAAGGCGAAGCGCAACATCCTCGAGAACTACGGTCGCGACATCGACTTGGAGAAAGAGGTCGACTTCAGGGACCCCAAGATCTTCGAGCTCATGTGCTCGGGGCATTGCGCCGGTGTGTTCCAGGTGGAATCCGACGGCATGACGGCGCTGCTCAAGCGCATGCAGCCGGACTGCTACAGCGATATCGTCGCTACCATCGCGCTGTTTCGCCCGGGTCCGTTGGGTGCGGGCATGGTGGATGACTTCGTCAACCGCAAGAAGGGCCTCACACCCATCGCCTACTACGACGACCGCCTCAAGTGGATCTTGGAGGACACCTACGGGACCATGGTCTACCAGGAGCAGGTTATGCGCATCTCCGTCGAGATGTGCGGCTTCACCGTGGGCGAGAGCGACAAGGTTCGCAAGGCCGTGGCAAAGAAGAAGGTCGCCCTCATGCGCGAGGTCGAGCAGACCTGGGCAGACGGCAACACGGAGACCATGGAGAACCATTGGCTCAACGGCGCGGTGCGCAACGGCTACACGCGTGAGATAGCCCAGCAGATCTGGGACGACGTTTTGAAGTTCGCGGAGTACGCCTTCAACAAGTCGCATTCTGCCGCCTATGCCATCTTGGTCATGCAGACGGCATGGCTCAAGGCCTACTACCCGCACGAGTACATGGCCGCCGTGCTCTCGAGCTACATGGGCAAGACGGAGAAGATCGTCCATTACGTCAACGCCTGCAAGAAAGACGGCATCGCCGTCTTGCCGCCCGATATCAACATCTCGCGCCGCGACTTCACCGCCGTGCCCGAGGGCGTGCGCTTCGGCCTTGCGGGCCTGCGCGGCGTGGGCGAGAAGGTGGTCGACATCATCATCGCGGAGCGGGAGGAAAACGGCTCCTATGAGACCCTGCACGACTTCCTCTACCGCATGCCGGCAGAGGCCGCCAACAAGCGCGTCGTCGAGGCCCTGATCAAGGCAGGTGCGTTCGACTCGACGGGTTACACGCGCCGCCAGCTGTGGAACCTCGTCAACGAGGGCGGCTTGCTCGAGCAGGCCCAGCAGCGCCGCCAGGACAAAGAGGACGGCCAGGTGTCGATGTTCGACCTCTTTGCCGAGACCGCCCAGGAAGACGACGATGCCGCCTTCGTCGAGGACATCCCTGCTCCAGATGGGGTGGAGTGGGAGCGTCGCCAGAAGCTCGACTTCGAGAAGGAGATCGTGGGCATCTACGTGTCAGACCATCCCCTGACGCCTTACACCAAGCTGCTCGAGCGCGCAGCCGATATGGAGATCGCCGATCTTGCCGATGAGGAGCGCGCGCGCGACGGCATGAACATCACCGTCGCTGGCTTGGTCACCGTGCTGCAGAACCGCGTGTCCAAGGCGGGCAACAACTTCGCCACGCTCACCATCGAGGACATGTCGGGCAGCGTGGACTGTGTCATATGGGCAAAGACCCTTGCGACGTGCAAGGACTGGCTCGAGGAGGACAAGGTCGTCAAGCTGCGCGGCAAGCTCGAGCGCAGCGACCGCGGCGTGCAGGTCATAGGCTACGAGTGCGAGCCGCTTGAGCTCGAGGGCCAAGCCGGTGCCGGCCGCGGCCCGAGCGCCCTCAACGTGCGCGTGCGCAGCGATCGCTTTAGCAACGACACGATGGGCAAGCTGTCTGCCGTGTTCGACAACTACCCGGGTGCTCAGCCGGTGACGCTTTTCATCGAGCAGGCAGACGGAAGGAAGTTCCGCGCAGAGCTACCCTTGGGCGTCAACGTGGCCAGCCAGGAGCTCTTGCGCCGCATCGAGGAGATCGTGGGCGAGGGCGCCTGCCAGCTCGTTTAGCTGGATGTGCCAAGAGCCTATGGGCAAGGTTGCGCGGGCTATACCATAGGGTAGATTCGATACAGGGGGAGATGCCGGTCATGAGCGAGTTGGTGAGCGCGGAGGTCTTGTTCGATCTCGACTTGAGCCAGGCGACCGTCTTGGACGTGCGCACTCCCCTAGAGTATGGCTTCGGGACGCTCAAAGGCTCTGTCAACGCCAACTTCGACTACGAGGATGAGGCTTTCGACGATGCGGCGCTCGAGGCTTTGCGCACGCTGCCAAAGGACAGGCCCACGTATGTCTTCTGCCATAGCGGCCCGCGCAGCGAGATGGCTGCAGAGGCCTTGGAGGCTATGGGCTTTAGCGAGGTCTACGATATCGATGGCGGTTGGCGTGCCTATCAGCGCCTTCTTGCCCAGAGGTCCTGATCATCGGGTCCTGCGTTGCCGTAGGGGCTACAATTCTCATGACTGCTCTAACGCAGCGTGAGAGAACAGGTAGAACGCTCGGACGGAAGGGACGCATCATGAGAAGGAAGCTTGTTTGGACGGCGGGCTTGGCAGCGGCTACGGCTTGCGCGCTGGGTGCCGGGATGTGCTCGTCGGCTTATGCGGCTGATTATGCGACGTACGATATCGCAGCCAGCAACGG
>CAVCDT010000171.1:829-2936 GCA_963600995.1 Akkermansia muciniphila | reverse complement strand
ATACGACCCTCCGTGGTACCCGCCGACCTCAAATTCGAGATCATCATCCTTGTAGGCGACTCGCCAGCGGGCCGCGAACCTGCCCCACTGCCCGTAGAGCTCGGCCAATTCCTCCGAGGAATCAAGAAAGTCACTGTTCTCGTGCGCCCTGAGGAAAAGCCCAGATGGAGTCAGGTCACCGATCCAACCATGCACTAGAGACTTTCCGCCCTCCGCGTCTTCGACAGCCCGGACGAAAACAGAGCTAAAAACCGGGATATTGTCTATGGTAAGCGGCAAAGGATAGAATCGCGAAAGCTCGGCATCAAAGTGCCCGATATTCGATCGGGCACGACTCCAATAGGACATGTACCCGTCATGTTGGCAGAAGGTCTTTAGGGCTCCTAGATACTTTGCGCACGCATTCGCTGAAGGCATCTTGGCAAGCACCTTGTAGATGGCATATGCCTGCCTATGGAGCGTTTCCCGGGGAACGCCCACAGCTATAGCCTCCATCGCATAGACCGCCGTAAATTCGCTCAGCGCCCTTTGATCTTCGCCCAGAGACAAAAAGACATCGATCGGCCATCTCCTAGATTCGTAATCAGGGTCAGCCGAAAGCAGCGCTTCGGCAAGGGAAAGCCCAGCTTCTTTCGCGACTCCCCGGTTCTGCGCCACGCCAACGAGCCTCTTCAGGTAGAGAAGCAGGTCGTTATTGAGCACGAACAGCTGGCCACTCTCCGTAACCTGGAGAAGCGGTTTAAGCCGGGCAACCACGGCTTGCATTTCGATCCCGTTCATGCCGAGGGCCTTGGCGCAAGCCGCAAGGCCTATTCTGCCGTCGATCAAGGAGAGAATCGAGGCGAGCCTAACGTCCAGAAACGGAATCCCCGCATCCGAAACAGCTCCCAACATGCCCCAGATCTTGTCGTAATACGCATCGAGATCGTCGGAAAGACCTGACTCCCCGAGCAAGAGCAACGCCTCCCTTGCGTCACGAGCGCCTTCGATAGCCCGCACGGCATAGATGATGGAGAGGGCATTGCCTTGACAGGTTTCATAGATACAGCGTGAAACAGCCAGGGAAGCATCGCCGTCGAACCCTATCCTCCCCTCTACCAGAAGCGTCACGTCCTCCACTGACGGCATCTGGGTGTTCACTTGCACGAGTTTGTCAGATCCCCGCTTAAGCCACACGGGGTATTTGGCATACCCTTCCTTCGGTTGACCCCCAAGAACAATAATCACGCCCTCGGGCAAGTCGGCGGGACTCGGCAGGTCTTCCAAAAAGGTCAGGGAGGCGCCGCTTCTTGCCGCATGGTCTAAGCCATCGACCACCAAGACGGCCGGGGTTCCGCTGCGCTGATACAACATCTCCGCCATGCGAAGAACCTCAGCCTTGAGGGCACCGGCATCAAGCAGACCCGAAAACAACGGGATGCCGCTGGAAACCAGCTTTCCCTTAAAGTGCCGCTGCAGACCATCGAAAAGCTCCGCCCAGAGGTCGCCTGGGGTGAGCCCCTGGGTACCCCCTGCTAGCATGCGGCCACCCGCCTCGAGCGGACGGTAGGCATAATAGGCGGCTCTGACAAGACCGTCCCTTTGCACAAGGCACGACATCACGGTCGTCTTGCCAGAGCCCGGGGAACCGGACAGAAAGACATAGCCGCCCCTGATGGACTTGATGGCTGCCGCAACATTGTCTACATCTTCGGTTCGCGCCGAGAACAAAGGGTTGGGCAGCATCAGCGGCGGGAGAACAGGCCTGGCGCCAAGCTTAAGCATCGTCTCTAGCTCGGCAATATCGACACGCCGTCCCGCAAAGTCTGAAGAGGACCACGTAAGCGCCGCCCTCATCAGCCTGTCATGAATCCTAACGGCCGCCTCATCGTCACAATGGAAGAGCTCACTTATCCGACGATCCACCCGGATGCCCATCTCAGCGAAATAGTCGTCATAATGCTTTACGGAAAGCGACCTCAGGAAAGGAACTTCCTCGTTAGGCTCAAGAACGCAATGCTTCAGGAGGTCTTTCGTCTGCATATGCAAATCAGTTGCGTCTCCGTCTCCTGAAAAGAGATCGCTAACGTTTTCCGAGGACGGCCGCTGCTCAAGCAAGTTACCAAGC
>CAVCDT010000171.1:0-819 GCA_963600995.1 Akkermansia muciniphila | reverse complement strand
AGCCAAAAGCTGCCCTGCTCCTGCTTCCCCCAAGCAACTTGATCGTGGCAATGACACAGCTAACCGAAGCCCCACCCCCTGACAGCTGCCTCCAGCCTTCGGCAAGGGAGCCAATCAGAGACAAGTCTTTACCGTCACGAAGCAAGTCGCCGAAATTGAGGCTCTGCTTTTTCGAGGCGGCCTTCACGTACTTTGACTGTATGCCAGTTACGGAACCATCACGGTAAGTAACCACCACATCGTCGATTCCAGTAATACCTGCTTTCTGAAATTCAACGTGTGAAACGTTTTTGGAGTCGTCGAGGAGGTCGAGAACGCGCAAAAGCCCCAAATCCCATTCGAAAGAATAAGGGTCGGATGCGCCCGGTTGTTCGTTTCCCAATCGCAGCCTCCTTCATCAAGCCAAAGACGTCTACGGCTTCATGGAAGCCGAGCAAGGCCAAGCTCAGGTCAGCACTTCCGCTACATTGAGCGGCCATCCAACATTCAGCACTACCAGTATACCCAGACGACCTGCGACATCATCTTCATCCGCCCGCATCAACGATTGGGTGAATATTCTGGGGCAGATTGTGGCCCACCCGTCAAAGCGACCCCAGTAGCCTGAATATCACCGCGTCATCCCTGGCGGCATCTTCCAGCACGGGGAAACGCCGTGCCCGGACAGAGCCCGCCCCCTGGAGCGTATAGACAAAGGAGATTCAAGGCGCTCTCGGTTTCCTCGTCGTACCTGAAAGGTACAGGGGAATGCAAAAGCCCGTTTTCAACAAAGCACGGGTTATTGCAGCATCGAGCAAAAGCCTTTGCATTCCATCTCTC
>CAVCDT010000170.1:0-3002 GCA_963600995.1 Akkermansia muciniphila | reverse complement strand
CATCACGCGCACCTTCGCCAACCTGGGCATTTCCGGCATCCTGCCGATGATCAACTTCATCCTGACCACGTACCTCGGCCTGCTCATCATGCTGCTCGTGGTCTTCATGCTCATCCTCTTCGTGTTCACGCGCCTCAACCCGCTGCACTTCCTCAAGAAGTTCTGGCCGGTCATGGTCTTCGCGTTCTCTACCAGCTCCTCTAACGCGACCATCCCGCTCAACATGGAGACGCTCAACAAGCGCGTGGGCGTCGACCCTAGGATCTCGTCCTTCACCATCCCCTTGGGCGCGACCATCAACATGAACGGTACCGCCATCATGCAGGGCGTGGCCGTGGTCTTCGCCGCCCAGGCCTTTGGCATCGACCTCAGCATCTCGCAGCTCGTCACCGTCGTCGTGACCGCCACGGCTGCCTCCATCGGCACAGCCGGCGTCCCCGGCGTGGGCACCATCATGCTCACGATGGTCTTCAGCTCCGTCGGCCTGCCCGTCGAGGCCGTCGCCATGATCATGGGCATCGACCGCATCCTCGACATGGGCCGCACCGCCATCAACATCACCGGTGACGCAGTGTGCACTACGGCCATCGCCAACATGGTGGGCATGCTCGACCGCGACGTGTTCCGCGACGACACCATCGCCGAGGTCGACGCCTCCGAGCTCGAGGCGACCGATCCTGCCGATTACGACGATTACGTCGTTCCCGACGAGGGCAAGACGGAGATCGGCGAGACGGGCGACCCGGACAAGTTCGCGCATCTGGATTACCCCGAGCACTAAGCCCTTGAGCCTGGGGCGCCAGGTGCGTTGCCGCTCATAACGTTGGCGGCGCCGCTTTTGGCAACCCCATCCATAGCAAGACGCTTTACGCCGCCTGCTGCGTCCGATCGCAGCGGGCGGCTTTGCTTTGCCCGCGCGCCTCTGCCTGTGCAGACGTCTGCGCACCCCGTGATGCTGTTGTCCGTGCCATCGGCGGCGGTACCGCTTGCGCCTGCATTGCCCTCGGCGGGCGTACTCGGCATGCCGCCGCCTTCATGCCGGTGGCGCAAACGGGGTACCTTACTCTCCAAAGGGGGAAACACCCGCCGCGTTTTCCGCCCGGCAGGTGTTGTGCTGGCAAGGGTGCTAAGAGGGTGCCAAGGCCGCAGAAAGGCTACTGATGATCTATCTCGACAACGCAGCCACCACCATGTGCAAGCCTCCCGAGGTCGTCGAGGCCATGATGGGCGCGCTTACGAGCTTTGGCGGTGTGGGGCGCGGCGTGTACGGCCCGTCGCTCGATGCGGGCATGGCCGTCTTCGATGCGCGCGAGAAGATCGCAGAGCTGTTCAACGCCCCGGATTCCAGCCGCGTGTGCTTTTGCGCTAATGCCACCCAGGCGCTCAACACGGTCATCTACGGGATGGCCAACCCCGGTGACCATGTCGTCACCACCTACGCGAGCCACAACTCCGTCCTGCGCCCGCTCTACCATCTCAACGAGGTCTTCGGCAACGGTATCGCCGCGGTCAAGATCGCAGGCGACGGCTCGCTTGATCTGGGCTTGTTCGAGCGCGCCTTCGAATCCGATACCAAGCTCGTCGTCATCACCCATGCGTCGAACCTCACGGGCGACATCTACGACGTCGCCGCACTGGCCGAGGTCGCTCATGCCTACGGCGCGCGCGTCGTGGTCGACGTCGCCCAGACGGCGGGCGTCGAGCCGGTCGATATGCAGCAGATGGGCGCGGACGTCCTCTGCTTTACCGGCCACAAGGGCCTTATGGGGCCGCAGGGCACGGGCGGCATCGTCTTGGGTCCCGATATCGAGGTGCGCCCCCTCATGGTGGGCGGCTCGGGCTCTCACAGCTTCGACATGGAGCATCCCGCGGAGTATCCGGACCATCTCGAAGCGGGTACGATCAACAGCCACGGCATCGCCGGCTTGGCTGCGGGCGTGGGCTTCGTGCAGGGTGTCGGCGTGGAGAACATCGCCGCCCATCATCGCAAGCTCGCGCAGCGCTTCTGCGACGGGCTCGAGTGCGTGCCCTCTGCCAGGCACTACGGCGGCGCCATCGCCGATAGGACGGGCGTCGTGGCGATGAACATCGGCAACCTCGACTCCGCGCTCGTGGCAGACGCGCTCGCCCGCGACTACGGCATCTGCACGCGCGCCGGCGCCCACTGCGCCCCGCTCATGCACAAGGCCATCGGCACTTGCGACCAAGGCGCGGTGCGCTTCAGCTTTGGCTGGTACAACACCGCAGACGACGTCGACGCGGCGCTCAACGCGCTGGCGCACATCGCTGCGGCCAACCGCTAGGAACATCCCCGGCTGCGCCTTGGCGCGCTGCCCGGGCGGTCATAGATAGAAGGCGGCGCTCGGGTGCTGCCTTGCAAAGAGAAAGGACATCTCATGGTTGAGCTCGACGGTTTTGGCAAGGCGTGCCCCATGCCCCTGGTCATGGTCAAGAAGGAGATCGACAAGGGCAACACGGACATCCGCATCAGGGTCGACAACGACACCGCGGTCAAGAACATCACGCGCCTGGCCAAGAAGAAGGGCCTGGGCTTTGCGGTCGAGACCATCGAAGGCGGCTTTTCCATCGCCATCGGCGGCGAGCTTGCGCCCGACGCTGCAGAGGCGGCGATCCCCGCGAGCTGCGGTATCTCAGGCAACGCGTGCGGCTACAGCGTCTTCATCGGCAAGGACTTCGTGGGCGACGGCGACCGCGAGCTGGGCTACAACCTGATGAAGATGGCCATCTACACGCTCAACCAGGCAGAGGTCGCGCCCATGAACCTCCTGTTCATGAACGCCGGCGTCAAGCTTTTGTGCGGCGACGAGGCCCAGATCATCGACAGCGTCAAGGAGATGATGGACAAGGGCACGCAGGTGCTCGTCTGCGGCACCTGCCTCAACTACTTCAACCTCGCCGACGACCTCAAGGTGGGCGAGGTCTCCAATATGTACGACATCCTCGAGCGCATGCACGAGTCCTCCAAGGTCATCACCCTCTAG
>CAVCDT010000169.1:0-3004 GCA_963600995.1 Akkermansia muciniphila | reverse complement strand
GGTAGTAGATCATCGGCTTGTCGTACACCGGCAAGAGCTGCTTGCTGGTGACGGACGTGAGCGGGTACAGGCGCGTGCCGCTGCCGCCCGCGAGAATAACGCCTTTCATTCTAAAAATCACCACTCCCTTTTCGGTCGCGTGCGACCACACGCCCCCATTTCGTCAACACCTGTCAACACAAACTAAAATCTCCCCAGCAACACAGATAGTTGAGCTTCGAAATTGCCGGGCCTAAGCCCACAGTCAAACGAGACGTCCGTAACAAGGCTCAATCTCTTATGTTCCGCGCACTTAACGAGGAAGCAGCGGTCGGCCTCGAATAATTCGCCATCGTGTAACTCAAGTATTGCTTTGGCCAACGCGGCCCTATCCCAAGCCAGCCCCGGATTCCAGAGCATTCGAAGCTCATGCCGCATGCGCTTTGCCAATCCAGCCCCACCCGGAGTAACAGAGTTACGCAACCTGCGATGCCGAACGTAGGAAGCGGAATCGAAAACCAAATCATCACCCGCAAGCAATCCGGCAAGCACCACATGTTGATCGTGGGACCAACATGGAAGAGGACCCAAACCAGCCAAACGTCGCTGAAGAGATTCCACCCATACCATATTGTGACCAGAAAGCCTATGGCGGATAACCTCGCCTGGAATCGAGTAGACGAGACCCGGGAAATCGTTACGCCCCACAGGAGTCAATTCCTCATCGGTAATTTCCACAGCGGAGGCGTACAGGGAAGAGTCGGACGATTGCAAAGCATAAACTGCGCGCTCCAGCTTCTCAGGAAGCCAAAAATCATCCTGATCGGAGAATGCGTAATAGTCGCAGCCCGTAACGTTCATGAGCAATTTCTCAAAGCTCAGAAGAAAGCCGACGTTCTCGCCAAGCTCCACTTCCCATGAATCAATGCACCCCAGAGGCTTCTGCGCAAGGTCACCGAGAATCGTCCGCGTCATATCCGAAGACCCATCGTCACGGACGAAAAGCCTCACGACAACGCCTTTTTGAGCAGCGATGGTCTCAATCTGCTCGCGAAGGTACCTTTCACCATTATAAGTCGACATGAGAACGCCGACTCGCGGGGTAGCCCCGCTCACAGCATTCCCAGAATCTCTCGTATCAATATGTTTAAGCGTGGGGCCTTCCACCATCAAAAAGCCTTCCCGTAAAGTTCAAGGTACTTCTCTGCGAGCCAAACCTCTTGCTTTTCGATGTCGTAATTTGCAAACGTCCCATCAACCACAGCTGCGCGCCCCCTGCCACTCCTCGTCGCGAGCCCACAGATGGCGTTCGCCCACACGTCCGAGCCGTCGATCGGGAGGAACTCGCTCTCCCCCCGTCACGCCAACTTCGCGCGCCCACATCGAAAACTGGGCAGAAAGCCCACTCCCGCGCGCCATGCCATCGATGGAGCATAGGCTTTCGTAGAGACTCGATAATGCGAATGTATCGTAAGCCGCATACATATCCAGCATGTCAAACTTCTGCCACAATATGAGCTCCCGGAAGATCGACATGTTCATCACGCACGATTTCATTCAGGTAGAAGTCGACATATTTCTTTGCCATGGCATCAGTGTTGTAGGTATTCAGTACAGACTGGTATGCTCTCTCGGGTAACTCGGTAGGAAAATCAGCCATAGCCTCTTTTATCCTCGCCGCATAATCCTCAGCCGAAGTGCACGTGTATCCGTTCACGCCATCTCGAATGACACTACGGTTTCCCATCGTATCGCTGACCAGGCAAAGTTTTTTAATGTACATATTCTCAAGCAAGCTCATAGCAACAGCCTCGCCATAAGAACAGAGGATAAAAGCATCCGCTCCCTTGGCAATAGAAAGAGCCTCGAAGCGCGACATCCATCCGGTCACAGCGAGATTAGGAGCAGTAAGCTCACCCTCAAGATCACCGCCACCTACCCATAGGAAATCCGCATCAGGCACAAGCTCAGCAACTCGGTTAAACAAATCCGGCCGCTTCTGCTTGGTAGTGCGCCCTAAAGAAAAAACCGTAAAACGATCTCGTTTCTTAGGCACCACCCCATCTAACTGCTTGGCGAACTCATCAAGATTTATGCCAGTCTCGATAAAAGCAGTACGTTCGCAAAGAGTTCTCGCCTCCTCATCTTCGCTCTCGCAGCAGGTCAAAGTAACGCAATTACGGCGCCCCAGTAGCTTTTCAATCAAGCGAAAAGCTCCGCTCTTTAATCCTGGACCCATAAGAACATGCGCATAGCCATGAGGCGTGTAGACGACCTGGCAATCGGAACCATCAAAAGCAATCCTGCCCAAACCCCCCGCAATAGAGGTATGAAGATGAACAAGATCCGGCTTTAACTCATCCCTGATTCTACGAAGTTCCCTGACGCTCTTCTTAATGCCGCTGAGACTGATGTCGCTCATCTCATCAAGCTGAATTAGGTGCACCCGGGAATCGATTCGATCCTTGTAGTCCTCGGGGGTCTCCGGACGCGCAGCGGAATAAACAATTGTCACATCGAAGTAATCGACCATATCATTACAAAGCTGAGATACGTAGGCAAAAACACCGCTGCCAAAGGCCTCGGACACCATCATTATTTTGTAAGGCACACCGTTATTACTCAACATATCATCAGCTCTCCATGAATCAGAAAAGACATTGGTGCTCAGCTCATTTTTGTCGAACACGGCACCGAAGAAGCAGTGCGAGCCTCTCTCGGCGATCTCCCCCAAAGTGCGCGACATAGCACCAGTGGAGCCGTTGCCCACCACCCACACGGCGAGCCCCCGGCACTGCAAGCCGAGCGCCGGAAGCATGCACTTCTCGATATGAGGCACGGAGCTCAAGTCGATGGTAGGCCGTCTTGGAGTCCTTGAAGAGGGGCCCGGTCATCTATTGCCCCCTTGCCATAGCCTTGAAGGTGCGCGCGAAAATGCGCATGTCGAGAGGGAGGCTCGCGTGGCGGGCATAGAAGACCTCGAGGGCCTGGCGGTCGCCGGACTCCCAGGTGGCCTCGTTGCGGG
>CAVCDT010000168.1:0-3037 GCA_963600995.1 Akkermansia muciniphila | reverse complement strand
ATGCTCCGGCTCGGCGTCGGCGATGTCGATGCCCTCGCCGTAGAAGTCCTTGTTGAGATGCTCCATCTTCTGGTCGCAGGCAAAGAGCATGAGACGGCCCGTGCCCTGGGTTGCGGCCATCATGTTGTCGATGTAGGTCTCACGGGACTCCGGCATGACGTCTGCCGGGACGCGGACGTCCTCGCGCGTGATCTGAGGCATTTCGATTCCTTTCGCTTAGCGGCTTGAAGGCAAACCGGTCTAACTCGCGCTCGATTGTACCGCATCCATAAGCGGCGCAAACGGCACTACAGCATCTCGCCATGAAATATGCGCTTGGCGGCGCATATGCATCCCGGGCAAAGCGACATGGGCCTCCCATGCACCGGTGGCTCTCCCCCGCACGTGCCCGGTCGAGCGCCTAATCGTCGACCCAGCCATTGGTAACCGGCCAAGCACGCTGCGCGGTGAGCGAGACGTTGCCCAGGTGCGCGGCCAAGGGCTCCGCACGGCGCTTGTACTCGTTTCTCTGCACCGTGCGCACGACGTCTGCCGCAAGCTCGGCATCGAAGCCCTGCTCGACAAGCTGCTTGAAGCCAAGCTCCCGATCGATGTGGTCGGCAAGCACTTGGTCCAAGATATCGTACTCAGGCAGGCGATCGGAGTCCTTGGCCCCCTGGTAGAGCTCTGCGCTGGGAGCCTTGTCGATGCATGCCTGCGGGATGGAGACCGATTGCGCGGCCCTCCAACGGGCGAGCTCGTAGACCTGCGTCTTGTAGAGATCGCCGATCGGAGCATAAGCCCCGGCCGTATCGCCGTACAAAGTCGAAAAGCCCATAGCCGCCTCGGACTTGTTGCCGGTGTTGAGGAGCATCCAGCCTCGGGCGTTGGAAAGCGTCATGAGGTACACCGTGCGCACGCGCGCCTGAAGATTCTCTGCTGCAAGACCGCTCACCTCGCCGCCGCAGGGCTGGGCGAGCACCTCGTGAAACGCCTCGACAGGCTGGTTGATGGGAATCGTAATTGCAGAGACGCCTAAATTGGAAGCCAGCTCCAAGGCATCGGTGACGGAACCGTCGCTCGAGAACTTGGAGGGCATGAGCACGCCGTGGACATGGTCTGCACCCAAGGCATCAGCTGCAAGCGTCGCAACGACGCTGGAGTCAATGCCGCCAGAAAGCCCGACGACGACATCGGAGAACCCGTTTTTCGCGACGTAGTCACGCGTTGCGACGACGAGCGCCTCCCAGTCCAAAGCGCACTCGGCCTCGAGGGCCTGGCCCGGGTCCTCCGTCTGCGTGGCATCAGGGGCTTTGGTATCGAAGATCACGATCTCCTGCTTGGAAAGCGAGCAGCTGTGCAGGAGCTCGCCTTGGGGCGTGACCGCGCAGCTGCCGCCAGCGAAGACATGCTCGTCTGCAGCACCGCAGAGATTGACGTAAGCGACATAGCGTCCGCTCTCTGTGGCCAAGGATACGATACGGTCGAGCCTGCCGCGCGCAGCGGGAAGCGCCGCCGGATCGTCGAAGGCATCGGCGCACATCTCGACGAGGACCGTATCCCCCTCGAAGGCGTCGATGTCGTCGGCATCGCCGAAGTGCGCATCGAGCGCGATGCATATGCCGTCGCAGCCGAAATCGACCCCGAAGCTCTCGTCTGGATCCGCCATCTGGGGGATGCCGAGCGAGTTGGCGACCTCGTTGTCGACAACGAAGAGCTCCTCGAGCGGCTCGAGGACGCCCTCGACGACCTCTACGAGCCGGGGCGCGCTGACGAGCAGATGCGCCTGCGACTTAGCGGCGATATCAGCGAGCGTCTTGCGCGCGTCGTCGATGAAGGCCGTGCTGTAGCCCAGGCCCCCAAGCGGCCAGCCGGTGATCGCATGGGCGGGAAAGACGACGAGGTCGACATCGTCATGGGCTGCGTATGAGGCGGCCTCCAAGATCTTGGCGGCGTTACCGTCCAAGTCTCCTACCGTGGGGTTGAACTGGGCCAGTGCGATGCGCATGGGGTCTCTCCTATCGCTTTGACAAGCTGTTGCTGCAAACGACTCTAGCACGCCACAGCGACATCGCAGTTAACGCGCGATGACAAAGACGGCAGAAGACAAGCCGCTCTGCTTGCGAGCCTTGGCAAGGCGTAAGCCCTAATAGTCGTTTGCCGCGGGGCTCTCCATCCAAAAGCGCTCGAAATCCGCATAGGCGCCTGCCTCGACGGCCTCGCGGGCCTTGGTCATGAGGTTGAGCAGGTAGTAGAGGTTGTGCTGGGTGCACAGCATGCCCCCGAGCATCTCCCCCGCCTTGATGAGATGGCGGATGTAGGCGCGCGTGAAGCTCTTGCACACCGGGCAGTCGCACTCATGGTCGAGCGGCGTGTAATCGTCTTTGTACTTGGCGTTGCGCATGTTCATGCGCCCTTGGCTGGAGAAGACGGTGCCCATGCGCCCCGTCCTCGTGGGAAGCACGCAGTCGAACATGTCGACGCCCTGCCCCACCGCGCGCACGAGCGTCGTGGGGTTGCCCACGCCCATGAGATAGCGCGGTTTGTTGGCGGGAAGCGCCTGGGCGACGGTTCCCAGCGTCTCGAACATGGTCTCGTGGTCCTCGCCCACGCTGTAGCCGCCGATGCCGTAGCCCGGGAAGTCGAGCTTGGCGAGCTCCTCGACGCTGTGCAGGCGCAAGTCGAGATGCACACCGCCCTGCACGATCCCGAAAAGCGCCTGGTCCTCGCGGGTATGGGCCGCCTTGCAGCGCTTGGCCCAGGCAAGCGAGCGCTCGACTGCGGCGGCGACGTCCTCCTTTGCCGCAGGGTAAGGCGGGCACTGGTCGAGCTGCATGATGATATCTGCGCCGATCTCCTCTTGGATGCGCATGTTGTCCTCGGGCGTCCAGCGGTGCTTGCTGCCGTCGACAACGGATGAGAAGCTCACGCCGTCGGCATCGAGCTTGAGCGTGTCTGCCAGCGAGAAGATCTGGAAGCCGCCGCTGTCGGTGAGGACGGGGCGGTCCCAGCTCATGAACTCGTGGATGCCGCCCGCACGCTTGATGATGTCCGTACC
>CAVCDT010000167.1:0-3044 GCA_963600995.1 Akkermansia muciniphila | reverse complement strand
CTCTAGCACAGAGCCCTCCCCTATCCGCAAGAAAAAGTAAGCGCCCGGACCTGGCATACAGCCAGAATCCGGGCACCTTTTGCAAAAGCTTTGCCGCTTGGTGGTTTAAAGCTCGATAAACCAGGCGTTGACTGCGTCGACGACGTTCTTGAGATCTGTCTGAACGCGGCCGTTGACGGCGCGGTCGACGTTCATGAACACCGTCGCGATGTCGCTTCCCTCTTTGACGGCGATCTGCATGGTCTCGACGTTGACGCCCGCGTTGCCGAGCACCGTGCCGAGCTTGCCCATACGGCCGGGGCCGTCGACGTACTGCATGACGATGAGGTTCTTGCCGGGGATGAGGTCGACGCTGTAGCCCAGGACAGAGGTGATGCGCACGGCATCGTTGGGGGCGGCGGCTGCGGTGATGGCAACGTCGCCGTCTGCAGCGTGGGCGACGATCTCTACGTACGAGGAGTAGCTCTCCGTCGCAGGCTCGACAGCCGTCTCGACGGTGATGCCGCGCTGGTCTGCCAAGTAGCGCGCGTTGATGACGTTGACGGGAACCTCGGAGCCAAACTGCACGACGCCGGCCAAAGCGGCAGTGCCCAAGACCTCCGGATCCTGCGTGGCGATGCCGCCGCAAGCCTTGACGGACACGCCGCCCACAGCGGATGCGGCGATCTGGGTGGCCATATCTGCCGCAGTCTGGGCAGCGCCGATGTAGGGACGCAGGTTCTCCATGACTTGCTCGGGGATGCGGGCGGAGTTGACGACGGTAGGCACCGCCTTGCCCTGCATACCGGCGATGACGAACTCCGCGATCTGCGTCGCCGCGCGGATCTGGGCCTCTTTGGTGGAGGCGCCCAGATGCGGTGTGAGGACGACGTTGTCGAAGCCGTGGATGGGACTGTCGCTTACAGGCTCGTGCTCCCAGACGTCGATGCCCGCACCGCCGATCTTGCCGCTCTCCAAGAAGCCGGCCATGGCCTCGATATCCATGATGCCGCCGCGTGCGCAGTTGATGAGGATGACGCCGTCCTTCATGATGGCGTACTGGTCTGCGCCGAACATGCCGGTGGTCTCTTTGGTCTTGGGCATGTGGACGGTGATGAAGTCACCCACGCGGCAGAGGTCGTCGACGCTGTTGTAGAGCTCCACGCCCATGGACGCGGCGCGCTCCGGCGTGACATAGGGGTCGTAGCCGGCGATCTTCATCCCGAAGGCCTTGGCGCGCTCGATCACGAGCATGCCCACGCGGCCCAGGCCGAAGACAGCCAGCGTCTTGCCCTGCAGCTCGACGCCGGTGAACTTGGAGCGGTTCCAGTTGCCCGCCTTCATAGAGGCGTCTGCGATGGCGGTCTTGCGCGCAACGGCGAGCATGAGGGCGATGGTCTGCTCTGCTGCGGATACGACGTTTGAGGTAGGTGCGTTGCAGACGATGACGCCGCGCTCTGTCGCGGCAGCGGAGTCGATGTTGTCCACGCCGACGCCAGCGCGGCCGATGACCTTGAGCTTGGTGCCTGCCTCGATGACCTCGCGGGTCACGGTAGTGGCGCTGCGGACGATGAGGCCGTCGTAATCGCCGATGAGGTCGACCAGCTCCTGCGGCGTGGTATCGGGCTTGAACGTTACCTCGCAGCCCGCTTCCTCCAAGACGGCGATGCCTTCCTTAGCCAGCTTCTCCGGAATAAGGACCTTCATAGTGCAACTTCCTTTCAGTCAATGGGCGCCTTTGGGCTTTTGCCGGAGCTACTCGCGCGCAAAGGACGCTCGCGGCCTGGGCCGCTTGTTCATCTTCTTCAGAGCTGTTGCTGCCCTGTATGAAAGGAGCTCGCACGAGGCAAGCTCCCTTTATACAGAGGCCCCAGGCACATGCCCGGGGCGCTCTTCTAAGCTCTTAGGCGGCTATAAGCTTACAGCCACGAGAACATCTTGCGGACTTCCTTGCCGGTCTTTTCCAGCAGGAGGTCGTCGCAAGCGGCGCGCTGCTCGAGCAGCCACTTGTGGTCGTTCTCGCAGTCTGCCACGAACTCCTTGGCGAACTCGCCGTTCTTGATGCGGTCCAGGATAACCTTCATGGCCTCGCGGGACTGCTCGTTGATGACCTTGGGGCCAGCATAGTACTCGCCGTACTCCGCAGTGTTGGAGATGGAGTAGTTCATGAAGCCGATGCCCTTTTCGTACATGAGGTCGACGATCATCTTGAGCTCATGGTAGACCTCGAAGTAGGCCAGCTCGGGCGGATAGCCACCGTAGTTGACCAGGGTGTCGAAGCCAGCCTTGACCAGCTCAACGCAGCCGCCGCACAGGACAGCCTGCTCGCCGAAGAGGTCTTCCTCGGTCTCCTGGGCGAAGGTGCCCTCCATGATGCCGGTGCGAGCACCGCCGACGCCCCAAGCGTAGGAGCGGGCGATATCCCAAGCGTCACCCGTGGCGTCCTGATACACGCAGATCAGGTCGGGCACACCGGAACCCTCGGTGAACTGACGACGGACGATGTGGCCCGGGCCCTTGGGGGCGCACATGATGACGTTGACGTCCTCGGGAGCCTTGATGTAGCCGTAGTGGATGTTGAAGCCGTGGCCAAAGCCCAGGGTGTCGCCGGCATGCAGGTGCGGGGCGATGGACTTGGCGTAGGTGGCAGCCTGAATCTCATCGGGGATGAGAATCATGATGACGTCGCCTTCCTCGGCGGCCTCTTCCATGGTCATGACCTTGAGGCCGGCTTCCTCGGCCTTAGCCCAGCTCTTGGAGCCCTCGCGCAGGCCGACGCGCACGTCGACGCCGCTATCATGCAGGTTGAGCGCATGAGCATGGCCCTGAGAACCATAACCGATGATGGCGACCTTCTTGCCCTTGATGACCTCGGGATTCACATCCTGCTCGTAGAGAATGGTGATTGCCATTTCCAAAACTTCCTTTCGATATATCGGCTCGCTGGATCTTCCCCCAGCGTTGTACCCAAAACTTGTGGCGCATATTCTACGCCCTTATTACCCACCTCACCACCATGTTTTGCCCGTTTGCGCAGGTAAAACACGGTGTTGAGGGTCGTACAT
>CAVCDT010000166.1:0-3098 GCA_963600995.1 Akkermansia muciniphila | reverse complement strand
GAGGAGGGCATGCCAAAACCGCCCATCATCTTTGAGACCAAGTCCGGGTCGATGCTGGAGAACATGTCGTTCATGCGCTCCATCTCCTTGTCCAGGCAATCCGGGCAGATGACGAGGTCCGGCGGGAAATGCACCATGGAGCTCGAGTCAGAGAGCTTGCCGCACATCCTGCAGCGCTCTTGGCGGGTGTCGTTACTCGTGTTGTTGTCTGCCATAGCGGTTCCTCTTTGTCTGGATGAGCTTTGGGCTCTATTAACAAGAAAGGCGGCCCGCAGGCCGCCTCGCTCAAAACTTACTGGAAGCTTCCGTACATGTCTGCGTAGGAAGTGTACGCATATAACTCGCCGTCAGTGCAATACGATGTCAAATCGTTGTCATTGTTCTCCGTATCGAAACCGTCGAGCCCCTTCATAAGCTTGTCGCCGTTTGTGAAGTTCTTCTTCATCACCTGGAAGACGTCCTCGTAAAGAGCCGCATACCACTCGCCGTTGACGGAGTCACCGGCAATGGGCAGCTGCGCCGCCTCGATGTCATTGGTGTCGAAGCCCTTCATGCTGCTGGCCATCGACACGATCTTGTTGACGGACATGTTGGTCTCGACGCACTCCGAAAGCCCTGCGATAAGACTCGGGTACTGGGTCGCGTCCTGCTTGAGGATCTTCTTGGCGATGGCCTTGATGAGGTTTCGCTGGTTGAGCGTGCGCTGGTAGTCGCCCATGGCATAGGCGCCTTGGTCGGGCGGGTTGCCATGGCGGCATCGAGCCAAGACCAGTGCCTCCGTGCCGTCGATGAGGACGTTCTCGCCCGCAGGGACGCTCACGCCATGGTAGTAGGTGCCCTCTGGGACATCGACGTTGACGCCGCCCAGCTTGTCGACCAGGTCTTTGAACCCGGAGAAGTATATGAAGGCGTAGTAATTGATTTTGATGCCCAAGACCTCGTTGACCTCGTTGATGATGCAATCGTAGCCGCCGTACTCGATAGCGGAGTTGATCTTGCACATCCCGTGGCCCTCGATGTTGACGCGCAAGTCGCGCGGGACGGATATGATGCTCACCTTCTGCTTGGCCTCGTCCACGCGCGCAACCATGATCGAGTCCGTGCGGTTATCCGTCTTCTCATCCGTTCGCGAGTCACCACCTAGCAAGAGCACGTAGTAGGGCTCGCCGGTCACGGCTTCCTCGGTCATCTTGATGTCCTTGTCGCCGGCCAGGTTGCTCGTGATCTTCATGTACCAGAGCGCGCCTGCGACGCCCGCGCCGATCAAGGCGACGATGAGCACGATGGCAACGATAAGGGCGATCTTCTTCCTGCGCGGCTTCTTGCGGGCATCGGTGTAGCGGCTGCCAATCGCACCGCGCGAGTACTCGCGCGCTTGGTCGCTCACGGGGGTTACGCCATACGAGTCGAAGCTACCGCTGTCTGATGCGTCACTGCTGCCGCGGTCCTGATAGCTGCCGCCTTGATAATCGTACGCATCGCCCGATGCGGCGTAATCGCGGCGGCTGCCCCTCGAGAAGCGTTTGCTGCGAGACGAGCCTATGCGACCGGAGGTATACGCAGACGAGGGCTCGTCTGCCGTATCCGGAGAGCCGATGGAATGCTTCCCGCGATGGCTTGCGCGGTTGAGGTCGCTGTAAGAGAGCCTTGCATGGCGACCAGAGCGTTCGTTGCCCGCCGATTGATCGTTGTAGTTACTTGCCAAAAGTCCCCCATTGGGTCGGGATCAGGGCATGTGCGAGGGCATGGGTATCCCCTGCGATGTCATCGCACAGATTGAGGCAGGATAGCATTGGGTTTTGGAGAACTTGTGAAGACGCAGGCTACGCGTTTAATCCCCCAGCAGCTCCGACACTTCGAGCCATTCGTCCTCGAGGGCCTCCACTTGAGATCTGAGCTCGTCTATCTTGGCCTGCTGCTCGATCAAGGCTGCGTAGTCGAAGCCGTCGATGGCCTTGAGCGCGTCGTTTGCCTTGGCGAGCTTCGAGCGTGCCGTAGAGAGCTTGCGGTCGATCGAGCTGCGGCGCTTCTTGAGCTCCCTCAGCTCGCGTTGCCCCAAGCCGCTCTCGGGCTTGGCAGCGGCATCGGATGCAGAGCCGTCGCCTACTCCGATTGCTCTCACCGGGCCGCTTGCAGACGCAGCAGCCTGCTTCTTGCGGGCCTCGACAAGCTCGAGATACTGCTCGACACCGCGCGGCATATGGATGAGCTCGCCATCGATGAGTGCGTACTGGTCATCGGTCACGCGCTCTGTGAGATAGCGGTCATGGCTCACCAGCAGCATAGTGCCCGGCCAGGAGTCAAGCAAGTTCTCCACTTGGGCGAGCATGTCGGTGTCGAGGTCGTTGCCCGGCTCGTCCAAGATGAGCACGTTAGGGCGGTCGAGCAGGATCAGACACAGCTGCAGGCGGCGGCGCTGGCCGCCGGAGAGGTCCTTGACGGGGCAGTTGAGCTGGGCAGAGTCGAAGCCAAGCTCTTGCAGCAGCTGGGATGGCGACACCTCTCGCCCGTCGTCAAGCTCGTAGCGGGTCTTGTAGCGCCCGATGACCACGCGCACGAAATCGTCCTCGACCTCCTTGAGCTCGCTGAGCTGCTGGTCGAGCACCGCCATCTTGACCGTTTGGCCTATCTCCACGCGCCCGCAGGTAGGAGCGAGTTTTCCCTGCATGAGAGACAGCAAGGTGGTCTTGCCCACGCCGTTTGCGCCCAGGATGCCGATGCGGTCGCCCGCGCCGATGTTGAAGTCCGTGGGCTTGATGACCACGCGGTCGCCAAAGCTCACGCCCGCGCCCTTGAGATGGATGACCTTCTTGCCCAGGCGGCTCATCGCGCTACGGCGCAGCTCAATGCTCGCGCGCACGGGAGGCTCGTCGGCGATGAGCTCGAGTGCGGCGTCCTTGCGGAACTTGGGCTTGGTGCCGCGCGCTTGCGGCTGGCGGGCCAGCCAAGCAAGCTCCTTGCGCAGGATGTTGCGGCGCTTGGTCGCAGCGACAGCTGCCTGGCGGTCGCGCTCGACGCGCTGTTGGATATAGGCGGAGTAGCCGCCCTCGAAAGGCCTGACGATGCGGTCGTGGACCTCCCACATATCGAGGCAGACC
>CAVCDT010000165.1:0-3140 GCA_963600995.1 Akkermansia muciniphila | reverse complement strand
CTCTTGGACGACCTGCACCTGGCTAGCTGGGAGCAGCTGGAAGGTATCGCAGAACGCGGCCACGCCCTTGTTGTCTTCGAGGCCTTTCTTCTTGACCGCGGCATAGCAATAGCCAGGCTCGAGCTCAACACCAAAAGCAACGGTAACATCACCCGTCGTATAGACAGAATCAGAGGTGAACGTGTAGCTGTGCTTGCCCTTGGTGAGCGAGGGGCCGCCATTGGCCATGCCCGCATCGAGCTCCTCGAGCATCGTCTTAAACAGGTTGACGAGCTTTGCATCGTCAACATCGAAGCCGGCGTCTTTGGCAGCATCCGCAGGCACGTAGACAACAGCCTCGCCCTGCAGGTCGACGACCGTCACGTTATCTGCGGCATCGGCTCCCAGCGCGTAGACATAGCCGCGATACTCGCCGCCGTAGGTCTTGTTGGTACCCACCTGCATGCGGCTGAAGTTACTCAAGCCAAAACCCGCCTCATCGGAGACAATCGAAGTCCCCGCCTCGGGCTCCCCCGCATCGCCTGCGCTATCTGCATCATCAGCAAAAGCGCAGCTTGCGAGAGCAAAAGCCACGAGGAGCGCCAGACAGGCAAGGGCAGAGCACATGCGCATCGCAGCCTTGGCCATAAGGCCCTCCTCTCCAGCAACCATACTTAAGCCCGGCAGCCACCCTGCCGGGCATCACACGACCAGCGCACTGCCTACTTGAGCTCGAAACCGTTTGCCTGCCAGATTTTGAGGGCATGCGCATCGGTCATGCAGAACTTGAGGAAGGCCTCTGCCTCGTCTTGGTACTTGGAGTCACTCAGCACAGCGCCGGGGTAGATGATCACCTTGTGAAGCTCCTCGGGAACCGTGTAGATGTTCTTGATGCCCTTGTAGCGATACAGATCCGAGCTGTAGATGAACCCGACGTCGACGTTGCCGCTCGCAGTCCAAGAGGCGCAGGTACCAACTTTATCCGCAACGGCGATCTTGTCCTCGATGCTGCGTCCGTAGCTTCCGCCCTCGCCTTCGGCAGAGGAGTACATAGCGTCCTCGCCCATGCCCGTATCGGCGGAATAAAGCGACTGGTTGGCATACTTGCCAGCGGGAACCAAAGCCGGGTCGCCGATGGCGATCTTCTTGATCTTCTTGGACTTGAGGTCGGTGAGGTCCTTGATCTTGATGTCGCTGTCCTCAGCCGCGCAGACCAAGAGGTCGTTGCCGAACATAGTCACCTTGGACTCAGGGACTATATAACTCTCTGCATCGTCCATTGTGCCCACGGATGCGGTGATGAGGATATCCGCACTCGCGCCGGCGACGAGCATCTCGACCAAGTCGCCCGACGCCTTGAACTGGCTATCCGCAAATGTGACCTCGGGGTGTTTGGTGGTGTAGAGCTCTTGCACCTCGCCCATGGCCTTCTCGAGCGAGTTGGCGGCGAATATCTGCAGCGTCACCGGCTGCGAGCTCTCCTGCGCGCTGCTGCCCGACGACCCGGAACCCGAGGAGCTCGACCCGCCGCAGCCATACAACCCGACGCCGGCCACACCCAGGGAAAGCGACAGCAGCGTTGCCATCGCGCCTTTGACGAATGTCCTTCTCAGCATAGTGATACCTCCCGGTAGTTACTCTTCTTCAAGCTCGTCAGCGCTACCTGCGGCACTGCTAGCATCTGCGCTGTCATCTGCGGCATCGGCTGCGCTCGTGCCCCCATCGCTGTCTGATCCGCCCAAGATCTCCTGCGATCCAGAAGCCTCTTGCGCAGAGCCTGTCGGCTCTACGTCGTAGGGCAGGCCGTCGGGCATGGGCTCGACGGCGATCTGAACGTCGCTCACGTTCTCCTTCATGAACGCGTCGTACTCGTCCGAGCTGCCCTCGCTCGCAAGCTCGCTGCGCCACGCGTCGAGCAGGCTTTCCGGGAACTGCGACAGCTTGTACTGGCGCCCCTCCGGGCCCTCGAACAGATCCGTCATGACGATGACGTAGTAGCCGTCGTCTGCCTCGACCACGTCGGAGACGTCGCCCGCCTCGGATAGCTCCCTCAAGGCGCTGCCATAAGCCAGGTTGGGAACGCTCACGAGGTCATAGCCCATGTCGCCATCGTTTGAGTACTCCGTGCTCGAGTACTCGGCAAAAACGCTGGCAAAGTCCTCGCCCTCAAGCAGCTTGTTGCGCGCATCGGTTGCCTTCGCCTTGGCGGACATGCGCTGCGAGGAGTCCTTATCGCATTGGATGAAGATCGCGTTCGACTTACGCGTGACGCGGTTGGTCATCTCGAGGTTGGCGTACGAGACAAGCTCCTTATCGCTTACCTCGACAGGGTCGACGAAGGTCTCCTTGATCTTCTCGCGCAGCAAGTCTGACTTAAGGCTCAAGCGGTAGTACTCCTCCGTATAGCCGGAGTTGATGAGCGCGCGCGTAAAGGCCATATCGCTCGTATACAGGCTCTTCTGCTCCTCGAGCTTGGCGTCGACGTCCTCGTCGCTCACGGACACGCCGCGCAACTCAGCCGCGCGCTCGACCAAGTACGCCTGCCCCAGGTAGTTGACGACCTCTTTGCGCAGGGACTCCGGCGTCGCGCCCATCTTGCCCATCCAGGCAGCCCAATCATCGTCCGAGGTCGTGGCGCTGCCAGAGCGAAAGTCATCTATGTAGTCGATGACGTCTTGCTCCGTGATGGTGTAGTCGACCGCGCGGCCGGCCTCGCGGTCGTCGCTCTTGGAACAGCCAGCCGCAACGAGGCATGCAAGGGTACAGGCAAGCACAAGGGCAACGCAGAGAGCAGCTTGCAGCCAGCTATGGAAACGTCCGGCCATGGCTACTCCTGCACCTCGATGTAGAGCTGGCCCGTCTTGGGGTCGCGGTACGCCTGCCCCACGGACTCATAGCCCTTGCCGCCCTCGTCTGTAGAGCGCGTTATCTCGTCCGCGTCGTCGATCTGCTGCATGTCGCCCGTCTGCGTAACCGTGTCCATGGAGGTCAGGTCCACGCCGTAGTTGACGACGAGCGCCAGAAGCAGGCCGCAGGCGAAGACCAAGATGACATCGACTAGGTTGGCGATGCCGGACATCGGATCGACGTCGCTCTTGGCGGGAGCAGGGACGCCAAAGGAGGCCTGACCCATGCTGCGTTGGGCGCTCGTTATGCGCTCG
>CAVCDT010000164.1:2319-3145 GCA_963600995.1 Akkermansia muciniphila | reverse complement strand
CGTACTTGCCCTTCGAAGAAGAGGGCTTGACGCGCAGGATCTCGTCGTAGAGAGCACCGTAGTTCTGAGCAAGAGCCTCTGCAGTGAAGGACTTCTTACCGATGATGCAGTGGCAGATGCCGTAGCGGTCTGCGCGGTACTCGACCTTGCCACCCTTGAGCTCGTTAACAGCCTTGGTAACGTCCATGGTGACGGTGCCCAGCTTGGGGTTGGGCATCAGGTTGCGGGGGCCGAGAATCTTGCCCAGGCGGCCGACCTTGGACATCATGTCCGGGGTGGCGACTGCGGCATCGAAGTTGATCTCGCCCTTCTGGATATCGGCAACGAGATCATCGGAGCCGACGATATCAGCGCCAGCGGCCTGAGCCTCCTTGGCCTTCTCGCCCTCGGCGAAGACAGCCACGCGGACGGTCTTGCCAGTGCCGTTGGGCAGGGAGATGGAGCCGCGGACCTGCTGGTCAGCCTGACGGGTATCGATACCCAGGCGGAAGTGAGCCTCGACGGTCTCGTCGTAGTTGGCAAACGAGATATCCTGAGCCAGCTTGATGGCGTCGAGAGGAGCGTAGGCCTCCTCAGTCACCTTGGCGAATGCCTCGTTGTATTTCTTGCCGTGCTTAGCCATTTCATTACCTCCTGTGGTAATAGCGGGCGGCGAGCCCTTCCACGTTTACTATGCAGGCTTTGCCTGCGAGAAGCTGTTTAGTCGGCGATCTTGACGCCCATGGAGCGGCAGGTGCCGGCCACGATCTTCTTTGCGGCCTCGATGTCGTTTGCGTTGAGGTCCGGCATCTTGGTCTCGGCGATCTCCGTCAGCTGAGCCTGGGTA
>CAVCDT010000164.1:0-2309 GCA_963600995.1 Akkermansia muciniphila | reverse complement strand
GGGTAAGGGTACCCACGTTGTCAGTCAGAGAGTTGGCTGCAGCGCTCTCGATACCCAGAGCCTTCTTGATGAGGAAGGCCGCGGGAGGAGTCTTGCAGACGAAGTCGAACGTCTTGTCGTCGTAGACGGTGATCTCGACGGGGACGACGGTGCCCATCTTGTCCTGCGTGGCAGCGTTGAACGCCTGGCAGAACTGCATGATGTTGACACCCTTAGCACCCAGGGCAGGGCCAACCGGGGGAGCCGGGTTAGCCTGGCCAGCAGGGATCTGAAGCTTGATGAAGCCTTCGATTTCCTTTGCCATTTTCAAATCCTATTCGTGTCGTCTGCAAGCCCCAAGCTCGCAGACATGCCATTAGTGCATCTATAGAAAACACGCCTTGGCGAGAAGCCCTCCCCCACATGGGAGGCACCAATGCGTGCGTTCTTCCGAATTTAGACCTTGGCCACCTGATCGAAGCTGAGCTCGACCGGAGTCTCGCGACCAAAGATGGAGACGAGCACCTTGACCTTGCCCGCGTCGGCGTTGACCTCGGACACGGTGCCGTCGAAATCCGCCAGAGGACCGCTGACGACCTTGATAGGCATGCCCTCTTCGAGGTCTGTCGTCGTCTTGCGAACGGTCTCTTTGGGGTTAACGCGCTTGGTGATCTTTGCGAACTCATCGCGTGTCAGGGGGACAGGCTGACCCTCGCTGCCGACAAAGCCGGTGACACCGGCAGTGTTGCGAACAGCGCCCCAGACGCTTTTGTCCTTGTCGAGATCCATGCGAATCAAGACGTAGCCAGGGAAGACCTTCTTCTCTGTGGTGACGCGCTTGCCACCCTCTTTGAGCTCCGTGACTTCCTCTGTGGGAATCAAGACCTCGTAGATGATCTTCTCGAGGCCCTTTAGCTTAACCAAGTGCTCGATGTTGTTCTTGACCTTGTTCTCATACCCAGAGTAGGTATGGAGCACATACCATTTTCTCGCCATATCTCATACCCTCCTATTTGCCCAAGTTGCCCAAGGCCTCAAGCGGGATGAGGACGATGTTGTCGATAATAGCGATAAACACACCAAAGAAGATCAAGGCACCGACGACGATCACGCTGGCATTGAGCAACTCTTTGCGAGTTGGCCACACGACGCGCTTCATCTCGGACTTGACGGCCTTGAAGTAATCCTTGATGCGGGTCATCAAGCTGGGCTTTGCGGCCTTGCCGTTCTTGCCCTTCTTCTCTTGGGCCTTCTTGTTGTCTTTCTTCTTTGCCATGTTCATCCATTCAAGTGCTATAGGCGAATACGCCGTCATATCAAATGTCGAGCTGTGAAAGCTCGACATGAAAGGACTGGCAGGCCAGGCAGGACTCGAACCCGCAACATTCGGTTTTGGAGACCGACGCTCTACCAATTGGAGCTACTGGCCTGTTCAAGCAACCTTCTAAGTGTTATAGCTTAGCGGGTTTCCTTGTGCAGGGTGTGATGGCCACACCAGCGGCAGTACTTCTTGAGCTCGATGCGCTCAGGGTTGTTCTGCTTGTTCTTCTTGGTCGTATAGTTACGACGCTTGCACTCGGTGCAGGCAAGGGTAACCAAAGTACGCATTTTTATCCTCCTACTTGCGCACACAAGTCCGACGGCTTGCGCCGCCGGACTGTGTATTAGCGCTTAAGCGATCAACGAGTGATTTACTCGATGATGGTGGTGACTCGACCAGAGCCGACGGTACGGCCACCCTCACGGATAGCAAACTTGAGGCCCTCTTCCATAGCGATTGCATGGATCAGCTCACCGGTGATGGTGACGTTGTCGCCAGGCATAACCATCTCGACGCCCTCAGGCAGAATAACGGTACCAGTGATGTCGGTGGTACGGAAGTAGAACTGGGGACGATAGTTGGTGAAGAACGGGGTGTGACGGCCACCCTCGTCCTTGGTCAGGACGTACACCTGGCCAACGAACTTGGTGTGGGGATGAATGGAACCGGGCTTGGACAGGACCTGGCCGCGCTCGATCTCGGTCTTGGCAACGCCGCGCAGCAGAGCGCCGATGTTGTCGCCGGCCTCGGCGAAGTCCAGCAGCTTGTGGAACATCTCGGTACCGGTAACGGTGGTCTCGCGCTTCTCATCGGACAGGCCGACGATCTCGACCTTCTCGTTCAGGTTCAGCTTACCGCGCTCCACACGGCCCGTAGCCACAGTGCCGCGGCCAGAGATGGTGAACACGTCCTCGACGGGCATCAGGAAGGGCATATCCTCCTTGCGGTCGGGGGTGGGAATCCAGTTGTCAACAGCGTCCATCAGCTCCTTGATGCAGGCATACTCGGG
>CAVCDT010000163.1:0-3176 GCA_963600995.1 Akkermansia muciniphila | reverse complement strand
AGACCATCGAGACCGGCGACCCGTACCCCGTCAAGTTTGGTTGGAGCTCCACCGGTGACTTCATGTGCATGTCGAACTCCCTGCAGAAGTGGAACGCCTTCCTCAACCTCGACTTCTTCGTGTGCGAGGACCTTTGGAAGACCCCCACTGCCGGTATGGCCGATATCCTGCTGCCTGCCGAGCACTGGATCGAAACCAACTGCCCGCGCCTGTCGCAGGGCGCTCACGGCGCTCGCGGCGCAACGGTACGCGCGGTCGATCCGCCCGCGGACGTCAAGGCTGACCTCGAGACGGCCATGATGATCTACGACTACATGGGTGTGGACTGGGGCACCAAGGACAACCCGCATCCCAGCGCCGAGGAGAACCTCGACCTCATCATCGCCCAAAGCGGCCAGAAGTGGTCCGAGTACCGCGATGACTTCGAGGAGAACGGCTGGCAGGACTGCAAGATCGTCGCACCGGACGCCTGGGGCACCTATCGCCGCTACGAGACCGGCATGATGCCGCTCAAGTGCTTCGGCGAGAACCCCACGACCGAGCTGTTCATCCCTGGCTGGCGCACGCCAACCCGCAAGGTCGAGCTCTACTCGCTGGTGTGCGAGACCTTCATGGAGGGCGCCAAGGACGTCGAGGGCAACGACTACAGCCCGCTGCCCTTCTACAACGAGCCGCCGCTGTCACCCAAGATGAACCCGGAGATGAACGAGAAGTACCCCTACACCTGCATCACCGGCCGCCGCATCCCGGTCTACTTCCACTCCGAGCACCGTCAGCTCCCCTGGTGCCGCGAGCAGTGGCCCGTGCCTCGCTGCGAGATCAACCCCGAAGACGCCGCCGAGCTGGGTGTCGAGCAAGGCGACTGGGTTTGGATCGAGAACGACAACGGCAAGATCCGCCAGACCGTCGACCTCTACTACGGCATCCAGAAGGGCGTCATCCACTGCGAGCACCAATGGTGGTACCCCGAGCTCGACCAGGCCGACCGCGGCTTCAGCCTCTCCGGCGTCAACTGCCTGGTCACCACCGGCGTGGGCTACCAGGACCCTGTCACCGGCTCGAGCTACCTGCGCGGCTACCCCGTCAAGGTCTACAAGGCCACGGCGGAGAACTCGCCCTTTGGCAACCCCGTGCCGTGCGACAACAACGGCAACGAGATCATCCACAGTGCATCCGACCCCCGTTTGAGGGATTGGCTGCCCGACTACGAGGTAAGGAAGGAGGCCTAAGCCATGACGCGTTATGCGATCGTCACAGACCTCAACCGCTGCGTGGGCTGCCTGGCCTGCAGCGCAGCGTGCAAGCTTGTCAACGGCGTTTTGCCGGGCAACTTCTGGAACAAGACCATGCGTGTGGGCCCCAACCTCAAGGAAGGCGGCAGCGGGCAGTGGCCCGACGTCGAAATGTACTTCCTCACGCTGCAGTGCCAGCACTGCGCCAATCCGGAGTGCGTGAAGGTTTGCCCCACCGGCGCAAGCTACAAGGCCGATGACGGCACCGTCCAGATCAACAAGGAGAAGTGCATCGGCTGCCAGTTCTGCGTCATGAGCTGCCCCTACGGCGTTCGCTACCTCAACGAGGACGAAGGCGTCGTCGAGAAGTGCACCCTGTGCCAGCAGAAGACCTCCGAAGGCGAGCTGCCGCAGTGCGTGCAGTCCTGCGGAGCACGTGCCCGCTTCTTCGGCGACCTCGATAAGGGCATCGACACCTTCGAGGCCAACTACACCGTCGACATCACCGAGAAAGACAACTCGTACCAGCGCACCTGCGACTCGCGCATCACCTTCAAGGAGTGCGTGACCGAGTACAGCGACTCCGATATCTACCACTTGCCCGATGTGGGCAACGACCCGTCGGTGTGCTACGTCATGCGCAACCGCAAGTGGCGCAGCGGAGAGGAGGAGTAGCCATGGAAATCCAGATTCCCCTGATTCTGTTCACCACGCTTTTGGCTTGGTCTGCCGGCATCTTCGGGTCGCAGGCGATCCTGGCCATCAAGGGCGAGGGCGCTAAGGTTCAGTTCCCCGCGCTGGTGAGCTCTGTTATCGTGCTCGCCGTGGGCGGCGTAGCCGTTTTGTTCCACTTGGCCCAGCCCCTGCACATCTTCAACGGCTTCGGCAACCTCAGCTCGGGCATTACCCAAGAGCTCATCGCCATCGTCGTGCTGTTCATCTGGATGGTCGTCTACTTCGCGTTCTACAAGCGCAACGACGGCAAGATCCCCAAATGGTGCGCCGGCATCGCCATTGTCTTGGCCGTGGTCCTGTGCATCGTGATGGGCCACTCCTACTGCATGGCAGCGCGCCCGTCTTGGAACAGCGCCCTGCAGGTCCTCTCCGTGATCGCAGGCGGGCTCATCATGGGTCCGGCTACGGTGGCGCTCATCGGCGCCTTTCTCAAAGACGAGGCCGACCTTGGCAAGCAGAACCTGATCGGCTCCATCGCCGGCGGCGCTCTGATGTTGGTCTACCTGGTGAGCACCTGCTTCATCTCCGGGTCGCTCTATCACCTCGATAGCTACAACTTCGATCATGTCGAGCCCAACGCGGCCCTCTACAATTCGAGCACCCCCGTCGGAGCGTTTACCGGCGATGCCCTGGCCCCTGCCGTCGTCACGATCATCGCGGTTATCATCGCCATCGTGGCGGCGATCATCGGATGGCGCAAGAAGACATGGAAGGTTCCTGGCGCGGCCGTAGTCGTGGCTGGCCTCGTGGCAGCCTTCGCCCTGCGCGTCGTCTTCTATGCCACGGGCATCGCGACGTTTAACTATCCGCTGGGATAAGTGCATCTCTCTAGCGCCGCTTAGGTTCCTTAATCCTCTTTCCTCTTCCATACTTCCTTAGCCTAAGCGCGCAGGCCCCGGTCAGTTCCCCTCGGCTGACCGGGGCCATCTCTTTTTCTAGAGGCAGAAAGGCAGAGGCTCGCCCGGAGATTCGATTCTTGCCTACGTACCCACATCCCTGCAATCCCCGCCAAAACAACGCCGATATAAAGCGATGTAAAGAACTGTAAAGAGAAATAAAGAAGAATAAAGCGATATAAAGAACTATAAAAACAGGGGTATAGGCGAAGCCCAAAGCAGAAAGAAAAAGCCCCTGGATTAGGGGCTTAGCAGATAAGTGGTGGACCGTCAGGGGTTCGAACCCTGGACCTTGGGATTAAGAGTCCCCTGC
>CAVCDT010000162.1:0-3249 GCA_963600995.1 Akkermansia muciniphila | reverse complement strand
TTCGAGGCCGACGGCCCCAACGAGGCGTGGTTCGCCGACATCACCTACGTGCGCACGCGCCAGGGGTGGCTGTACCTGGCCGTGGTGATGGACATATGGTCCAGGATGGTGGTGGGCTGGTCGATGGGCCCCAACATCACCGCCCAGCTCGCAGACGACGCGCTCAGGATGGCGATAACGCGCAGGAGGCCGCCGAGAGGGTGCCTCCACCACACCGACCACGGGTCCCAATACACCTCGCTGCTGCTGGGCAAGACGATGCGCGACAACGGCATCAGGCCCTCGATGGGCTCGGTGTCGTCGCCGTGGGACAACGCGCCGACCGAGTCGCTCATGGGGATCATAAAGTCGGAGTGCGTGCACGCCCGCACCTTCGACAGCCGCGAGCAGGCCGCCCTGGAGATCTTCGACTACATAGAGACCTTCTACAACAGGGTGCGCATACACTCCGCGCTCGGATGGGTGAGCCCCGCGGAGTTCGAGGCGGCGCATAGCGGAGAGGCCGCCCGGAAGGCGGCATAGGACCTGTCAACGAAATCGGGGCAGATTCAAAGTACGAGTATTACCGCTGCAAGAGGTGCGGCGGCAAGGCCGTGCGCCGCGACAAGATGGAGGGCGCGATAAGCGAGGCGCTGCGCTGCATGCTCCAGGACAGGGACACGTGCATGGAGATTGCCAAGCGCGTGGAGAGGTGGGCCAACGGCGGCGCGTTCGCCGACGTGGCCAAGGCGGCGCGCAAGTCCAAGGCGGATGCCGAGCGCGGGCTCGCCAACATCCTCAAGGCCATCGAGCAGGGCATCATCCCGCCCGGAGCGAAGGAGCGCATCGCCGAGCTCGAGGAGCAGCGCGACCGCGCGGAGCTTGATATGAGGATGCACAAAGAGCAGGCTTTCGACGCGGAGGATTTCTGCGACTTCCTGCAGCACGGCGCGACGCTCACGGACGAGGACCTTCTGGCGGCGTTCGTGGCCAGCGCGGTGATCGTGGGCGAGGGCGAGAGCCAGGAGGTGCTGGTGCTGCTCAACTACCACGCTAACGAGAAAGAACCCGCTCGGCTTACGCTTGAGCGGGTTCGGACGAATCAAGAGTGGTGGACCGTCAGGGGTTCGAACCCTGGACCTTGGGATTAAGAGTCCCCTGCTCTGCCAGCTGAGCTAACGGTCCTAACGCGAGGAAATACTATACACGCACATTTCGTAACAGGCAAGCGAATTTTGAGATTTTCTAGAAATAGCCCCATAACCAGTTGGCCCTGCGCCTGCCCGGTGAACATATCCTGTCCGCACCGGTCGATGCGCCCTTGGCGCTCTTGCCGGCACCTGGGACGCGCAGCGCCTCGCCGTTGTCGCCGTTAAGGTTCTAGGCGTCGATGACCATGTCCTCCTTGGCGGCGTAGATGGCCTCGGCGCTCGTGGGGTTGTCGGTCATGATGCCGAACTGCCCTACGTGTATCCCGGTGGCTGCGCACATGCGCTTGGAAAAATAAAAAGCCCCTCGATGAGGGGCTTAGCAGGTAGGTGGTGGACCCTGTGGGGCTCGAACCCACGACCTTAGGATTAAAAGTCCTCTGCTCTGCCGGCTGAGCTAAGGGTCCACGCGAGGAGCTATTGTATCACGACCCGCATAACGGCAGCACCACAATTATCCAGCGCCGCCCCAACGCAGCGCCACCCAAAGCAAGGCGGCACCCTCCCGCATCGCAGGCGAAGCAAGGGCTATCTCCTTTGACTACAGCTGCTCCCCTGCAGGAAGAGCTACCTCGTCGCGCAAGGCGATGATGGGCGCCCCTTTGCCTTGGATATAGTCGCCGGTGATGGTGACCTTGCCGATGAGATGGTCCTTGGGCACCTCGAACATGATGTCGAGCATGAACTTCTCGATGATAGCTCGCAGCGCACGCGCACCGGTCTCCTGCTCCATAGCGTCATGCGCGATGATCTCGAGCGCGCTCTGGTCGAACTCGAGGTCGACATCGTCGAACTTGAGCAACGCCTGGTACTGCTTGACCAAGGCGTTATGGGGCTTGGTAAGGATGTCGAAGAGCATATCCTCGGTAAGCGCCTCCATGACCGATATGATGGGCAGGCGTCCCAGGAACTCCGGGATGAGACCGTACTTCTTGAGGTCCTCGACCGTGACCTTCTTCATGATGTCGCGGCCCTCGTCGTGCTTGACCTTGACGCCGCTGTTGAAGCCCACGCCCGTCTTCTTGTTGAGGCGTTTGGTGATGATGTCGTCCAGGCCCGGGAAGGCGCCGCCGCAGATGAAGAGGATGTTGCTCGTGTCGACCAAAGCGCTCTGGCTGAAGGGTCCCTTCATGCCGCCGCCCAGAGGCACCTCGACCTTGGTGCCCTCGAGCAGCTTGAGCAGGCCCTGCTGGACGCTCTCACCGCCGATGTCGCGGCCTCCGCTGTTGCCCTCGCCCATGTTCTTCTTGGCGATTTTGTCGATCTCATCGATATAGACGATGCCCAGCTCTGCGCGCTCAACGTCGCCGCCTGCCGCCGTGATGAGCTTGGTGATGATGCTCTCGATATCATCGCCCACATAACCCGCCTGCGTGAGGCTTGTGGCATCGGCAATAGCCAGGGGCACGTCGAGCACCTTGGCAAGCGTCTTGATGAGGTAGGTCTTGCCCGTGCCTGTGGGGCCCAGCATGAGGATATTGGACTTCTCGATCTCCACATCGGCGTCTTTGCCTGCCGTAGCACGCTTGTAATGGTTGTACGTGCTCACAGAGACGATCTTCTTGGCCTGATCTTGGCCGACGACGTACTCGTCGAGCTTGGCTTTGAGCTCGTGCGGCAAGGGTACGGGGGCCATGAGCGGCTCGTTGGGGTCGCGCTCGGGGCGCTCCTGGCCGGGGTTGCCAAAAATGCTCCCCAAAGAGACGCCGCCGTTGCCGCCGCCGCCAAAGATGCCCACGTTGCCCCAAGGCGTCGAGAAGAACCCGCCGCGCGGGCCCTTGCCCTTGTCGTCGTCGTCTTTATCGGCGTTTTTGCCATCGCCTTCGACAGGCTCGCCCTCGACGACCTCGATCTCTCCCCCATCGACAGCATCGGCTTCATCTTGCGCATCCTGCGCGCTTGAAGCATCGGGCGTTTTATCTGCCGGCGCTGCGTCATCGACGTCGGCCTCGTCTTTCTTTGGAGTAGGAGAGGAGGGCATGCCAAAACCGCCCATCATCTTGGAGACCAAGTCCGGGTCGATGCTGGAGAACATGTCGTTCATGCGCTCCATCTCTTTGTC
>CAVCDT010000161.1:0-3316 GCA_963600995.1 Akkermansia muciniphila | reverse complement strand
TCTGCGTCATGGCGTGCCCCTACGGCGTGCGCTACCTCAACGAGGACGAGCGCGTCGTGGAGAAATGCACCCTGTGCGAGCAGCGTCTTGTCCAGGGCGAGCTTCCCGCTTGCGTGGCTCAGTGCGGCGGCAACGCTCGCTGGGTGGGCGACATCGACGAGGGTTACGACTCCTTCGTGGGCGCCCGCAACTCCACCGAGCGCGGCCCGGAGCTTGGCGACTACCGCAAGATGACCGAGTTCCTGGAGCCTTTCGAGGAGTCCGATGTTTACTCGCTGCCCAGCGTGGGCAACGAGCCGTCCTACCGCTTCATTCTGCGTAGGCATCACTGGGAAGAGGGTGACAAATAATGGAGACACAATGGCCACTCGTTATATTCACCCTGTTCGTTTGCATTAGCTGCGGTCTTGTCGGCGCCGAATCTGTCCTGCTCCTCAAGGGCAAGGGCAAGAAGATCATGTTCCCCACGCTCATCGCGTCTGCCGTGGCCCTGGTCATCGGCGGCCTGGGTTCCTTCACCCACCTGCAGCACTGGGAGCGCATCTTCAACGGCTTCGGCCACATCACCTCCGGCATCACGCAGGAGCTCATCGGCTGCGTGCTCATGGGCATCATCATGGTGATCTGGTTCGCCTTCTGGTACCGCAAGAAGGAGATCAGCAAGGGCGTTGCCATCGCCTCGCTGGTGGTCTCCGCAGCCATGGTCATCGCTACCGCGCACTCGTACCTCATGCCCGCGCGCCCCGCTTGGACGCTGCTCATCGTGTACTACCTGGGCAACGCCATTCTGTTGGGCACGGCCGGCCTGTGGCTCATTAGCTGCCTGGTCAAGGAGAGCGAGCTTGCTCCCACCGGCGCCAAGATGGCCCTGTGGGGCGGCGTCATCGGCCTGGTCACTATGGTGATCTACGCCATCAGCCTGGCGGTGCTCAACGTGTGGGACTTCGGCTACTACGCTGACCCCACCGCCATGACCACGGCCCCCACGCACGTCAGCAGCCTTATCGGCGTGGCTGTGTCGGGTTCCGGTGCCGGGTTCTTCTGGGTCGGCATCGTGACGGCGGTGTTGGTTATCGCCTGCGCCTGCCTGAGCCGCAAGGACGCCAGCAAGGGCAAGATCATGTCCATCGTGGGTGTTGTGTGCGCCTTGGCCACCAGCGTCTGCTTCAGGATCGTGATCTACATCGTGGCGTACACCATGTACCTCATGTTCTAAATGCGCGTAGGCAGCCGGCGGGTTTGCTTGCAGGCGATCCCGCCGCTGCCGGCGAGCACGAGCACTACCCGCTTTCCCTTTCCCTTTCTGGGTGCCGGCCTTCCTTCCTCACCTGGCACTCGGTTTTACTCCAGGCGCGCCGGTCGCAGCACTGCGATGCGGCCGGCAACGCCCGGGAGTGAAGGGACCTCCCCAAGGAAAGCTGCATTTTGAGAACTGCATGCACTTGCGCCCAGAACCTTTGGGCAGGCGAGTGCGCTCCGGTGCTCCTTGAAGAGCGGAACTTCTCCCCCAATGACTCTGTCGGTTCCGTTCTCCAAGGGGCACCGGGGCACGGTAAACGTAAAGGATAGGAGCAAGAAATGGCTAACAAGCGATTCGAGCGCGTAGCCTCTGCGCTGTGCGCCACGTCTCTTGCACTTGTCATGGGGCTTTCGGCTGCGGGCTGTTCCGGTGGAAGCACTGCTACCACCGCGCAGGACACCCAAAGCACGGAGCAAGCCGCCACGGTGGAAAAGCCCGCGACGGCGAGCGGCCAAGAGCAGGCCACCAGCTTGAGCGGCTTGAAGGTGGGCGACACCTTCGCCTACGGCAGCTACCAGGACAAGAGCATCGGCTGGCAGGTGCTGGCCGTTGAAGACGGCAAGGCACTGGTCATCTCGCAGGAGGGCGTGGATGTCAAGCCCTTCAACACCGAGCGTGGCGAGTACGTGTGGAAGGATTCCAGCCTGCGCAGCTGGCTCAACGGTGAGTTCATCAGCGCCGCTTTCACCTCCGAGCAGCAGGCGAACATCCTCACCACCAAGGTGAAAAACGAGAAGAACCCCTATTGGGCTACCGGTGGCAGCAAGGCCACCGAGGACAAGCTGTTCTGCCTCTCCATCACCGAGGCCGAGGAGTACTTTGGCCGCGAGGGCGACGCCATGTGCTGGCCCAGCGACTACGCCCTGAGCCAGGGCGCTTACACGGATGCCAACGGCGCGGCTTGCTGGTGGCTTCGTGACTCCGGTTACGACGTGAATCAGGGCGAGTCCGCCGCCGACGTCAACACCGAGGGCTTCATCTTCGATAGCGGCGCCTATGTGGATCACACCACGTATTGTGTGCGCCCGGCTATGTGGATCAGCACCAAGTAGTGGGACTGCGCTGTTGCTCTTTTGAGCAGCTGCGAGTATTGCGCTAGCGATGCGGAATTAGCCGCCGGCTCATTGCGAGCTGGCGGCTTTTTGCGTGAGATGGTCAAAAGTGCCCAATCTGCTAATGAGCGTTAACAGCAGATGCGCAAGTTGTGACCAAAACGACTGCCGCAGCTGCAGGCGCTTCGAGCGTGATCGGGTGCCGAGTCTGAGCGTAAGGACCATCTGCGCGGCCGTCCTCCGAGCACAAAGCCAAGCCGCTTCGCGACGATCTATGCTGCATGCCTGCGCGGCCAGCCCGGCTCCGCCCCGCGCTGCCCCGTATCCCTTAAATCCTCCTGAAAACCCAGGCGGTTTTGTCAGGGACCTGCGCATCGCCCGTCACCTGCGTGTTACGCGGCGCAAGTAGAGTAATCTCATCGGAAACAGGGCAGAAAGGCATACTCATGGCAGTGATCGGCATCGACTTGGGCACCACAAACAGCTGCGTGGCGACTATCGAGGGAGGTCGCGCCACGGTCATTGCCAACGCAGAGGGCTCGCGCACCACTCCCAGCATCGTCGCTTTCGGCAAGGACGGCGAGCGCATGGTGGGCACGGTGGCTGCTCGTCAGCAGGCCATGAACCCCGACCGCACCGTGGCAAGCGTCAAGCGCCATATGGGCACGGACTGGTCGACCAACATCGACGGCAAGTCCTTTAGCGCGCAGGAGATATCGGCCATGATCCTCTCCAAGCTCAAAAACGACGCCCAAGCCTACCTGGGCGAGGACGTGCGCGACGCGGTGATCACCGTCCCCGCTTACTTCGACGACGTCGCCCGTCAGGCCACCAAGGACGCAGGTCGCATCGCCGGGCTCAACGTCTTGCGCATCATCAACGAGCCAACATCCGCCGCGCTGGCCTACGGGCTTGACAACGGCCATGCCCAAAAGGTCATGGTCTACGACCTTGGCGGCGGTAC
>CAVCDT010000160.1:0-3353 GCA_963600995.1 Akkermansia muciniphila | reverse complement strand
CCCCGTGCTTCCGCGAGGAGGCCGGAAGCGCTGGTCGCGACACCCGCGGCCTCATCCGCGCGCACCAGTTCGACAAGGTCGAGATGGTCCGCTTTGCCAAGCCGGAGGAATCCGATGCAGAGCTCGAGGACATGACCTACGAGGCAGAGCTCGTCCTGCAGGGCCTCAACCTCCCCTACCGCGTCATCAGCTTGTGCACCGGCGACATCGGGTTCGGCGCGCGCCAGACCTACGACCTCGAGGTCTGGCTGCCCAGCTACAACGCCTACAAGGAAATCTCGAGCTGCTCCAACTGCGGTGACTTCCAGGCCCGCCGCGCCAACATCAAGTACAAGGACGTCGACGGCAAGAAGCGCCTGGCGCACACGCTCAACGGCAGCGGCCTCGCCGTGGGCCGCACCATGGCCGCCGTCATCGAGAACTACCAAAACGCCGACGGCACCATCACCGTACCCGAGGCGCTGCGCCCCTACATGGGCTGCGATGTGATCGAGGGCTTCTAAGCCAGGCACCCCGTACCAGCGCAAGCACTGGCAAGCAGCAACGCAAAGGCCCCGCTCATGCGGGGCCTTTCTTGTGTCCATATTCTGCCGATGAAGAGCAGCCCTGCAAGTCGCGAGGAGAGACTACGAGATATGCTGCCGATGAGGGGCCGCTTGCAAGTCGCAAAGAGGGGCCGCAGGCAACGATGCTGCCGATGACGGGCCACTTGCCAGCCGCAACGCAAAACCACCGGCCCCAGCCCCGCAGCTGCATGAAGGCAACAAAAAAGCCCCCGAGAGGGAGCTTTGAGATTCGATGGTGCGGGCGAGAGGAGTTGAACCTCCACGGGGTTGCCCCCACATGGACCTGAACCATGCGCGTCTGCCATTCCGCCACGCCCGCATTGTCAAAGCGCTGTTTAGCGCGAGTAGTTATAATACCCGATTCCAAGAATCCCGCAAGGGGGCAATTGCAAGTTTTTGCGGCGAACCCAGCGCTCCGGCTGCAGGCGCACGCCCGCCGCAAAGGGTGCATGCTATACTTCTGCGCAACGCAAAGCACTCAATCAACGCAGCTCAAACACACAAGAAGCGAGGCATTGTGCCAGGTCCATTGATTTTGGACCGCTACCGGCCCTTGAACACAGCGGGAAAGGGCGGCAGCGGTACCGTCCAGATCTGCTGGGATACGCGCATCCAGCGCCGCGTGGCCATCAAGCGCATCCCCATCCCCCAAAGCTCGCAAGAAGGCGGCATCCCCGGCCTGGCAGAGGCGCGCACCGGCGCCATGCTCAAGCACCCCAACATCGCCAGCGTCATCGACTTCGAGACAAGCGGGCAAGAGGCCTTCCTCATCATGGAGGCGATCGAGGGGCCGTCTTTGTCGCAGGTCATAGACAGCGCGCACCGCGGCGAGCTCGACTTGGACATCATCGCCGCCGTAACGGAGGCCTGCGCCCAGGCGCTCGACTTCGCACACGACAACGCCGTGCTGCACTTGGACATCAAGCCCGACAACATCCTGATCGACCACAACGGCATCGTGAAGATCACGGACTTTGGCATAAGCGAGCTTTCCGGTGCCGAGGGCTACTCGCAGGCGACGGGCGGCACTATCGGCTACATGCCGCCGGAGCAGATCTGCGGCGAGGACCTCGACCAGCGCACGGACGAGTTCGCCTTGGGCGTCGTGGTCTACGAGATGCTCACCGGCACCAACCCCTACAACGCATCGGATATCAACGGCAGCCTGCGCCGCATGCAGGAGCGCAACGTCGCGCCCGTGAGCCGCGTGCGCGTGGACACGCCGCCAGAGCTCGACCAGGTGATCGAGTGCGCTATAGACCCGGATGCAGACGAGCGCTTCGAGACAGTGCTCGAGATGGTCGACGAGCTCGCTTGCTTCTTGGGAGACATCACCGAGGGCAGGCGCAAGCTCGCCAGCCTGCTCGAAGACGACGATGACACAACGGAGGAGGCGCCCGCCCTCAACCTACGCGCACCCGATGTATGGGGCCGCTTCAACCCGCGCCTGCGCGCAGTCGCCTCGCGCGCCGCCTGCGCCGTCCTGTGCTGGTGGACGGCGGCGATGGGCTTCGTGAGCTTCGGGGCCCTCAAGGTCGAGTTCTCGATGCTCTTCGCCGTGGCCGTTGGCATCTTGGGCGCCTTCATGCCCGGGATCGGCGCCTTGGCAGCCTTCGGCTTCTTAGGATGCGGCATCATCGCCAACCCGCAGCTCCCCCTAGGGCTGGGCATCGCTGTCGTCGCAGGAGCTGCCGCCTGGTGGTACGCCGCCGGCCGCCATCGAACGGCTCCGGCCAACGTCACGTTGGCAACGCCCGCTCTGGCGCTTGTCTGGGCAACGCCGCTCGCCCCCATGCTCGCCGGGTTCACCCTGCGCCCCTTGCAGGCGCTCGCATGCTCGCTCATGCAGGCCCTGCTGGCTTTGAGCTTGGGCGTCGTCACAGCAAGCAGCGACATCCTCCATGCCAACCTCGCATTCTCTGCCGATGGCGGCGGGGCATCCGTGCTGCAGATGCTGGGCGACCCTGCCCTATGGGTCACGTTCGCAAGTTGGGTATTCGCTGCAGTTTTGGTATCCGCGCTCTGCTCGCGTGAATCGCGAGTATTATCGATGGTTAGCGCTTTTGCAGGCGGCGCCGTGCTCGTCTGTGGGCAGGTCGCGGCGGGCTACATCTGCCACGGCGCGGTTGCGGCCCCGGGTTTTGCCTGGTGCGCAAGCATTGCGGCATCGACCGCCTTTATCGTGATAGCCGGCGCCTTGGGTGCGCCTTACAGATACAAGGAAGAGGATTAGCATGGGCCTTTTCTCCCGTTTTGAGGACAAAGCCGAAGACGTCATCGAAGGCGGCAGGAGCGGCGGTCTCGAGCCGGTCAAGCTCGCCAAGCGAGCAGCCAAGGAGATGCAGCGCGAGAAGATGATCGGCGTGGGCCACGAGTACGCCCCCACGCTGTTCAACGTGCTGGTAAGCCCGGAGGACGACCGCAAGATGGGCGGCTGCTACCCCTCCATCGCCGGAGAGATCGAGACCTTCCTCACGAGCAAGGCCGAGCAAAGCGGCCTGCTGTTCGACTGCCCGCCCCTGGTGCGCTTCATCGTCGACGACGGCCTCAAGCGCGGCAAGTTCGACATCATCGCAGAGAACGTGTCCCCCGCCATCATCGAGGAGCTGCGCCGCGAGGAGATGGAGCACTACGGCCTCGACGTGCGCATCGACGTGAACCCCGTCCTGCGCCATAGCACCTCGCCCGCGCCGCAGGACTACGGCAGAAGCGACAGCATGGAGTTCGACCCCTTCCTGCCCGCGGATATGCAGCAGGCGCACTACATCCCCGAGGACGCCCCGCAAC
>CAVCDT010000159.1:2663-3400 GCA_963600995.1 Akkermansia muciniphila | reverse complement strand
CATATTGACGCTTACCGGATAAGTCGGATTAACTTTCGAGTATGTTGACGGTTACGGATTCTTATTGTCAGTTATGCGAGTTAGCCGAGGATGATTTCTTTCGATCATCAACCCAGGGAAGCCATCCGGCAAGCTCCGAACTCCATCAGCTTGGACATGGCAGGCACCAGCTCTCCTCTTATCCGCCGTCCTGAGCGTAATGAGCAGCAAAGCCCGCCTTCTTATCCGTCATCCTGAGCGAAGCGGGCAGCAGACTGCGCATCCTCCCCGTCATCCTGAGCGAAGCGAGCGCAGCGAGCGGAGTCGAAGGATCTACACGCAAGCCTCGTTGAGCCGCGATAAGATTCTTCGACTCCGGCCCCTGGCGGGGCCTCCGCTCAGAATGACGGGGTAGGAGACGCCCTTTGGCGGGGCCTCCGCCCAGGGCAATCGGCCGACGCAAAGCAAGACCGTCATCGCGCGCTTCGCCTACAGCAAGTCACCCCAAGGCCAAACCGACGCATAGCGCACAGACTTTGCGCACAACAAAAGGGCCTTCTTGAGCCAAGACTAATATTCTTCTATAAATATAATCGTGACGTGCGATGGTTGTCGCGTGTTGACGGTTAAGCATTCTATCCTGACGCTTATACCTTTCGAGTTCCAAACCGTTTGAGGGAGTTTTCATGCCGGGACAAAAGTACGATATCCACGACGCGCAGGCCTTCGCGCTGCAGCCCCTGTCCTCGATCCAGCTC
>CAVCDT010000159.1:0-2653 GCA_963600995.1 Akkermansia muciniphila | reverse complement strand
CGCTCAAGTTCAAGCTCGACGAGGAAGTCGCCGCATCGCTCAGCCAGGCAGAGGCCGCGATCTGGGACCTCAACAGGCGACCCTACGCAATCGACAAGCAAGTGCTGGCTAACGCGATGTTCAACATCGAGGCGCTGGCGAGCGTGCGCATGGACGGGCATGCCCCCAGCGCGGGGGATATCCTCACAGAGCGGGCTTACGCCCTGGTCCGCGGGCTCGAGCCAGAAGACCACGTGAAGCGCTTCGAGAACGACCGCAGGTCACTCGAGTACGCGATTGAGCACTCCGGCGAGCCCTGCACCGTCGAGCTCTTCAAAGAGATCCACAAGCGCGTGCTGCCCGCAAAGCACCAAAAGAAAGGCGGCATATTGCGCAGCGAGCTGGTGCAGGTCGGCGGCAGCCGCTACCACAACTTTGGGGACCCTTACCGCATGCCCCTGCCGCAGGACATCGAGCCCTTGCTCGAGGACATGACCCAGTTCCTGCTCAGCGACAACTTCCTGGTGATCGAGCAAGCCGGCCTCGCCCACGCTCAGCTGATCAACATCCACCCCTTCGAGCGCGGCAACGGGAAGATGGCCCGCGCCGTGGTCCACTACATCCTGCGCAACCAGGGTGTAGCGCCGTTTTACCTGCTCCCCGTGACGCCCACCATCGTCACCTCCAGCCATGACTACGTGACGGGCATCAACAGCTGCGCCATCGAGGAGGGCTGCACGCCGGAGGAAGCCGGCAAGCGCCTCAACGCATGGCTGGCGTACTTTAGCGGCGACTGCATGAGGGCCGTTGCGATCACCTCGCAGTTCATCAAGGGCTGCGAGCATGTGGTGGACAGGTGGCGCTCGCAGCTCAACGTGCGCAGCGACAACAGCGGGCTGGCGCTGCTCAACGCCCTGCCGGCGCTACCTGTCTTCAACGCGCAGATGGTTGCGGATTACCTCGGTTGCAGCTTCAAGCGCGCAAGCGAGGCATGCAAGCTGCTGGTCGACGTCGGCGCCATCAAGCAGGTAACCGAGGGCAGGCGCAACCGCGTCTACTCCTGCCAGGAGATCGTCGACGCCTACCAGGAGATCGACGCTCTGCGCTAAAACCTTCAACCGGAACCTAACGACACTTTTTGGCCTTAAAGTGTCGTTAGAACGAAGCGAGCCCCTCTAATAACGCGAAAGTGTCGTTAGGGCAAATCAAACCTCTCTGATAACCAAAGCATCTCGTTTAGGGGGTACAATGTCGCAAAAATAACAAGAACTACCCCCTAAATCACATTATTTTAAGTGGTGTACTCTTGCTAGGAGGTTCTCATGCAGCTATACAAGCGAGAGAAATACCTAAAGAAGATAAGGCCCTTTTACCATGACGAGGAGATGATCAAAGTCATCGTCGGGGTCCGGCGCTGCGGCAAGTCATGCATCATGAGGACAATCGCCCAGGAGCTCGAAGACGCCGGTGTCGAAGCGCGCAACACCATCTATCTCAATCTGGACGAAAGGCCCCACAGAAAGATCACAACCCCGGACCAATTAGAAGCTCTCATCGACGATGCCGCCCAAAGCGCGGCAGCCGGGACAAGGTATCTCCTCATCGACGAGGTCCAAAACGTCAAAGGGTTCGAGCCCCTCATCAACGGCTACCGCACAGATGGGGGCTGGTCGATATTCCTCACCGGCTCGAACGCGTATCTCCTCTCCGGCGAGCTGGCCACCAAGCTCACAGGACGCTACCTGGAGTTCGAGGCCTTCACGCTCGATTTCGACGAGTACCTAGGCATGAAGAGGATGCTGGGGCATCGCGTTGAGTCAAACCTCGATGCCGAGTTCGGCAACTACATCATGACGGGAGGGTTCCCTGGCAGCCTGGCCTACGAGAACAACGAGCAAAAAAGGGTCTATATCGAGGGAATCATTGAGGAGATCTTCGAGAAGGATGTCAAGCGACGCGTGCAAGTGCGCCACGTAAGCGTATTCAACGCCGTAAGGGACTATCTCATCAACAACTTTGGCGCCACGACGAGCATCACAAACCTCCTCGACCACTTCAACAGGGTCGAGGGCATCCCGATCAAGCGAGAGACCCTCAACCGCTACATCCAGATTCTCATCGACGCAAAGATCTTGTATCGCTGTCAGCGGTTCGACATGAAGTCGCGCAGGTCTCTCCAGCGGGAGGAGAAGTACTATCTTGCCGACCTGGGTTTTTACTTCGCCAGGAACACCGATAACAGAGTGAACTACGGCCCGGCTCTTGAAAACATCGTCTACCACAGCGCTCGTTCCAAAGGCTATGCCGTCAGCGTCGGGAGAATCGGCAGGCTGGAATGCGACTTTGTATTAAGGAAATCGGCAGGCGATTACTCATACGTGCAAGTGGCCATGACCATTGCCGAGCGCTCAACAGAAGAGCGCGAGTTCGCATCACTTGAGAGAATCAAAGACAACTACCCGAAGTATCTGCTTACCATGGACAGGCTCCTCCAAAGGCGAAGCGGCATCAAACATCTCAACATCGTCGAATTTATGGCGAACAACGAGGATTTCTAAGCATGGCTGCAGATGCGCCGCCAGAAACATCAACTCAAATCTAACGACACTTTTTGGCCCTAAAGTGTCGTTAGAACGAAGCGAGCCCCTCTAATAACGCGAAAGTGTCGTTAGAG
>CAVCDT010000158.1:0-3456 GCA_963600995.1 Akkermansia muciniphila | reverse complement strand
GCTGGCCGGCATGATGATCCTGTCCACCGTTTCGGGCGTGTGGGCCTCGAAGATGGACCGCATCAAATGGATGCCCGCGGCAGGCTCTCTCATCGCGGCCGCATCGTGCTTGGCGATATCGCTGCTCGATGCCGATTCGTCCCTTGCGTTTTTGTGCATCCTTTTGCTCGTGCTGGGTGCAGGAATCGGCCTTGCGGCGGCCCTTGCCGTGGCGGCCGCGTGCGCCTGGGCGGTTCACGAGCGAAGGCTCGCCGAGACCAACGCCGAATCGGGTCAGGGCTAGTCTCCTAGATCTGCTCTTCTATCCAACCCGCAAGCTGTTCACAGGAAATGCTTCCTTCCGCCACGCCGAGCATGGTTGCCAGCAGCTCGTTATGCGTCGGCTTGAAGCAGCAGCCGTTCAATCGAAGGAAAACGCCCATCACCGCCGTCGCTGTCCGATTGTTTCCATCGGCAAATGGATGGTTGCTCGCTATTCCATAGGCGTAACGTGCCGCCTTCTGTGCCAAGGAAGGATAAAGCTCCATGCCTCCAAATGTCTGGAACGGCTGAGCCAACGCCGACTCAAGCAAGCCTTCGTCTCGCACCCCGTCAAGTCCGCCGAACCTGACAATAGCCGCAGAATGAATCTGCAGCACTGTGTCCTTATCCAAGGGTTCTGCGAAGCCGTTCATTTAGCGAGTTCCTCGAACACGTCGGCGTACTCGTCCATGAAGTCGACGGCCACATCGACCGCACTATTGCCTGCGCCGCTCGTCGTTGCAGCTGGGTTGATAACCACCCATGGCTTGTTGTTCTTCAGCACGGTGACCGGGCGCCCGGTCCTGTTAACCTCGGCGGTAACGCGCGAGAAGTTGTTCTTCGCCTCTGCAAGACCCATCGTGATCGCCATGATGCCTCCATCGCTCGTTTGGTTTATCTGTCCAGAATCCTAGCTACTTTTAACTGTTCTCACAAGCTCGCAAGCTGCGCAGCGACCGCTTTCCTTGGGGGGGCAGCATCCAGCCGCGCCACAAGGTCGCCGCAGAAGACGCCATCTGCTTGCAAATGGCGCGAAACGATGCAAAGTGGGCGCGTGACGATGTTCTCTCGAGCGGCGCGTTCGACAGGAAAGCCCAGGTCGCTCGAATGGATCCGCGAGCAGGCATTGGACGGAAACTGCGTGGAATGCCTTGCCAACCACGACCCCGACGTCAAACCCCACGTCATCGAACTGGAGTAGCAATTTATATTCCTTCTGGGTTAGCATCACCGTAAAAAACAGGCGCCGGCGCCGCCGCAAAGCGTCCCACCGCCCATCTTCGCCCTTGACGGCAACGCCGTATCAGCGGCGATAATAGCTCGATGCACTTTTACCGCCGGCCAAAGCACAGTACCAGGGAGAGCCCATGCACATGCAAGAAGACAGCCTTATGACGGTGGGCGAGCTCTCGAAACGCGTGGGCGTGACCGTGCGCACCATCCAATACTACGATCAAAAGGGCCTGCTGCACCCCACCAGCAAAAGCGAGCAAAACCAACGCCTGTACTCGCACGAGGACGAAGAGCGCCTGTACCGCATCCTCACCCTCAAGTACCTGGGGTTCTCACTCGCGCAGATCAAGGAAGCGGAAGGCTGCGACAGCTACGCAGAGCTGGCGCAGGCGTTGGAGCAGCGCACCCGTGAACTTGAGCACGAGAGCGTGAGCATCCTGCGCAGCCTCAACACCGTCAACAGCCTGCAGAAGCATCTCGATCAAAGCAGCAGCGTGCGGTGGAGCGACTTCGCGCAGGCCATCGGCGACGTGCAAAACCGCGAGGACGTGCTGTGGATGGCCATCAACGGCGAAGCTTACGAGGGCGAAAGCGTGCCGGAGCTCACGCGCAAGGAAATCGCCCGCTGGCACCAGCTCATGGGCGACACCATCGAGGCCATGCACGACGGCGTGGAGCCGGGCGACGAGCGGGGGCGCGCCCTGGGGCAGCGCTTCGTCCAGCTTGGCGGCATGCACTACGCGCTCGCCGGGCTCAAACGCCTGGCCAACCAGCGCGCGCAAGGCCCCAAGCAGTACGGGCGCGACTTCTACGCCGGCATCCAGCGCAGGACGCTCAGCTTTCTCAAGGACGCGGCGGAACTTCTAGAGATCGAGCAGTAGCCTCTGACCAGCGCTTTTTCACACCGTACCGCCCGCGCTGCGGCCATTCACCCCAAAAAATCGAGAATTTTCGACGCAAGCGCTTGCCCATGACGCAGCGTCACCCTATAGCATTCCTCCCGGCTTAAGAGAGAGGAGCTGCTTTGATCGTATCCTGGATGACCACCAACAGGTGCAACCTCAAGTGCAAGCACTGCTACCAAGACGCCGCCGAGCGCGACAGCCGCGAGCTGAGCACGGCGGAGGGCAAGACCATGATCGAGCAGATCGCCCGCGCGGGCTTCAAGATCATGATCTTCAGCGGCGGCGAGCCGCTCATGCGCGACGACATCTTCGAGCTGGTGGCGCACGCCGCGTCGCTGGGCCTGCGCCCGGTGTTCGGAAGCAACGGCACGCTCATCACCGACGAGGTGGCGCGCAAGCTCAAGGATGCCGGCGCGTGCTCCATGGGCATCAGCATCGACAGCCTCGACGCCGCCAAGCACGACGCCTTCCGCGGCGTCCCCGGCGCGCACGAGGCCACGCTCGCAGGCATCGAGGCCTGCAAGCGCGCGGGGCTTTCCTTCCAGATCCACACCACCGTGGTCGACTGGAACCGCGACGAGGTTTGCGCCATCACGGATTTCGCCCAGGAGCTGGGCGCGGCCAACCACTCCATCTTCTTCCTGATCCCCGTGGGTCGCGGCAGGTACATCGAGGAAACAAGCCTCAAGGTGCTCGAGAACGAGGCCCTGCTCAAAGACATCATGCGCAAGAGCGCCGAGGTGGACATCGACGTCAAACCTACCTGCGCGCCGCAGTTCACGCGCGTGGCGGCGCAGCTGGACATCCCCACGCGCTACACGCGCGGCTGCCTGGCCGGCCTCACCTACTGCGTCGTGGGCAGCGAGGGCATCGTGCGCCCGTGCGCGTACATGACCGAGGAGGCCGGCGACGTGCGCGAGCGGCCCTTCGACGAGATTTGGGCGAACAGCCCCGTGTTCAAGCGCCTGCGCACCCAGGCCTACGGCGGCAACTGCGGCGGGTGCGGCCACGAAGAGCATTGCGGCGGCTGCCGAGCACGCGCGGCGTACTACCACGACGGCGACTTCATGGCGCAGGACGACTACTGCGCCTACGGGCAGAAGCTTGGCTGCAAGGGCGCGTAGCGGCAGCAGGGCGGACAGCCCGGCGGGCGGCAGGAGCGGCCCCGACAGCAGGCGCAGCCCCAGCGCCACCGCGCGCAGGCGCGATCAGGCACGACATCCACAACAGCAAGGAGAGACCCATGAATCGATTCGCATTCAAGACCACCGCATGCATCTGCACTTTGGCGCTGGCG
>CAVCDT010000157.1:0-3513 GCA_963600995.1 Akkermansia muciniphila | reverse complement strand
GTGCTGCAGCGGGCTGGGAGCTTATCGATGAATATGCCGAGACGCTAGACGCCCACAGCGGAAGGGATCAGGAGGCGCTTTTCAACCTGAAGCTGATGTTCTTGCGGCAGTTAGGTGCCACAAGAACCGAGAAAGAGAAGCTATTTGCCGATGAGCTCACAAGCATGCTCAAAACAACAAGCCTATCCGATGAGCAGCGTACCGTTGCGATGGCAAGCCTTGGACGCATAGCTTGGGCGGACGGTCTCGACCCTGAACGGGTCCTTGAATATTTCGGTAGCTGCAACCTTAACCTTAAGCACCTGAAACCCGCTGATAGGTTATCGGTATTCAAGAACCTCTTCGTTATGCTTGGGGGACTTGCCACCGCTGATCCAAATGCAGCAAAGATTGCAAATGCCGTAAACTCATACTACGAGAATGACATGCAGCATGATTTAGTCGAGTGGGAAAGCTCGCTGCCTTCAGAGGCCATCAAGCTGCAAGCATATATCTATAGGGAGCGGGCGGCACTTTACCAGATCAAGAGTGGTAACTGGAAGCAAGTAGCCAGCTCCCTCGAGAGCGCTATTTGCCTTCTTGAGCGTGGCCTGCAAATCATGGACTCGCTTGAAGTCAGGTGGGAGCTTTTAAGGCATCTGACTCGCTTTGATCCGACAGAAGCCAAGAAGCATATTCCTGCGCTTGAAGAGCGGCTTACGGCGCTTGGAAGCCATCCATCGCTAGGATACCCCTATTATGAACTGTGCCTCTGCTACGGTCTTCTTGGCATGCGCGACAAGTGCAGGGACGCTTACAAAAAAGCTGTTTCGTTCGAGACCCCTATGGGTCATTACGCGCCGGGCGTGCGGCAGGATGTCGCCATGGCAAGCTTTTGTGCCAGGTTTTACTTGATGATGAACGTCCTGGGGTCAACCAATAGGGTGCGTCCTCTTTTGCGTACCAGCGAAGGGCGAAGGTGGCTGGATGGCTATCCTGACAGTGCAAGCATCCTGTCACAGACAATTCTGTTAGGCCGTTTCCTAGGATATCAGGGTCCGATTCCTTTGGAGAGCAGAACGGTTCTTCTTGGCGAGGGACTAGCTCTTGCCAACTGTTGGCTTACGATGCCTGAGCTATGGCTCGTTTTCAGCCTCTCCATCAATTCCGACGATGGCAGCCATGGTGCCGTGTTCCTACGCGATCGGTTTCCGCTACTGATAGCCAATTCGAACACCGAAAGAAGCATGAAACGCCAAGGGTTTGAGATGCTTCCGCCGCAAATAAGGCTATGCGGCGAGGTCGAACTGAGCGATGACGATCGGACGGCCATAGCCGACATCCTGGAAGCCCTTGATATCGCTTGCGAAAACGAACGTCCCACTGTTGAGGAATTGCGAAGTAGCTTCCGAAACGGGTGCGCCGATATTCCGATATCGGATTGAGCGTCAGCGAGAAAGAGCATTCTTGAGCCTGGCCAATTGTCAAACATTGCATTTCCCGCAAAAGGCCCCTAGCACCGCTTGGTACCACAGCAGAACACCAACGACTTCGCTTGGCAGTGCGATGACGGACGCACTCAAGGCGGCGGTCGCCGCCAAACTGGCTCGAGACCGTGCTGGGGGACCTCGCCACAAATCCAGCTCAATCCCTACAGCGAAGCTGATGGCATCACGCTACCGGCACGCCGCCTGTAGCGGGTCATGCCAAGCTTAACCAAAAATGGCTGCTTTTGGCGAGGTGAGTAAGTAGCGATAGGCGGCGCCACAACGTCAAGGACCCAAACCCGACAGGATATAATCCGAAGCATCGAACGCGGACAGGAAGGCGGCCCGGATGAACCTAGGCAGCGAGAGCGAGACCGTCGAGTTCAAGAAGTCGACGGGAGAGCACAAAGAAGCCCTGCAGGCCATGAGCGCCATGCTCAACAAGCACGGCCGAGGAGAGCTGTACTTCGGCGTCAAGGACGACGGAGAGGTCATCGGGCAAGATGTCGCGGACGCCACAATTCGCCAGATCGTAGCGTGGGTCTCGGACAAAATCGAGCCGCGCATATTCCCCACGGTCGAACGCGTCGCCAACGAGGGCAAATCGTTCCTGCGGGTGACTTTTTCCGGGTCGGAAGCGCCGTACTCGGCCGACGGCCGCTACTTCATACGCGTGGGCGCGTCGAACAAGGCCCTGTCGGCCTCTGAGCTGCAGGCCATGATGGTGAAGCGGGCGCACAGCATGGCGCCTTGGGACACGCTGCCATCGGGAAGGCCCGTCTCGGACGCCGACGAGGCGGCGGTGCGCGAGTTCGTCGAGATGGGCGTGAAGGCGGGCCGCATAGGCGGCGAGTTCACCACCGTGGCCGACACCCTCGCGCGGCTCGACATGGTCGCGCAGGACGGTACGCTCATCAACGCCGGCGTCGAGCTGTTCTGCCGCGCGCCGGCCATATACCCGAGGATGAAGATGGGGCTGCTGGCAGGCAACGACAAGGTCGACATCTTCGACCTGCAGCAGGAGTGCCTGCCGCTCATACAGCTGCTCAAGAAGGCGGAATTCTTCGTGCTCTCCAACATCCGCCGCAGGTTCGTGTTCGGCGAGCCCGGGATGCAGAGACTCGAGATTCCGGAGATTCCCAGGGAGGCAGTGCGCGAGGCCATCGCCAACGCGTTGTGCCACCGCGACTATCTCAGCGGCACCGCGGTCGAGGTCAACGTGTACATGGATTTCGTCGAGATAGTGAACCCGGGCCTGTTCCCCGAGGGAGACTCCCCCGACAAGCACCTCGACGGCTCGGTCGGCGACTTCAGCCAGCGCAACCCCAGCATCGCGCAGGCGCTCTTCCGCTCGGGAATGATCGAGCGTTACGGCACGGGCATCCCCCGCATCAAGAGAGACTGCGATGCCGCCGGGGTGAAATTCGGGTACAGGCAGACCGTCAACACCACCGTCATCCGCTTCGACCGTCCAGGTTCGCAAATCGTCGTCGAGGACAGCAGCGCCGCCAATGCCGAAAGGGCCGCTGACGCCAAGCGAGGCAGCGGAGCAATCCCGGAAACCGTATTCGATATGCTGGGGAAAAACGAGCGCAAGGCCATGACCATCGTTGCAACAAACGGAAGGGTCACCACCGGCCTGCTCTCTGAGAGCGCCGAGATCGGGAAGAAGACCGCATCCGAGACGCTGAAGCGTCTTCGCGAAAAGGGACTGCTGGAATGGGTGGGCAAGAACCCCTACGATCCCAACCAGTTCTACAGGCTCCCAGAAAACGCATAGGCAGCTGCGTACCTACCCCGTAAAACTGCGGGGTAGGTACGTAATTTTACGGGGTAGGTATCATTCGGCCGGCAAAGGCGATGCGGAAGGGAGCCGGGCGAGCACGAGCGGCAGGGAAGCAAAGTAAGCTAGCGGAAATCGAGCCCCGCAACGAAGGAGACTACGGTGGAACCAAAATACGAGGAGATGGCTCGGCAGATGAGAGCCGACGGCGCAAGCGAGGCAATGATCGCCAGGTTTGTCGCCGAGGAGATGGAGGAAGACGAG
>CAVCDT010000156.1:0-3522 GCA_963600995.1 Akkermansia muciniphila | reverse complement strand
GCCGTCGAGTGTCCCCACGTCGCAAGCTGCCGATATCGCGCTTTCGATGCCGATAACGGCGGTACCGTCCTCGAAGCCCTCGCTCGCCATCTTGGCGATCTGCTCAGACGTCTTGTATTTGATGGCAAGTGTCACCTGCTCTCGCCCGGCTTGCTCCTGGTAGCGAGAGAAGTACGACTCTACGCGCCCCAGATCGGATTCGCCGCGCTTGAGCGTCTCATCCGCGACGATGTAGATGGTTACCGGCTCGTTTAGGACCTCGGCATCCGATGCGAAACCCTGCGTGACCTGCGCGCCGTTCCCGCTGCCGTTGCTGCAGGCCGTCAGGCCGCCCAGCGCGACAGCAGCCGTCCCGCAGGCAAGGGCGCTGGCAAACGCGCGCCTCGAGAGCATAACACCCTCCCCTGCCGCACAGGGCGCAGGCAGGCCGGTCGGACCCGTCTGCTTGTTCATCGCCTGCCGCCCGTGAGCTCGCCTTGCTCGATGTGGGGCACATGGATGCCGCTCAGGATATTGGCGATGACGTCGTCTGCGCTTCGACCGGCGCTCTTGGCGTTGTGGCTGAGCATGATGCGATGGTGCAGCACGTTGCACGCGAGGGGCTTGATATCGTCGGGCACCACGTAGCCGCGGCCGTTGACCAGCGCCTGCACGCGCGCCAGGGCCAAAAGCGCCTCTGCGCCGCGGATGGACGACCCGACGAGGATGTCCGTGTTGTCGCGCGTCGCGGTGATGATCTGCATGATGTAGCGGTAGAGCATGTCGCTCACATGCACGCGCTCGGCTATCGAGCGCAGCGCCATGATGTCTGCCGCGCCGCAGACGGGAGTGACAGCCTTCTTGGCGCGCTCTCCCAGCTTGAGCACCTGCACGGCCTGCTCGAAATCCGGATACCCCAAGGAGAGCTTCATCATGAAGCGGTCGAGCTGGGCCTCCGGCAGCGGGAAGGTGCCGAATTGCTCGACCGGGTTCTGCGTGGCGATGACGATGAAGGGCTGCTCGAGCACATGCGTGTTGCCGTCGACGGTGACCTGGCCCTCGCTCATGGCCTCGAGCAGGGCGGATTGCGTCTTGGCGCTGGCGCGGTTGATCTCATCGGCCAAGACGAGGTTGCCAAAGACGCCGCCCGGCATGAAGCGGAACTCCTTGGTCTGCTGGTCGTAGAAGGTGAATCCCGTTACGTCGCTGGGCATGAGGTCAGGCGTGAACTGGATGCGACTGAAGCTCATATCCGATGATTTGGCCATTGCCTTGACCAGCGTGGTCTTGCCGGTGCCGGGCAGGTCCTCCAAGAGCACGTGCCCGCCGGCGACAAGCGCCATGATGACCAGCTGGACCACCTCGTGCTTGCCCTGGATGACGGTGTCGACGTTGGCGGCGATGCGCTCCATCAGCCGTTGGGCGGCCTGCGCCTCCTGCGCGGTGGGGGCGGCAGGCATGCCGGCCTGCGCGTTTGCGTTGTCACTCATGGTGCCTTGTCCTTTCTTCAAGCCATGCCCGCAGGGCAGGCGCGTGTCTTACTTTCCCTGGGTACTGCTCTTATCGCCTTAGGAGCCGTTCTTGCTGCCTTGAGGGGCGCTGCTCTTGGCAGGCTCCTGCTCTTTGAGGAACTTCTTGAATACCGGCGCGCACATGCGGCATACCTCGCCGTCTCGGGTGAGGAACTCCTTGGTCTCGACGTCGACGCCGTAGGCGCTGCGCATGTTGGCCTCGGTGATGATGTCGACCGCCCGCCCGAACTGCATCGGCTTGCCCTTCTGCAAGAGCAGGACGTTGGAGTCGAGCATGAAGGCGTGGTCCGGGCTGTGCGTGGTCATGATGACGCCGTAGCCGCGATAGGACAGCTCGCGCAGCTTGCCGATGACGCGCATGGCGTTGCCGTAGTCGAGCGCGGCTGTGGGCTCGTCCAAGACGAGTATCTGCGGCTGCTGCGCCACGGCGCGCGCGATCATCACGAGCTGCAGCTCGCCGCCGGATATATCCGTGTAGAGCGCGTTGCGCAGGTGGTAGACGCCCATATCCGCAAGCGCGTTGTCGGCGATGCAGTAGTCGTCTGCCGTGGGCTGCTGGCTGCCGATCTGCGCCACGCGGCCCAAGAGCACCACGTCGCGCACGCGGTAGGCGAAAGGCGGCGTATGCGCCTGGCTCACGTACGCGAGCAGCTTGGAGCGCTCCTTGGGGCTGCAACGCGCGATGTCCTTGCCGTCGATGGTGACAAGGCCGCTTTGGCGCGGCAGCAGGCCCAAGATGGTCTTGAGCAACGTCGACTTACCACAGCCGTTGGGGCCCAGGATGCAGCAGACCTCGCCGTTCTCGACCGAGAAGCTTATATAGCGCTGGGTGGGGTTCTGCGGCTCCCACCCGCATTGGAGGTCTTTGGCCTCGAGTTTCATAGTGTGCCCTTCCTAGAGCCTAAACGATTTGAAGAAGTACTTGAGGTTGCCCAGCTGGGCGCGCGCGGCCTTCCAGAAGCGCAGGTAGTACGCGCTAAAGAGCACGGCATCGTCTTGCGTGGGCTGCTTGTCGCCGTACACGCAGGCCACGTAGACCTCCGTCATCGCGGCGAAGGGCACGCGCGTCTCCTCCGTCATCATGTCCATGGCGCGCGCGGATGTCGCTGCGTACTCCGTGAGGCTCATGCCCTGCGGCTGCGCGAACCCGATGCGCTCGAGCTTGGCGAGCAGCAGGCGGTAGAGCTCCTTGATCTGGCTCGACGGGTCCTTGGCCAGGATCTGGCGCAAGCGGCGGCGGCGCAGGTAGCGGCGGCCCAAGAAGTAGCCAATGAACAGAGCCAGGACGCACGCTGCGATGACGATCCACACCACCAGCCAGGGGAACTGGCTGTCGTAGGAGATGGGGTTGTAGACCTGGCTGGTCGAGTCGTTGGAGTAGTCCTGCTTGCTGCCGCCGCCGGCCGAGCTGCCCGTGCCGGAGCCCGCGGCATTGGCCAGGGCCTGCTGCTGCATGGCGCTTGCGGCGTCGACGGTCACGTCGCTGGTCGCGTCCTCCTTGAGGTCGTCGGTGGTGTAGGCGTCGCCGTCGACGGTGGTCTTGGAGGTCATGTCGTAGTTGAGCAAGGGGCGCTCGGTCGCCGTGCCCACGTACTCCTCGATGGGCAGCTGGCGGTACTCCGTGAAGAGCTTGACGTCCAGCGTGCCCGGGCCAAGCGGCGCGATGACCAGCACCCATGCCGCAACGGCGATGGCGCAGGCTGCGGCAGCGGGTACGACGGCCGTGGCGAACGCCATACCGCCGGCGCCCTTCTTGGCTGCCTGGGCGCCGCGCACCCCCAGCCTGAAGTTGCGGTAGATCACCAGCGACAATGCGCTCACCACCGCGGCGATGCTCGCAACGCTGTCCTCGGCAGACCAGAAGGCTTGGGCGGCAGCGCATACGAAGGCCGCGACCACGAACCAGAGCATGCAGCCCGTGAGCGTGCGCGACAACAGGAAGGCCGCAAGGCAGACCACGACCAAATCGAGCGCGAGATAGAGGTAGTTGCCCTCGGCATCTTGATAGACG
>CAVCDT010000155.1:0-3538 GCA_963600995.1 Akkermansia muciniphila | reverse complement strand
ACATTGTGCGGGCTCACTCCCGGTTGCCAAAACCGTGTCCAACTTAAGCGGGCCACATTACAAATTGGACATGGCGATCGTGCCTCAGGCGCCTCTTCCATTCACACCCATCACTGATTCGAGCACTTGGTCATCCTGGCAAGGGCATCAGACATCTTCTTCGTGGCTTTGGCTATTTCATGCAGCTCGCTGTCGGAATATAAACTCCCCGCAAACGACCCCATATCAAGAACAAACTCCTCGGTAGTCCACCTATTCCCACCGAAGAAGCCCCTTTCCCTATACCTAAGAGTTACAGCGCATTCTGAAGTCTCATGACCGCTCATATCAGCTGGACCAGCCAGGATAATGGTGTCACGACAAGCACCGGGGGCCAAAAGTGGAATTCCTGTCCCCACGAAGCTGTTGGAGACACTCTCCTTGCAGTTTTCGCCCACCATACAGTCGTAGTCAAAGCCCTGAATACTAAGGTCTCTCGCCACGCCACTCCCAAAGTTCTGAACCACAAGCAGGACGCAAACCCTACCCCTATTGTGTTCGAGAAACACCACCGGCTGCGGCCTCTGACTTTCTCGAACAGTCCATATCGCAGCGGCAATTGCCCCCAGGCCGCATACTGTCGTTAGGATGCACGAAATAAGTTGGATGGCATCAGAGCTCATTAGCTTCCCCGCTCACTAGGCATGGCCAACAGTCCCACATCAATCCTCGAAGTCGATGTCGACCTCTGCCGCGTTATAGATATCCACGCTCGTCTGGACGTCAACCCGGTTAACAATCCAACCTCTAAGCGAGCAACGCTGCACAAAGTCATCGATGCGGTTGACGCCATTGATCTCCTTAAGCGTTACCACCGCACCAAAGCGGAGACCTTGTCCTTTCTTATCAGAGCCGTCACCCCTTTCGGTGGTGCGGATTTTGATGCCCCACATGCCCGTCCCGTACGCCTTCTTTTCGCGCCCGTTCTCCTTAAGCTCCTCACCGATATGCTTAACGTTGTCCCACTTGCGATAGCTCTTGCGGGCAGTCCCCTCTCTGGTCGCGTAGCCTTCCTCGCCCTGGCGATTGTTGTTAAGCGGCTTGACCTTGCCTTTATCGTCGATGCGCCCAAAATGCAGGTCCATCTCGGTGCTTGTGTAGTCAACCCCTTGCCGTCGGTCGCACTGCGGAAAATAACAGAGCGTAGCCCGCGCAATATAGGGGCACTTGCCCTTAGCGACAGGCACGGGGATGCCATAGTTGTAGGTCTCGTAGCCCTCAGAGGTTCCCGAGAGGGTGAACTTGATTTCGTCATTACAAGAACGCACAACGTCCTCGATCCGAACGGGCACCTGGCCATAGCCGCGATACACGCTGCCCTTATAGTCCCAGCCTGCAGCCGAATCAATGATGAGAGCCTTGGCAACCTCGCGCGAGAGCCCCATAACCTGCATAAGATAGGCCATCTTGCGCGCAATCCAGGGAGCAGCAGAGGACGTACCGCATATCCAGCATTGACCGGTTGCCGTGCACGCAGGCATCAGCTTGTCCTTATCCCCGCCTACGGCACACACATCGGGCTTCTTGAAGAAATCGAGAACTGGTCCACGCCGAGAATAACTTGCCGTCTCCCCCGAAAAAGATGTGGCATTCACCACGAGAGAATTGATGGAGTCCGCCGGAGCACCAATCTTTTCCTGGTCAAGGTCCGTTTTATTAGTGCCGGCAACCACAAACACGATGTCGTCGAACCTCGTCTGAAGCTCGTCGAGAATAGCCCCCTCTGGCGACATAAAGTTGCGGGCAATCTCCCGGACAGACCCCTGCGAGATATTCCAAACCTTGATATCACGATTCTGCTCAACAATCGCCTTTACATTGCGCATGAAGGCAAAGGAGCTTGACCTTTTGCCCGTGGCAACGCCAAAGTGACGAACGCGAAACCTGCCGCAGCCGTCATCCAGCTCAGGGACAATCGAAGGTCCGTCAACGATAAGGGACGTGACCGCCGTGCCATGCTTCTTCTCGCTTGCGTCCAAGATAATCTCGGAGGGGATGTAATCACGTGATTCAACCCAATCCTTGAAGTAAACCCTGTCGTCGAAGGGCGTGTCGAGAACGCCGATGACTGGCTCGTTCCCAGGCGCCGGGATGCTTGCCGTCGCATCGTCCTCGATGCCGAAATCGTCGGGCTCCAGGAAGGAGATATCAGAAACCGCCATCGATACGAGAAAGGGGTACCGTGAAGCAAGCGCGTGGTACTCTTCCGGATTAAGCCTCACTGAGCTGCCGAGCACCTGGTCGGGCGTCAGCGTAATCCCAAGATCGGCAAGAAACGAGCGTACGTCCTTATAGCCAGTGTTATAGACGCTTACAACTACCCAATCATCCACCTCTTCAGATGAGGTGTTCACGTAAAACTTCCTGGCATAGTGCGCATCTTTAATTGCCTGCGAAAACGACGTCTTGGTAAGGTTGCTCTTGCCCCTAAGACCACTTCCGTTGACCTGCTTGAGAGCGGCATCATCGATTGCCCCACCGTGCGCCCCATCCACAATGGCCGCGCATTCCTCCAGCAGAGAAATCGACTCGTCGATTATCTCCATGGGGATGCAGTGAGTGATTTCGTGATGGGTCTCGCCACCTTCGCCTTCAAACCTAGCGCCCACAATCGAGGCGCTTGCCTTAGCGCCCGTACCGCCAAGCAGGCGATGGATGCGGTTACTCTTCGCAACAACGGCGCCATACACAACGGTTACGAGCGGATTGAACGGGACATTTTTCGCAGCCCAATACCCCTTGATGCCTCGCAGGTCGTTCGCAAGTTCCCGTAGGTGCGCAGAGCTTACCACCTGCCCCTTCGGAAGCTCCGGAGCGCCAGGTTTATTGGCTTTTCCATACTGAAACTGACCCTTAAGCTGAAGAAGATCATTCATCGCCAGCCTCCTTCAGCTCACGAGAAATCGTGCTCTTTGATACGCCAGAAAGCGTCTCCATCTCACGAACGGTAAAACCCTGCTCCTTTAGCTTGGGAAGATCCGACAACGACGATTCGGAACAGGCCCTTACATAGAGCCGACGCAAGTAATCGTGCGGATCGTCCGGTTTACTGAATGCCAGCGCCGACCTCAGCATGTTCTCCAACTCACCAGGGAACGGAATCTCGTTCATTTGCGCGATGATCTTCCTGAAGAGACGCATGTCTCGTCCCGCGCCCTTAAAACGCGAAAGCAGACCGCCCAAGATGACCTCAGCTATGTCAATCAAGTCTTCGCGGGTGTAACGCCCAAAATCGATGGACGCGTCAAAACGCCTCACAAGCGCCTTGTCAAGCTCTTTATAGAGGTTGGTCGTTGCAATAAGGACGACCTGCTCGTTCATATTGTCGAGCTCGCGGAGCAACGAGGACGTTGCGCGGCCCATCTCCCTCACATCATGCTGATTCACGCGATCGAGAGCGAGGGCGTCGATTTCATCGAAAAGAACGATTGCCCGGTCAGGTCTACGCAAGGTATTGATCTCTTGAAATAGCCGGCTTATGTTCTTGGCTGTTTGGCCG
>CAVCDT010000154.1:0-3544 GCA_963600995.1 Akkermansia muciniphila | reverse complement strand
CGAGGACCCAAAAACGCCGAAGGCGTTTTCTCCGCAGCTGCAGGCGCTTCGAGCGTGATCGGGTGCCGAGTCTGAGCGGAGGGCCGCCTGCGCGGCCGCCCTCTGAGCGCAGCGCCGCCTGCGCGGCCGCCCTCTGAGCGCAAGATCCGCCTGCACGCCCGCCTTCGCACACAGAAAATTCATGGTCAAACGCCCCACCTTTCCCACTATGCACAACTAGTGCCCTCCACATCATCCCACCACAAGATATTGTGTTTGCCGCCATTTTTGCTGCGCAGGAGTCAACGGCTTGTGTCTCAAAGTGGGGCGTTGGGTGGGTTGGATGACCATGTTTTCCCTTAAAGTGGCATGAAATGGGATATACTGCAGCAAGCAGTTCCCCCTCAACGAACTCCTAAAACACAGCACTGGGGGACTGCCAAAGATCTGCATCTCGAAGGATTCTGAAAGGCGGCCATGCGATTCCACGGCGAATATCAGCACACCGTTGACGCCAAGGGTCGTGTCTCGCTGCCTGCCAAGTTCCGCAAGGCGCTCCCGGAGGAAGTCGTCGTGGTGCCCAGCCTAGGCGGGGCGCTTTCTGTTTTCTCCGAGGAAGCCTACAACGCATGGGTCGACCTCTTCTTCCCCAAGAACGAGGACGGCACCGGCGGGTACAACCCCCGCTCCACCAAGGATGTGATGTTTCGCAAGAAGCTCAACGCCTCTGCAGAGAACGCAAGCGTGGACTCTGCCGGGCGCATCACGTTGTCACCGCGCAAGCGCGAGCTCGCCGGCATCGAGAAGGATGTCTGGATCATCGGCGACGACGACCACATCGAGATCTGGAGCGCGGCGGCTTATGAGGAGACCATGGGCGGTTTCTCCATGGAAGACTTCATGATGCAGGATTAGCACATTGACACTTGAATTCCGGCATATCCCCGTGATGCTCACGGAGTGCATGGAGGCCCTCAAGCTGCGAGACGGCAGCGTGTACCTCGACTGCACCCTGGGCGGAGCGGGTCATTCTATCGAGGCCGCAAAGCGCATCGCGCCAAGCGGCATCCTGCTGGGTATCGACCAGGACGACATCGCGCTCGAGGCTGCGGGCAAGCGCCTCGCAAGCGCACAGCTCGATATCGCGCCCATCTTGCTCAAAGGCAACTTTGGCGATATGGACCGCTTGCTCGTCCAGGCGGAGGTACCCGGCGTCGACGCCATCCTCTTCGACTTGGGGGTGAGCTCACCGCAGTTCGATTTCCCCGAGCGCGGGTTCTCCTACAGGGAGGACGCCGCCTTAGACATGCGAATGGATCCGGGTAACAACACCCTAACCGCAGCAGAGATTGTGAACACCTACAACGAAGCAGATCTCACCCGGGTTCTTCGAGACTACTCCGACGAGAAATGGGCCGCGCGCATCGCCAAGTTCATCGTGGAGGACCGCGCCAAAGAGCCCATACTCACCACCTTCCAGCTGGTCGACCTCATCAAACGCGCCATACCCGCCAAGGCCAGGCGCGAGGGCGGCCATCCCGCCAAGCGCACGTTCCAGGCGCTTCGCGTGGAGGTGAACCGCGAGATGGAGGTCTTGTCCCAGGCGCTCGAGGCGGCGATCCGCTGGCTCAACCCGGGCGGCAGGATCGCGGTGATGTCGTATCAGTCGCTCGAGGACAAGATCGTCAAGGAGGCCTTCCGCAAGGCCGCCAACCCCTGCACTTGCCCCCCGGATCTCCCGATGTGCATGTGCGGCAAGAAGCCGGTACTCAAGATCGTCACGCGTAAGCCGATAAAACCATCGGCTGCAGAGATAGAGGCAAACCCGCGCGCGCACAGCGCCATACTGCGCGTCGCTTCGAAGTTGTAGGGCAAGCGGTCCTGCAGATAGGATAGGAGGCAAGGTCCATGGCAATGACAGCACGCCAGGATGATCGCTACGCTTACGCGAACTGGAACTCCTCTGCCGCCGCAAACCCGCAGCGACACAATCCCCCGCAAGAGGCCCCTGCCCGCCGTCTGCGCGTCATCAAGGGCGCGGGCCACAGCGCACAGCATGCTCCCAAGCTATCGTTGGCCGCCGTCCACGGCTTCAAGGCCGCGATCGTCGTCATCGCCGTGCTCGCTGTCGTGTGCCTGGTGCGCGTCTTCGCATCCGTGTCCACCGTGCAGGCCCTCGAGGCCTCTGCCAGCCTGCAGACCCAGATCGAGGAGGCCCGTGCCACTGGCAACGAGCTCGAGATCCAGCACTCCGTGCTCTCCAACCCCACCAGTATCCAGAAGAAGGCCGCCAAGATGGGCATGAAGGCCCCCAAGAGCACCGAGCGCATCGTGGTCGCCGTGAAGCCCTCGACCAAGACCTTTGCAAACGGCTCCATATCCATCGCCGCGACGGTCAAGTCCATCACGGATTACGCAGCCTCCAAATAGGGAAGCGCCTGCATGTCCAGATCTGACAATCGCGGAGGCGGCCGCGGCAAAGTCTCCGTTGTCACTGCCGTCAAAGGCCTGCTCTCCATCCGCCAGAACGTGCTCTTCTTGATATTCGCAGTCTTGGTGCTCGCCGTCTTTTGCGGCTTGGTCAAGCTCACGGTGATCGACGCCGGCTATCTGTCCGATATGGCCGATAGCCAGCATAACAAGGTGACCAAGGACATCGCCAAGCGCGGCACGATCTACGACCGCAACGGCGAGGTCATCGCCTCGAGCATCGAGTCGGTCACCATCAACGTCAACCCCAACGACATCGACTACGCCAAATCCGTCACAGACGAGGAGAAGGCCACCCTCACCCCTGCGGCAGAGGCTGTGGCCACCAAGCTTTACGAGGCCTTGGGCTCCACCTACAAGATGGAGTACGACGACTTCTACGAGATGGTCACGCGCGAGAACACGGCCTACGTGGTCGTCGTGCGCCGCTGCGACAAGGACCTGGCCGACCAGCTCAAGCAGGAGCTTGCAGATGCGAAGCTCGAGGGCGTCTACTACGAGAGCGACACCACGCGCGTCTACCCCAACGGCGACACGGGCAGCCAGGTGATCGGCACGGTGGGCCTCAAGATGGTGGACGAGAACGGCGACATCGTGGCCGACGAGGACGTGGCGGGCAGGACGGACCTGTCCGAGTCCTACCGCGGCACCTCGGGCCTCGAGCTGCAGTACGACTCGCTGCTCTCCGGCGTCAACGGTTCGATTACCCAGGAGAAGGGCAGCGACGGCACACCCATCGCCGGCGGCTCCATCGTCGTCAACAAGGCGACAGACGGCGAGGACATCGTCACCTCCATCGACATCAAGCTGCAGCAGAAGGTCGAGAAGAGCCTCAAGGCAGCAGTCAAGAAGTACTCTGCCAAGGGCGGCAGCGCCACGGTGCTCGATGCGAGCACGGGCGAGGTCTACGCCTGCGCGTCCTTTGCCAAGAACACCGTCAAGGACAAGAAGACCAAGGTCAAGAAGACCACCTATGACTACGACGCGGGCAAGCTGTGGAGCGTGGCGGACTCCTACGAGCCCGGCTCGACCTTCAAGGTGTTCACCGCGTACTCCGTGCTCGAGAACTCTAAGG
>CAVCDT010000153.1:0-3595 GCA_963600995.1 Akkermansia muciniphila | reverse complement strand
CTCGCCTTGAAGCCCTTGATGCTGGCCCTGACCTTCTTGGCCATCGCGGCGCTCTCGACGGTGACGGTCTTGACCTTGGTGCCGTTGAAGGCGCCCGCCTTGACGCCGGTGACCTTGAGCTTCTTGCCGTTGACCTTGATGGCGGCCGGGATCGTCACCTTGGCCTTGGACTTCGCGACCTTGGCGAGCTTGAGCGCAGAGCCGCTCACGGTGTAGGTGCAGCCGCCCTTGACGACGATCTTGCCCTGCTTGACGCCAGCCTTGACCTTGCTCGTCACGGCGCTCGTCACGGACTTGACCTTGGCCGGCGTGGGCGTGCTGATGCTCAGCGTGGTCTTGTAATCTCCCGCGCGGTCGAGCTGCTTTTGCGCCTTGGCGACGGCTTTCTGCAGCTTGGTGTAGTCTGCCTTGGTCATCCACTGCTTGCTCGCGGAGACCTTGGCGCCGCTGTCGGCCACCACCACGGAGCCGAGCACCGCACGCCCGTTGGTCACGGCAGCTTGCAGCCTGCTGAGTTGCTTGACGCTCGCGTAGTCCTTGATCTCTGCGAAGGCCTTGATGGAGGCGTTGTCCACCGCGACGTTGCCGTAGTTCTGCTTGACCTCGCGCACGACAGCGGTCCAATCGAACCACTCGGTCTCACCCGATGCGCCGCCTTCCTCTCCAAGCTGCTCGGAAGAGCCGACCAGGCTCTCACCCACGTTGACCCTTGCCTTGAAGTAGACCTTGCTGCGATTGTCCACTGCGGCATCGACGGTCTTCTCGAGCATCGTGACTACCTTCTCGCTTTCCATCACATCGTCAAGTGCGTCGTTTACCGCCTCTTCGACGGTCCTGCCGTTGAGCTCCTCCTTGCCCGCATCGCTCTCGTAGTACATGGTCAGGTACTCCTTGAACAGAGAGCGATAATAGTTGTCGTACATCTCTGCGACCTCTTTGCGGTACTCCTCGAGCTCTTTCTTGGTGAGCTTGGCGGTGGTGTTGACGGCAGCGCCCTGATAGTACTTACCGTCGGATGCCTGCTGCGTGGTCACCACGGCGTAGCGCTGCCCCTTGCGCATGGGAACCCAATCGCTCTTGTCGAGCGTGACGCGGTGATAACCGCCGTACCTGAAGGTCGCCTGCGTGGTGTAGGCGAGCTTGCTGTGCTTGGCATCGGTAGGAGTCGTAGCCTTGTCGTCGAGCAGGTAGACCTGGAAGGTGACCGTGGTGTCGGTTTTGTACGTAGCGCAGGACAGCGTGCGCACGTCCATGTCATCGCTCGCCTTGAAGATGTTGGCGGCGTAGACGGGGGTGTCGATACCGTCGTTTACCACTGTCGCATCAGAGACGAGGTAATCGTACTGGTCGGCAATGTACTCAGTGTTGTCGCTATAGGAGTAGAGGTCGAAGTTGTAGGTCTCCGGCATAGAGAGAGACTTGTCGTAGTAGGAGATCCAGAAGTATCCGGTATGCTTGCCGTTCTCGTCCACGATGCCCCAGCTGCTGGGGAAGTTCACGCTGTCGAAGGAGTCACCGGACTCGCTGCCCCAGCTGTTCTTGACCAGCCAGGCGCCGTTGCCCTCGGGCGTGTGCGCCGCAGCACCCTCCGCAGAGTTCTCGAAACCCTTGGCGAAGTTCGAGGCGTCGTAGTCGTCATCCCATCCGACGATCGTAACGGCATGGTTGATACCCACATCCTCGTTGGTGTAGTGCGCCCACTCCGTGCTGATGTACTTAGCCGGGTTGTCCTCGTCGCCGGGCATGGAGTTGTCTGCCGCAAAGCAGACAGAGACAGCGCGGCTGAAGTCGCTCGGGTCGCTGTCATCCTTGTAGAGCTCGTCCTTGATCATGTTGACGACGTCCCAGTTGACGCTCACGAACTTGCCGTCCTCGTCGACGTTGCGCGGGTCAGGCAACTCGTTTCCGTCCTCGAGATTGAACAAGGAGCTGCTCCACCAGGAGTCATCCGTCTTGTCCTCTTGCTGGGACTCGATGGTCCAATCCGTATAAACCGTGTTGCCATCTGCATCGGTGTAATTGCCCGCATAGCACTTGACCTTGTACATGGCAACGGATTCGTCCTCGTCCAAGGCCTTGATCTGAGACCCGGTCAGGTACTCGATGTTGGTCTCGGTCTTGGGTGCATCGCCGTCGGAGCTGTCGGTATCGGTATCGCTCTTCACCGTAGCAGATGCCGACTGGTCCTCGTCATCGGCCGATGGGTCCACGGTCCTGGTGACCATGACCATGTAGACGGGGTCGTCGTCATGGGAGGCACCGTTGTTGTAAACGCCGGTGTTGCGGTAGGTCGCCGAGCTCTCTAGCGCGGGCCCGATACCCGATGCGAAGATGTTCGAGCCGTAATTGAGGAAGCCACCGGAATCAAAGCCGAGGTTGACGTTATCGGACTCGTTGTTATAGCCCTCGCCTGCCTGCGCCTCGCCTACGTATTTCCCCGGAACGCCGCCGGCGTTGTAGACCGAATGGACCAACTGCAGCTCGGACAAGTCGAGGTTGACCTCGTCGAAGGTCTTTCCTGCCTTGGAGAGAACAGAGGTCTCGCAGGCCGCGATAGTGCTGAAGCCCCAGCAGGTGCCCCAGGGGTTCTGGAACTTGACGGGAGTGACCACGCTGTCGCTGGTGTTGCCGTCGCCGTTGGGGTCGCGCAGATCGTACTTCGAGGGCAGAATCGACGGGTCGATGGCACTCGTTGTCTTATCCGAGACGACGTCGGCGGCAGCAGTCGCGGTGTAGGACTGGTAGCCGGCGCTTGCAGCCTCTTGTGCCGCCTTGCCAAAACTCTCCAGAACATCGGCTCCATCGGCATAGGCAAAGGCCGGCAGCACGCCGGACACCGATGCAGCCACGACAGCAGACAGGCCCACCTTGAAGCAGCGCAGGGGCAAGCTGCGTGCGAAGAGGCCGGGGCTCACGCCTTTGTTGGAGTTGAGTTTGCTCATGGACTTCCTTCTTTCCCTAGTGTCTGCCCTAGAGCGTTTACCAGCCGATAAGAACGTTATGCAGCGCACGCGCATAAGGCAGACGATAACTAGCGTAATTATAAGAATTCGAGACAACCCCGACGGTATGGCGAATGCAAAATCTTGATGTCGAGAACAGGACAGCAGCGCAAGCTGTACAGCGGCAACGTATCGAAACCTAGCGGGAGAGCTGCGCACTTCGTGCGCGTCACTCTCCCCTACGCGTTTCTGCACCGTCACGACCCTCGAAACCGCACGGTGCCTCGATGCCGTTACGAGACCCAGGCAAGGAGCGGCTCCACGGCGTTTTGCTGGGACAGAAGCGTCGCAGGTGCGCGTAGGGGCGAGCGGATGTGGGCGAAGCCCGCTAGCTCGCCCGGTCGCGGCGTTAGCCGCGACGTAATAAAGCGCAGCGCAAGCTGCGCAGGGCTTTCTGTTGCAAGGCTCTGAAACCTAGCGGGAGAGCTGCGCACTTCGTGCGCGTCACTCTCCCCTACGAGGTTCTGCGCCGTTCCCGCCCTAGAAACCACACGGCGCCTCTATGCCGTTGCGAGATTCACCCTGGCCCAAGGGCGCACAGGCGGGCCGAGCGAATGCGAGGCAGATCGCGCGAGAAGCGCCTGCGGGAGCGA
>CAVCDT010000152.1:0-3649 GCA_963600995.1 Akkermansia muciniphila | reverse complement strand
GTCGAGCGCCTCGCCGCTATGGGCTGCAGGTCGATCAACAACATCGTCGACGTCACCAACTACATCCTCTTCGAGCTGGGCCAGCCCCTGCATGCCTTCGACCTCAACGCCTTCGAGCCTGATGCCAGCGGCAAGCGCCATGTCGTGGTGCGCGCGGCCGCAGACGGCTCCAAGTTCACCACGCTCGACGGCGTCGAGCGCGAGCTCACGAGCGATATGGCGATGATCACCGACGGCGCAAGCGACGTGGCCCTTGCCGGCGTCATGGGCGGCCTCGAGTCCGAGGTGACCGATGCGACCGTTGACGTGCTGCTCGAGAGCGCGACGTTCTCTACCGCGCACACGAGCCGCACGAGCCGCAACCTGGGCCTGGTGTCCGAGGCGTCGCTGCGCTACGAGCGCGGAGTGGACGCCAGCACCTGCGATGAGTACTCCCAGATCGCCGCTGCCCTCATGGCAGCTGTGAGCGGCGGTACCGTGTGCCAGGGCGTCGTCGACGTCTATCCTGTCGAGGCAGCCGAGTGCGAGCTCGCCTTGCGCCCTGCGCGCCTGCGCAAGTTCATCGGCGCGGATATCACCGATGAGGAGCAGATCACCATCCTCACAGACCTCGGTTGCCGCATCGAGGGCAAGCCCGGCGACGAGCAGCTCACGGTGTTCGCTCCCACCTTCCGTCCGGACCTCATCCGCGAGGTAGACCTCTACGAGGAGATCGTGCGCATCTGGGGTCTCGACCGCGTCCCGATGACGCTTCCGGCGGCGAGCAAGGCCGGCGGACGCACGCTCGAGCAGGAGCGCCTCGAGCTCATGAGCCGCTGCCTGCGTGCCTGCGGCCTCAATGAGACGATGACCTACTCGCTGGTCGACCCGCAGGACCTCGACCGCCTGCGCATGCCGCAGGGCGATCTGGGCGAGGCCGTAGAGATCATCAACCCCATGAGCAGCGAGCAGGCCGTCCTGCGCCGCAGCATCATCCCCGGTCTCATGCGCAGCGTGGGTCACAACCAGGCGCGCGGCGTCAAGAACATCCAGCTCTTCGAGCGCGGTGTGTGCTTCGGCGCGGCAGAGGGCCGCAAGAACCCCAAGGAGCGCATGATGCTCGCAGGTGTCCTGTGCGGCTCCTTCGTGAACCCCGGCTGGAACCAGGACGCCGTCGAGCTCGACTTCTTCGATGCCAAGGGCGCTGTGGAGAATCTCCTGCGCGAGTTGTGCGTCCCCAAGGTGCGCTTCCGTGCGCTCGAAGCTGATGCTGCGCCGTGGCTGCAGCCCGGTCGTGCGGCCGAGGTGCTCTCTGGCGGGCGCGTGCTGGGTTGGATCGGCGAGATTCATCCGCTGGCATGCGCGGCGTTCGAGGCCGAGGGCCCGGTTGCGGCCTTCGAGCTGTCCGTGAGCGCGCTGCAGGGCGTGGCAAGCGAGCAGCGCCCCTATGTTGACGTACCCATCTTCCCGGCGGTTGAGGTCGACTTGGCCATCGTGGTGGACGAGGACGTCACCAACGAGCGCATCGTCCAGTGCATCACGAGTGCGGGCAAGCAGCTGCTCGAGAGCGTGAGCCTCTTCGACGTCTACCGCGACCCCATCCGCGTGGGGTTGGGTAAGAAGTCGATGGCGTATCGCTTGAGCTATCGCGCGGCAGACCGCACGCTCACGAGCGAGGAGGTCGACAAGGCCCACGCCAAGATCGTCAAGAAGCTCACGGGCGCTACGGGCGGAGAGATCCGCGGCTAGGGCCAAAGCGGGACCGGCAGGCACCTGCGGGAAGGTTGCTCCAAGGCCGCCTGCGTGCGCATAGCTGCCGGGTTCTAGTTTGCCTTTGACTTTGGGATGAGGGGCGCGTCGTTTGTTGGCGACGCGCCCCTTTCTGTTGCATGGGTGCCGTCTTGTTCCCCTGCACATGTCTCTGCGTGCTCGGCTGCGCGCAGGCCTGCGGAGGCCATGGCTTCTCAGCTTCGCTTTGCCGTTGGCGGCGGGACGGGCTTCGCGTACACTTACGCTCATGAAAAACTCTGGGAACATGCTCGTCATCGTGAACCCTGCCGCGCAAAGCGGCGCAGGGGAGCTTGCCGCGACGCAGGCGGAGGCCCTTATCCGCAAGGCCTGCGGGCAGGGGCCTGATGTGGTGCGCACGCGCCATGCGGGCCACGGGGGAGAGCTGGCGGCTTCTATGGGCGCCGGCTACGACCTGGTGGTGGCCTTGGGCGGCGACGGTATCATCCACGAGGTAGTTGGTGGCCTCATGCAGCTGCCCGCTGCCAAACGCCCGGCTCTGGGTGTCATCCCCGTGGGCTCCGGTAACGACTACGCGCGCACGCTCAAGATGAGCACCAAGGTCGATGCAGCTGTTGCGCAGATCCTGGAGGGCAGAAGCGTTGCGGCGGACCTCGGCTGCTGTAACGGCGAGTATTTCACGCAGACGATATCATTCGGGCTCGATGCGGCCATCGCGCTGGGCACGGTCGAGAGGCGCAAGAAGACGGGCCGCCATGGCACGATGCTCTACCTGCAAGAGGGTATCGACCAACTCTTCAACCACTTGGACACCTACGACTACACGCTCGAGATACTCGACGGACCGGCACAGGACGTGGGCCGCTACAGCGGGCGAGACATCCTCATCGCCGTGCAAAACGGCGTGACCTACGGCGGGGGCTTCGCGATATGCCCCGCTGCGAGCATCCAAGACGGCATGCTCGACATCTGCATCGCCCACGGTCCTGTGAACCCGCTCTTTGCCACGACGGTGTTCTTGTCGGCTAAAAACGGGCACCATACGGGCTTCAAACTCATCGAGCAGCATCGCGCGAGCCGCTTGCGCCTGGAGTTCGACTGCCGTCCGCCGTGCCAGATCGACGGGGAACCGCATATCGCAGACAGCTACGACATCTGCGTGGAGCACGCGGCCCTGCAGGTGATCGTGGGGGAGGGCTACGGCGCTTAACGGCAGGTCCCTAGCTGCACTCCGAAGCTCTTCGCTATCCGCCCCGTCTCCTGCTACCAGCTTCGCTAGCCGCTGGCTACGCTACTCCTGATCTGCATCCGTCTGGCGCGCCCACAGGTGCGCATACTCTCCGCCGGCTTCGACCAGCTGGGCATGGGGGCCGTCCTCGACTATCGCGCCGTCTTTGAGCACCACGATGCGGTCGAGGCTCGCCACGGTGGACAGCCTGTGCGCCACGACGATGGCCGTGCGCCCGCTCATCAGCTTGGCCAGCGCGTCTTGCACCAGGTGCTCGCTCTCGCTGTCCAGGGCGCTTGTGGCCTCGTCAAGCACGAGCACGGGGCAGTCGGCGAGCATGGCACGCGCTATGGCGATGCGCTGGCGCTGCCCGCCGGACAGCTTCACGCCTCGCTCGCCGGTGACTGTCTCGAAGCCCTGGGGCAGCTTCTCGATGAAGTCGAGGGCGTTGGCCATGCGCGCAGCCTCGCGGATCTCATCGATGCTGGCCTCGGGGCGCCCGTAGGCGATGTTCTCGGCGATGGTGCGATGGAACAGCAGCGGCTCTTGCGGCACATAGGCGATCTGGCGGCGCAGGCTCTTCTGCGTGATCTTGGAGATATCCTGCCCGTCGACGGTGATACAGCCTTGTTGGATGTCGCTCAGGCGCAGTAGGAGCTTGGTGAGCGTGGTCTTGCCAGAACCGCTCATGCC
>CAVCDT010000151.1:0-3680 GCA_963600995.1 Akkermansia muciniphila | reverse complement strand
TTCCAGCAGCGCGGGCACTTCTCGCCGGCAGCGACACTCACCGTAGCGGCGAGCTGCGAGCCCTCGGCCAGCTCGACCTTGGAGACGATGAAGAGCTCTGCAAGGGCCTCCTCGCCGCGCGCCTTGAGCACGGCGAGCTCTTGGGCAGGCGCCGTGATGGTAACGGCGGCTTCCTGCGTCTTGGTGATGCCCAGGGAGGCCTTGTTGTCCTCCATGGCCTTGGTTGCCGCAGCGCGCGCGGCCATGACGACCTCGAAATCGGCCAGCAGCTGCTCGCGCTCTTGCGCGGGGATCTGCGGCTTGAAGTCCTCCATTGCAAACCAGCCGGCGAGTTGCACGCTTGCCGCATGGTCCTCGCCGCGCAGGCCCTCCGGGTAATCCTCCCAGACCTCGTCGGCCGTGAAGGTGAGGATGGGGGCCAGCTGGCGCACCATCACCTCGAGCATGTTGGCGAGCACCGTCTGCGCACTGCGGCGCTCGATGCTCTTGGCGGCATCGGAGTACAGGCGGTCTTTGACGGCGTCGAAGTACTCGGAGCTGATCGCCACAATGAAGTCGTGCCAAGCGTGGTAGACGGTATGGAACGTGTAGTTGTCGTAAAAGCCCGTGACCTTGGAGGAGAGCTCCATGAGGCGTGCGAGCGCCCATTTATCGGCCTCGAGCATCTCGTCTGCGCTCACGTAATCGGCCGCCGTGAAGTCGTAGAGGTTGGAGAGCAGGTAGCGGTACGTGTTGCGGATACGGCGGTAGGCCTCGCTCGTGCGCTGCAGGATCTCATCGCCAATGCAGACGTCTTGACTGTAGTCGATCGAGCCCACCCACAGGCGCAGGACATCCGCGCCCAAGGTAGAGGTGACATCGGCCGGGTCGACGGTGTTGCCCAGGGACTTGGACATCTTGCGGCCGTCCTTGTCCAAGGTGAAGCCGCAGCTGATGACGTTCTTGTACGGCGGGATGCCGTAAGCGGCCACGCTGGTGAGCAGCGAGGACTGGAACCAGCCGCGATGCTGGTCGCTGCCCTCGAGGTAGACGTCTGCCGGGCGACGCAGGTAGTCGCGTGCCTCGCAGACGCTGGTGTGGCTCACACCGCTCTCCCACCAGACGTCGAGCACGTCGCTGCCCTTGGTGAAGTCCTGGGCATGGGCGCCGCACTTGGGGCAGGTGCAGCTGTCGGGCAGGATATCGGCTGCCTCATGGGTGTACCAGGCATCCGCGCCCTGCGTCTTGAAGAGCTCGATCACGGCGTCGAAGGTCTGCTCGTCGGCCACGACCTCGCCGCACTTGTCGCAGGTGAAAACGGGGATGGGCACGCCCCAGAAACGCTGGCGGCTGATGCACCAGTCCGGGCGGTCTGCCACCATGGCGCCGATGCGGTTGCTCGCCCAGCTGGGGAACCACTTGACGTCGTTTTGGATGGCGTCGCCGGCCTTGGCGCGCAGGGCAGTGTCGTCCATGGAGACGAACCACTGCGTGGTGGCGCGGAAGATGACCGGCTCGTGGCAGCGCCAGCAGTGCGGGTAGCTGTGGTTGATGTCCACGTGCGCCACCAGCGTGCCCTGCTCGCGCAGGTAATCGATGATCTTGGGGTTGGCCTCATCGGTGCTCAGGCCCTCCCAGCGGCAGCTGCCGGCATAGAAGCGGCCCTCGTCGTCCACGGGCATCTTGATGTCCTTGATGCCATGGGCCTGGCAGACCTTGTAGTCGTCCACGCCATGGCCGGGGGCCGTGTGGACGGCGCCGGTGCCGGCGTCGAGCGTGACATGCGTGCCGGTGATGACCACGCCGCACTCGCCGTCGAGCACGGGATGGGTGTAGGTGCAGCCCTCGAGCGCCGTGCCCTTGAAGCGCAGGGTATCGCCGTCTGCCTGCAGGAACTCGAGCTCGCCCCAGCCTGCCGTCTCTGCCAGCGAAGAGGAGAGCTCCTCGGCCATGACGAGCAGCTGGCCGTCGACGACGGCGACCACGTAATCCGCATCAGGCGACAGGCTCACGGCCTGGTTGGCGGGAAGCGTCCAAGGCGTAGTGGTCCAGATGACCACGGCGCTTTGCGCGCTGCCCAGACCGGCGGCAGCCGCGGCATCTGCGAAGGCGTCCGGCATCTGCGTGAAGAGGAACTTGACGTAAATAGAGGGGCTCACCTCGTCGCCGTACTCGATCTCTGCCTCGGCCAGGGCGGTGTGGCAGTGGCTGCACCAGTGGATGGGCTTACGGCCACGGTAGACGCTGCCATCCAAATAGAGCTTCTTGAAGATCTGGATGTTGCCGGCCTCGTACTCCGGCAGGTAGGTGAGATAGGGGTTGTCCCACTCGCCGCCCACGCCCAGGCGCTTGAAGCCCTTGCGCTGGCCGTCGAGCTGCTTGGTGGCGTAATCGCGGCAGATCCTGCGGAAGGTGGGCGTGTCGATCTTGGCCATCTTCTCCTTGCCGAGCTGGTCTTCGACCTTGTTCTCGATGGGAAGGCCGTGGCAGTCCCAACCGGGGACGTACGGCGCAAAGTAGCCGCGCATCGACTTGTACTTGACGATGATGTCCTTGAGGATCTTGTTGAAGGCATGGCCGATGTGGATGGGGCCGTTGGCATACGGGGGGCCGTCGTGCAGGATGAAGGGCTCGTTGTCCTTGTTGGCCTCGAGCACCTTGGCGTAGAGATCCATCTCCTCCCATTTCTTGAGGCGCTCCGGCTCGCGCTGGGGCAGGCCCGCCTTCATCTTGAAGGAGGTCTTAGGGAGGTTCATCGTGTGCTTGTAGTTGGGTTTGTCAGACATTCTCTTCTCAACCTTTGTCTATCGCGCTTGATTTGCTGCGGGCACGGCTGCCCATCGCACTCGTGCAAACCTATGTAGGGGCGGCTCGCTTGCCTTAGCGCTTACCTTAACGGTTGCGGTTGCGGTTGCGGTTGCGGTTGCGGTTGCGGTTGCGGTTGCGGTTGATGCTACCGCCGGCACTATAGATGCAGCAACCAAAAGCGAATCGTCCCTACACAGTTTGCGCAAGCAGATGGAAAGGGGCTGCGCTATGCAGCCCCTCGCCTTCCCTCGGCAGGCCGTGTCCTACATGCCCTGCTCGAGGTGCTTGGCAATATGGTCGTTGAGGGTCTCTGCCAGGTGAGCAAGCTCTGTGGTGGGCATGATCACACGGCTGACCAGGTAAGCGGGGACCTCGCCGTCATCGGCGTTGGCGTGGTCGACATAGAGAAAGTCGACGCGGCTCTCTGCGCCGGTGGTAGAGACGATAGATGCGTTGGCGTAGTTGCCGCAGAGCTTCTCGGGGGAAGCCTCGACGGAAAGCTGCATTTCTTCCACGGTTTGTTCCTTTCTAAAGGATTGTGTGCAGACGCTCGAAATTGTACCGCAAAGCGTCTGCACTGCGTGCGATAAGGGCGCAGCAGTAGGTGTCCGCTAGGCAACAAGCGGCTGCGGGGAGGAGGTGGGTTCGAACGCAAGGGGCGTACGCCGCCCCAACGACAGCCGTGCAGACGAGCAAAGCGACATATCTATCCGTCCGTCATTGCGTTGTAAGCTCACGCACAACCGTAACAAGGAGGGTCAAAGCCGGCCGGAGGCCGCCGCGTAGCGGCTTGGCCTTGACGCGACTTATCCTGAGCGCAGCTTGCACAGCGATACATCTATCCATCCGTCATCCTGAGCGGAGCGAGCGCAGCGAGCGGAGTCGAAGGATCT
>CAVCDT010000150.1:0-3774 GCA_963600995.1 Akkermansia muciniphila | reverse complement strand
ACTTCCCGCCGTGCTTTGGCATCTACGACCTCAATGCGCAGATAACGGGCACCAAGGTGGTCAACATCGACCGCGTGGGCAGCGACTTCCATATCGACGTCGATGCGGCGGTAGCCAGGCTCGCACAAGGCGATATCGACGTCGTCATCCTCACGAGTCCCAACAACCCCACGGGCTGCTGCACGCCGGTCGAGGACGTTCGCCGCATACTCGAGGCAAGCGACGCGCTCGTGCTCATCGACGAGGCCTATATCGAGTTCGCCCCTGCCAAGACTTGTCGCGAGCTTTTGGATAGCTATCAAAACGCGCTCATCCTGCACACGTTCTCCAAGGCGTTTAGCGCTGCGGGTGTGAGACTCGGGTACTACCTGGGGCACAAGGACGTGATCACGGAGTTCCTCAAGGTGCGTCAGGCATATAGCGTCGACTCTCTAAGCCAGGTGGTCGGGGAGGAGATAATCGACGGGCGCGAGCAGTTCAATGAGCAGATTGCGAGCATCGTGCGCGAGCGCGCGGCGCTGATGGAGCAGCTTGCGGATATAGACGGCGTCGAGGTCCATCCCAGCGATGCGAACTTCATCTTGGTCACGCTGCCTGATGCGAAAGAGGTTTGGGAGCGTTTGTACTCGCAGCATTCCGTCTTGGTGAGAAACGTGAGCGGGGACCCAAGACTGTGCGATTGTCTGCGTATCACCGTTGGTACCCCAGAGGAGAACTCCAAGCTCATCGCTGCATTAAAATCTGAGTTGAGCAATTAGATTGCAAGCGATTCAATAGCTGGCTATTTGCTCTAGCCGAGCAAATCTCGCTGATAACAGCGATGTAAAATCGGGTCCTTCGCTGTTTTTAGTGGGTAATCCAGCCCGCCCGACCCGTCAACCCAGACTTCCCCATGGATCTGGGGCGGATTCAGATTCAGAGGTGCCAGCCGACGACGCAGCCGTCCGCCAGCGCGATCAGGAGCACGCACTTGCGCTTGAGCCATATGCCGTAGACGTGGACCACGTGGTGCACCTCGTCGCAGACCGGGCAGACGGGCCATATCCCCCAGAACCTCGCCGTCTTCTCCCTGAAGGTGCGTGCGGGCATGCCCATCTGCGCCTGCATCCTCTTGGAGAGCAGCCAGCCCGTGAAAAGCGACAGGAGACGGGCGTCGGCGTCGTAGTGCTTGACGGCGCTGGCCCCGCACCCCTTGCAGCGCCAGCGCTGCGTCCCCGCCGTCGTGGTGCCGTTCCTCTTCATGGCGCCGCCGCAAGACGGGCATCTCATCGATTTCATGCGTGCCCTCTCCCGCCGTTTTAAACGGCTCGAATCCGCGGTCTGACCTGGGGCGTCAAGCGTAGTGCGGACGCACTTTTTTGCCTATACCCCTATCATTAGTTTTCGCGCATCGAGCGCGCTGCGCGGGCGTGGCGGAACGGCAGACGCGCATGGTTCAGGTCCATGTGGGGGCAACCCCGTGGAGGTTCAAATCCTCTCGCCCGCACCATCTTGAATAAAACGCATCCTTCGGGGTGCGTTTTTGTTTCCCGTGTTCCTTATGCTTCCCTGCGCTATTCCAATGCGGAATAAGCGCTGGCATAAGCTGCGAAAACGCCCCATACTCATCGCCGAAGCATACTGAAGCTGGGGAGCTTAAGACAGAGGGTTTCATCCGATAAAACTAGGATGGAGAACTCAATGGATGCTTTGACATGCACCACGGGCCAAGAGCTCTCTAAGGCTCTTGCCCCCATACAGCAGGGCACCGTAGCCTTGCGCGTGCCGCCTTGCCGCGGTGCGGAACAAGCCATATTGAGCAAGCTGAATGACGCCTGCGAGGCGGGCGCTACCGCGTTGTTGCTGTGCGCGGATGAGATTAGCGCGCAGACCTATCGCGACGAGCTGGTCGCAGACGGCGCAGCTAACGGCGCATTCACTGCCGGTAACATTGTCACCGTGCAGGATTTTGCCCTGAACATCATGGCGGACGAAGCCGTGCAACAGGCCTGCGGCCGCAAGCGCAGGCTCATCGACGGCAACGAGGTAGACGTTCTGCTCGAGGACGTGAAGGTCACGGGCATCAAGCCCAAGCGTCTGCGCGAAATGCTCAAGTTTTTCTACAACAGCATCGCAAACTGCGTCAATGAAGATTCCAGCTGGCTTGTCTCCGGCGAGGAGCAGCAGGTTTACAGCGTGCTCATGGAGAACCTCGAGCAGCGCAAAAGCGTTTTGAGCTTTGAGCTGAGCACCATGGCATATAAGGGCGCGGAAGGCTGCGGCAAGGGAGCCGCGAGCTTTGGTGCCAGCGTTGTGGTTGCGGACGGCTTCGACCACATGAGCAAGTCGAGCCAGCGCCTGGTGCGCGCCCTGGCTGGGGAGCTCTTCATCGCCATCGGCGGCCAAGCCGGCGCGAGCAGCCCTGACGAGCCCTATCCCAATCCGGATGGCTTCGAGGAGCTGTGCCAGGAAGACGGCGTCAGTGTGATTGAGCTTGAGCCTGCGAGCCGCAGCATCGCTGTGAGCGTGCACACGGGGGAGACGCCGGCACAGGAGTTCGCCATCATCGCGCAAAACGTGGACACACTGCTGAAGCAGGGTGCGCGTCCCGGCAGCATTCTCATCGGCACGCCCAATCGCGTTTGGAACGGCAAGATCGCCCAGGCGCTCGCTGCGATGAACGTCCCTTGCTGCATCGACGGTGGCCGCGGCAAGCTCAAAGGCGACCCGCGCGCGCTCGACACCGCCGGTGAGATCATGGCGAGGGCGTTCTTCCGTTTGCAACTGGACCAAGACGATGTTACTGCGCTGCGCACCTGGCTGGGCACCGGCGACTGGCTGCTGTGCTCCGAGCCGTTTTTGGAGATGCTCGCCTACGCCAAAACCAACGATATGAGCGTGCTCGAGGCCATCCGCGATCTTCATGCTAACGCCAACAAGGCGAGCGACATGGTGCTCTTCCACAAGGTCGATGCTCGTTTGAATGCGCTTGATGAGCTTAACGCGGCTTATGCGAGCGGCGCCAAGGACGCCATCATCGCCGTCTTTAAGCAGCATGGCGTGAGGCCCAACGCCGCGGCTCGCGAGCTGTTGGACGCAGCAGCCGCGCAGCTCAGCGCGCAGGAGCTCAAGGCTCTTGCCATCGCCGGCTTGGGCGATGTGGCCGATCTTCCTGTTGATGCGCCCGTGCCTGACAAGCCTGCCTCGCCGGACGCCGTGGTCGTCGCACCGTATCGTCGCTGCGTGGGTCACAAGGCAGAGCACCTGCTTCTCGCCGGCATGGTGGATGGTTTCTTGCCGAGCCTGCGCGCCGTGGACGACCGCTACACCATCGACGAGCGCGCCAAGAATCGCGCGCAAGAGACGGCTTTTTTCGATTATCTCAAGGCCATCCCCACGCAAAGCCTGGGCCTGAGTCTTTTCGAGCAGGACCTGCTGGAAAACGCCGGCAAGCTCAACATGAGCACCACGCGCGTCTTCATGAAGGACGGCGATCGCCGCGCGCGCATCGCGCCGTCGCTGTTTGTGAAGCAGCTCACTAATCCCGCAAACAAGGAGTAAACGCGCCGCGCACTGCAGCCCGCGTAGAGAAGAGGAGCAACAATGAGTGACTTGGAAGTTTTCGAGATAGACGATGAGTTCGACCCGCTGGCAGTCGACAGCCTGGACGATCTTGAGGAGCAAGACCCCAACGACGAGTACTCCATCCCGGTGATCCCCGATGCAGACCGCAGCGTGGTGCCCGAGCCGGTGGAGCTGAGCCCCGCCGAGCGCATCGAGCATGTGCTCAAGGGC
>CAVCDT010000149.1:0-3942 GCA_963600995.1 Akkermansia muciniphila | reverse complement strand
ACTCCATCCTCTACGACGCCCAGAAGAGCCATATCGGCCATGTGGTCGACGTGGCCAAGGGTGGCGATGCGCAGGGCGTCGTCTTGCTCATGGCCAAGTTTTGCGACCCGGAGGAGTTCGACGCCCCGCTGCTGGCAAAGGCGTGCCGCGAGGCCGGACTGCCCGTCATCCAGATCGAGGTCGACCAGTCCGCAGAGAGCTACGAGCAGGCGCGCACGCAGCTCGAGACCTTTGGCGAGCTGCTCTAAGGGCGGCTTGCAGTGCGCGTTGCGGCGCGTGCTGCGCTAAGGTGCAAGGAGCACTAGGGGAGAATCAGACGGGCAGGCGGGCAGCGCTTTTGCGGGTGCTCGCCTGCCCTTGAGGCAAAGGGGTGGCATATGGCAGACCGGCTTTACCTTGGCTTGGATGTAGGCTCCACAGCCTCCAAGTGCGTTGTCGTGGATGGGGCCGGCAGCATCCGCGCAAAGGCGCTTTATCCGTCCGGCGCGGGCACGCGAGGGCCCCAGACCGTGGTGGACGCCGTCTTGGCGGAGTGCGGCATAGAGCGCGAGCAGCTCGCGGCGTCGTGCGCCACCGGCTACGGGCGCAAGCTCTTCTCTTGGACCACCGCCCAGCTCTCAGAGCTCACCTGCCATGCGATAGGCGCGGTGCGTCTGTTTCCCGGTGTGCGCACGGTGATCGACATCGGCGGCCAAGATGCCAAGGTGCTGTCTATCGGGGCAGACGGCAAGCTCGCGAACTTCGTCATGAACGACAAGTGCGCAGCCGGCACGGGACGGTTCCTCGACGTCATGGCCCAGGTCTTCGGGTGCGAGGTGGGCGAGCTCTCCGCCTACGACAAGCGCGCGACGGAGGTCGCGAGCATATCGTCGACCTGCACGGTCTTCGCAGAGAGCGAGGTCATCTCCAAGCTCGCCGCCGGCGTGCCCATCGCCAACATCGTCGCGGGCGTGCATACCTCCGTGGTCGAGCGCACCTGCGGGCTGGCCAAGCGCCTGGGTGTCAAGGCACCCGTCGCCATGACCGGCGGCGTGGCCCTCAACGAGGCGCTCCGGGAACGCTTGGCGGCATCCCTCGGGGTCGATATCGCGACCGATCTGCTCACGCAGTTCAACGGCGCCCTGGGTGCCGCGATCCACGCGAGCGGTCTGGCGTAGGCCCATGCGTGGCGCGCCCGATAGCAAGCCCAGCGCCGCGCGTTACCCGCGCTTGTCCATCATGCGCTGCGTGTACGACATCTTCTGCGACAATCCGTCGCGTATTTTTGCCATAGGAGACGAGCATATCGTCACCTACGCCCAGGCCTACCGCGACATCAACGCGCTGGCCTGGCACTTCAAGTCGCAGCTGGGACTTAAAAGCGGGGACACCGTCGTCTTCTCCATGCCTAACCTAGCTGTTATGCCCGTGATCATGGGGGCGGTGCAGCTGTGCGGCGCGCGTATGGCCATGCTCTCCTACAGCCTCGAGCGCGAGGAGTTCGAGCGTGTGACGGCCTTGGTCAAGCCCTCGATCGCCATCATGTCGGAGCCGCAGGCCTGCCTCATGGCGCGCGAGGTCCTGCCGGATGCCGTGGTGCTCGCTGCAGGCTGCCCCTTCGCGCCTGTCCCCATGGTCGACGACATCATCGCCCATGCGCCCTTCGACGGGTCGCGCGAGTTTCCCGACGCCAATGCCCAAAGCCATGTCGTCGTGTTCTCATCGGGCTCGACGGGAAGGCCCAAGGCCATCGTGAACCGCATGGAGGCGTTCATGCTCAACGGCTTGGCCCTCAAGGACGCGTTCGTGATTACGCAAGACGACGTCTTGTACATCCCCGTGCCCCTCAACCATGTCTTCGGGCTAGTGGGGCTTGCCGCCGTGCTCGTGAGCGGCGCGTGTTTGGTGACCAGCGCCCGCTACAAGCCGCAGACCGCCTGCGCGCTCATCGCCCAGACGCATGCGAGCATCCACCTGGGCGTGCCCACGATGATCGTGCGCGAGCTGCGCGAGGTCGAAAACGGCGCGCGCGACCTGTCCTGCCTGCGCGCGGCCCTCGTGGCCGGCGCCGGATGCCCGCCCCAGGTGCTCGAGGAGTTCGAGGAGCGCTTTGGCTGCAAGGTGATGCAGTCCTACGGCATGAGCGAGACGGCGGCCACACTCACCGTGACCCCGCTTGAGCTGCCCGCGGCCTATCGCGCACGCACGGCGGGCTGCTGCATCGAGGGGGCGCAGGTCAAGCTCTTGCCCGGCAGCAATGAGGTCGCCTGTAAGAGCGCGTCGCTGATGGAGGGCATCCTGCAGGAAGACGGCTCGCTCAAGCTCGAGCTTGACGAGGACGGCTGGTTCCATACGGGTGACGTGGGCTGCCTGGACGACAACGGCATGCTGAGTATCACCGGGCGCATCAAGGAGATGATCATCCGCGGCGGCATCAACATCTTCCCGGCAGAGATCGAGGCCGTCTATCAGCAAAACGAGCAGGTGAGCGCCTGCTGCGTGGTGCCGTGCCCTGATGCGGACCTGGGAGAGCGCACCTGCCTGTGCGTGGTGATGGAGCCGGGCGCGCAGATGAGCAACGTCGAGCTGCGCATGTGGGGCAAGGGGCGCATCGAGAAGTGCAAGCTGCCCGACTACGTGCTCAAGATGGATTCGTTCCCGTATCTGGGCAATAGTAAAATCGACAAGAAGAAGCTGGCCGCCAAGGCGGTCGAGATGATCGGCAACGCTCGCTTGGCGTAGTGCGCCGTATGCCCACAGGAGGAGATCTTCATGTACTTGGAGCTTAAAGAGCAGGCCTACCGCGTAGTGGACGCGTTTTGCGACGAGCATATCAGCGAGGCGGCGATCAAGCAGTGGTGCGCGTCGCGTGGGATCCCGCGTGGCAAGTACGATGCGTTCTATGAGAGCGAGCTGGGGCGCTACTGCCTGCCCCCGCAGCTGGGCGGCTACGATGGGCCCTTCCTCATACGCGCCCTGGTCACGTCGCGCCTCGCGCGCCGCGCGGGAGCGGTGCTCTCCTATGTGACGGATATGAACTCCATGGCGCTTCTGTCAACCATGAGGTCGCTTTCGCAGCAGGAGATCGTCGAGGATTTGGGCAGGCGCAACGGCTGCGTGGCGTTCTCGCAGGCGTTTAGCGAGGGCAGCGACCAGACGGATTCTTCGAGCATCGTCACGCAGGTCACGGCCGACGATGGCGGGCTGTACCTCGACGGCGTAAAGACCTACGTGGCCGACGGGCAGTTCAGCCCGGAGACGCTCGTGCTCACTCAGGACCTGGTGTGCGGAGCGGCCGATGGCGGCATGTCGCTGTGGATGATCCCCATCTCGTCCGAGGGTATCTCAACCTATCCGCTCAACACCGCCGGCCAGGAGATGCTGGCGCTTGCGCGCATCGAGTTCGACCATGTTAAGCTCGACCCCGTGTGGCAGATCCAGACGGAGGGCTGCCTGCGCAGCATGCTGGACAGGCAGTACGAGCTCGGGCGCATACTTACCTGCGCGACGAGCTGGGGCCTTGCGGCTGCGGCGCTCGACGACGCGCTCGAGCGCTGCTGCAGCCACAGGGTAGGGGGCAGGTACCTGGGTGCGATCCCGCAGGTCGAGACGTTGTTGGCCAACATGGCGGCCAAGGTGCGCACGATGGAGGCGTTCGTGATGCGCGCGGCAGAGAGCGTATCCGATGGCTCGCCTTTGGAGGAGCAGAAGTACCAGTGCTCGATCATGAAGCACTACGTGCCCAAGGCCGCGACCGAGGTGGCAAGCGACGCTCTGCAGATCTTTGGCGGCGCGGGGTATACGGACAGCACGCGCGTGAGCCGCATCTGGCGCGACTGCCGCGGCAACCAGATCGCCCAAGGTGCCGACGAGATGATGACCCATCCCGTAGCCAAGAGCCTTCTGGGCAACTACACCTCTGCGTTAAGGGACTACTAGGCTGAGGTCGCGGCCGTGCAGGGG
>CAVCDT010000148.1:0-3988 GCA_963600995.1 Akkermansia muciniphila | reverse complement strand
GCTGCGCAGGACATTAATGGCCGCGGGTCAATGCAACCTACCGGGAGAGCTGCGCCAGACTCTAATACGTGAAGACTCTGTCGCCGCCAAAGCCGATGCGCTGGAAGTACAGCTTGCGGTTGGCGGTATCCACGTGCACGATGTCGAACGCCTGGCGCACGATGCCCGTCCTTCGCTGGACAGCGATCTCTGTATTGGTGATCGCCTTGTAAGCGTCGCAGGCAGAGCACACGGCGATATAGCCCTTGGGCGACCTGTAAGCCAGGTCCCTGTGCGCATGGCCGGTGATGACGCCGGCGATAACCGCCGTGCTCTGGTCGTAGATCGCATCGAGCGCGCGCATGATCTGCTGCCCGCTCATGTCTAAACGGTTGGTACAGAAGAACTGATGCACAAAGACCAGCACCGTCCAGTCGTCCTCGAGTTCGAGAATACGCCTTTGCATCCAGAGCAGCTGCTCGTCGCTCACCACGCTGGCATCGGGCGCGCCGCTGTCGAGCACGATATGCCTGACCTGCGCCTCGTCGTTGTCGACCACGTAGCACAGCTCGCGTTTCTCGAACTTGAGCTCGACACCCTGGGCTGGCAGCGATTCGCTGCGAGCCGGGTTGATGGTGCGGATGGTCGACGTCTCGCCGATATTCTCCATCACCGCCACCGCGGCTTGGTAACCGGCCTCATCGGCTAGACCGGGGACCTCCGTCTCCTCTTGGGGGATCGTCTCCTTGCAGGTCTTCCCATCCGCCGCAAGCAGATGCGGGAACACCAGCTGGCACAGCTCGTCGTCGCTGACATGCACGTCCGTGTTGGGGTAGGTCGTGGCGTTGTTATTGTTGTTGTCATGGTTGCCGCGCACGCAGTACACCGTGGCAAAGGACATCTCCTTGATCCACAGCGTGAAGCGGTCGAGCGCGTCTTGCTTGGTGGCATGGGCGTTGAGGATATCGCCGCCCATGAAGAACAGGTCTATATCGGCATCCTCCATGACCTTCTTGACCGCAGGCGCAGAGCACATGGCGTTGCTTTTGACATGCGGGTCCGTAAGGAAGACGAAGGACTCGCCAGTGGCCTCGACCGCGGCCTTCTTCTCTTTGACCTTGGGAATCATCTCCTCGAGGTAGGCCTTCCAGATGGATTTCATATCCCATTTGGCGTAGAGCTTCGCGTTGCCTATGCTGCCCTTCTCGACGTTTGCGGCCGCCTTGGTCTTGAGAGCGGCATCCGTGTACCAGCCTGCGAAGGCATAGCCCTTGCGCGAGGGCTTGTCATGCTTGAAGGTAGCCGTCGTCACCGTGTAGGTCCTAGTGCGCACGGTGTCGAAGGGGTCGTTGTCGATATAGGTGAGCGTGTAGGTCTTCTTGTTCCAACCGGCATACGCCGTTCGCTTCGAGGCCTTCTTGACGCCCTGGAGCACCTCGAGCGGTTTATCGAGCCCCTCATCGGCAAACCAGCCCGTAAAGGAGTAGCCGCGGCGCTTGGGGTCGAGGAGCTTGGCGGCAGAGTACGTCGCATCCACCTTGAGCGACACACGCTGCCCCTTGGCCTGCGTGCCGCCGTTGAGCACGTAGACGATGTCATACTTGGTGACCTTCTGGTCCTTCTTCTTGGCGGCATAGGCGCTCGGGGCAAGGCCCAGGCTTACGGCGCAGACAGCCCCTGCAGTCAACGTCAGCATATAGCGGCGGCTCATCTGCCTGCAAAGCGATTTCATAGCGGCAGCGCGCTCCCGCTGGCCCTGGCGGCCTTGCTCATGGCGCTGGTTATCGGCTTCTTGGTATTGATCTGTCATATTCTCTGGATGTCCTCTGATCGCAAGCAGGATCGAAAGCCTACTATTCCCGGGCAAGGATAACGGCAGCACGTGAAGGGCAAGTTAAAGCGCATCGCCCTGCCTCCTGCAAGAGAAAGCAAGGCGATGAGATGCCCGGCAGCTGCTATCTTGCGTTGCCTAGATTGAGGCCGCTCAAGCCCCAAACCCTAGACGGCGCCGTACACGTAGACGTGTGTGCCGCCGGGGATGGTGTTGTAGATCCACCTGGCATTGCCGATGGCCAGGCGCACGCAGCCGTGCGAGATGTTGTAGCCCAGCGACCCGTCGACATAGCTCGACTTGCTGCCGGGAACGTAGAGCACGGAGTGGAAGAGATAGTTACCGTAGAACGACGTGGCATACCAGCAGGTATAGCCTTTCTCCTCGCCAAAATGATAGGTCTTGCCGCCCACCGTGAAGTTGCCCTTGACAGTGGGGGATCCGGACGCGCCCGTGCAGCAGCTCCAGAACTTGATCAGGCGCCAATCACCCTTCGAGCCCTTGAAGACGGCGACCTTGTTGTAGGTCGTGCTGCAGACGATGGTGTACTTGGTCTTGCTCGACTTGTTGTAGATCTTAGAGCGCATGACCAGGCGTTGGGCGCCGTTGTTGGCAGAGCTCACGTAGCTCAGGTTGTCGTAGCCGGGGGCAGCGGTGCCGCGCTTTTTGAGGATCACCTTGTAAGCCACGACCTTGCTTCCCAGGTTGTACGTGCCGGCCTTGGCGCCGTTCTTGGCCCAGCCCATCCAACCGTACTTGCTCACCTTGACGCGGTAGTAGACCGTGTACTTCTTGGCCAGCTGCCCAGTGAGCTTGACCTGGATTCCCTGAATCGACGTGCTCTTGTTGCCGGCTATGCTGCCGCTGGCGACGTAGCTCGTCCAGCTGCTGCCCTTGAGCACCTTGTACTTGACAGTGCCGCTCAGCCCCTTCTTGGCGATCGAGATGCGGATGGCGTTGAGGTTCTTGCCGCCGGATTTTGCCAGCGAGCCCTGCTTGACGGTGCTGCCCCACTTGGAGGCATGCGCGGCATAGGTCACACCGTCGACCTGGTAGGTGCCGGAGTACACAGTGCCGCTGTAGCTGCCCTTGCCCGTGATCTTGACGGCATAGGTGCCCGGTGCGTTGACCTTGGATTTGGCGCTGTACTCGCCGTCGTTGACGGCAACGTAGGTAAGCTTGTAGTTGGAGGCCTTGAGCTTCTTGCCGTCGAACTTGACCGTGGCCTTGGGGTGGTAGGTCTTGCCCTTGACATAGAGGTAGCGCGTCTTAGAGAGCGTGATCTTGGTGTTGCCCTTGGTGAGCGTATAGCTCTCCGGCTCTGGCGTGGGTTCCGGGTCCGGGGTGGGCTCTGGGTCCGTGCCGTCGGTAGAGCCGCCGTCGGTACCGCTACCATCGGCAGAGCTGTCTGTGCCCGTATCCGCACTAGTATCGGTGCCCGCGGTGGTATCCGTGCCCGTAGAGCCCGAGCCGTCCGCGACATCCGCCGCACTCGTATCGCCAGCTGCCGTACCGGTATCAGCGCTGCCGGCCGCTGCCGCATCCGCATAGGCCACCGTGCTCATGCTCGCAGCAACCGCCGTCGCCATGCTCACTGCAAGGAGCTTCCTTGCAACATCGCTTATCTTCATCGTGCACTCTCCAAAAACTCTGCGCGTAGCCCAAGCAAACCCATGCCCTTGCCAGGGCGGTTTGCGATGATTCGAAGATTAGCAGAGCTTAAGGCGATATGAGGTCCCACCTGCATAAATGGCAGCCCTCGATGCGCAAAAAACCACGTGCGTACGCGGCACGTCGGGCAATCACGCTGACAACCGCCAAAGACTACGGGCGGCAGGCCCCGATGTAGTCGCTGCGGCTGGAGAGAGTGCTGATCTTGACCACGTCGCCGGTATGCGGGGCATGGATGAACTTGTCGTTACCCATGTAGATGCCCACGTGGTGGATACCCTCGACGGTCTCGCCAAAGAAGACGAGGTCGCCGGGCATCAGCGCGGATTTGGCGATCTTGGTGCCCTCGCTGTACTGCGTGCGCGCAAAGTGCGTGAGGCTCTTGCCCGTGACCTTCTTGTAGACGTACATGGTCAGGCCGCTGCAGTCAAAGCCGCTTGGGTCCTCGCCACCCCAGACGTACTTAACGCCCAGGTACTTGAGAGCCGCCTTGACGACCTCCGGATG
>CAVCDT010000147.1:0-4056 GCA_963600995.1 Akkermansia muciniphila | reverse complement strand
GGGCAACGGCGTTACCTGCGGCGATAAATCAACGAGCGGCACCGCAGGCGAGAAGTCGCAGGTTTCGGAGAATGCGCACAAGACCGATGGCAAGCTCGACATGCGCTGCACGTCGAAGCCCGGCAGCTCTGCCGCTGCCTCGACGAGCGTCTCTCAGGGGACGGCTTACAGCTATCAGAGCATGTACGCAGCCGACTCATTCGCGCCCAAGTATGCCAAGGACAGCAACCTCGGCACGACGCGCGTCCCCTTGACCGTCCGCGGGGCCTCGTCCCTCAAGAGCGCGGGCTTCTACACCGTGGACATTAATATCGACGGTAACGGCGGCACGTTTGGCGAGGACGCCTCCAAGACCATCACGGTTGTCCCCGGAGCAGAGCCCCTCAAGAGCATCTACAACCAGCTGACGGGCGACTCCAACGCCCCCGCGAGGACGGGTTACAACCTGACGGGTTATGCTCTGCATGCCTCGGATGCGGATAGCACCTTCCTCAGCAACGCTGACAAAACCTGGGGCTGGACTGGTGTTGATGTCTCCGACAACCCGCTCTATGCGGGCAACTACGTCTCCGGCGCGATGGCGACGGACGATAGCACTCTGCAGAGCGTGCTATGGACCGGCTTTGCCGGCCCGGTCGAGGTGGTGGCCCAGTGGGAGGGCATCGCATATACCATCACCTACAACCGTAACGCCAAATGGCTGACTGAACACAGCGAGACTGGAGCGCCCAAGTGGATCCGCACGAGCGACAGCACCGTCGATCAAGAACTCGATAGCGATACCTATACGGAGAAGGGCTTTTGCTATACCGACAGCAACAAGGACGAGGACAAAGACCAGCTGGCTATCTCTTCCTCTATGCATACGAGTGACGGGTACAATTGGCCCACGAAGCCTGCTCAGACGTATTACCTGGAATCCGTTGGTAGCTATAGGCACCTTGGCTGGACTACCTCTGTCAATGGCCAAGGCGTCGCGACGGGCGACTTCTATCCCTGCGGTAGCAAGATCAACGGTCTTACTACTAAGGGCGGCGATGTGACCCTGTATGCGGTTTGGGGCGATAAGGACGATATCTACTCCCCCACCTTTACCGCAACCGATACCACGGTGCCTTACAACTACAGCGCTGCAGATGCGAAGGTTACGATCAAAGCCAATCCTTACTGGGGTAAAAACGATCAGGGAGCTGGCTCTTATTTCGTCAGCGTCCTTTATGGCACGAACCCAACGTACACCCTGTCTACTGAGTGGCAGCAGTATACGGACGGCGGTTGGCAGGTCATCGATACCAGCACCAACAACGGCTATTCCAACAGCCTTGATGCGACGGCATTTACAGATTCGACCAGGTTTTCGTATCAAAGCGATGCCTACTACAAGGGCGACTACTGCAACAACAAGCTCGTCTCGACTCTGAGCCTGCCCACGGGCTTTGTCGCCGGCACCAATAACGAGTACCGAGTGGTCTATACGATCACCTCCAACAGCAGCCCCACGAAGACCTTCACCTACACCAGCGGCAGCGTCCGCTTCAAGGTGACCAAGGCCAACTTCACGGGCTTTACCGTCTCTGATACCGACGGCAACGACCTTACGGGTAAAGAGGGCTACAGCGTCGACTACGACGGCAAGACCCACGGCATCCAGGTGGGCGGTATGGAGAGCTACCACGACGTTCTGGGCGCCAATCTGGTCTATTACTCGGCAACAGACTCGAGCAAGGTGTCTGGCAAGGCTCCCAGCGAGCCCGGCGAGTACTATGCCGCGGTCAAGTTCCACTGCAGCGACACCGCCAACTACAATGTTCCGGCCGATCTGGTGAAGAAGATCACGATCAACAAGAAGCAGCTCGCCATCCCCACGCCCAAGGACAACCTGATGGTCTCCATCGACCTTGCAACGGGCAAAGCAAAAGAGCAGAGCGCCTTCGATGAGGAGTACACGAGCAACGAGCTCTACACGGCAGAGAGCTATAAGCAAACGGATGCCGGCTCCTATGATGCGACCTTCACGCTCAAGGACGGTGTGGCCGATCATTACGCGTGGAAGGGTGGCAGCACCGCTCCCGTTACCGTCCGCTACTACATAGACAGCATGATCGTGGCCTTTGGTCAGGACGAGGTCTTTGTCAACAGCAAGTCCTACGATACGGCTTGGGAGGGCACGAGCAACAAAGACGATGGCAAGGTCAAGAGCGCCAAGCTCAAGTCGACCCTCTTTGGCACCGATGGCGAGCTAGGTGATATCCCCAACTGGGTTCTCAACTGGAACGACGAGGGCAAGCCCTACTGCAAGGACTCTTCCTTCTATTACTACATCTGCGGGGACGTCGAGTCCAAGGATCTGAGCCAGCTCAAGATCATCGTGGGCTATGACAAGGACGGCAATGAGATCACGTTCCAACAGCTCGCGGTGTGGATCGAAGGCGACACCGTGGTGAGCGGGCAGGAAGTTTTCGTTGACGGCAAGACTATCACCGCCAAGAGTTTTGACGATATCGCGGAGTACGGCGTCAAGGACACCTCGGTATCGGTAGTCGGGTTGTCTGCTTACAACGACTCCAGGAACGTCTTTGTCTACGGCAGCCCCATGACCAAGTTCTCGATCAGCAAGGCCGATCCTTCTCCCAGCCCCTCGCCTTCGCCCGCACCCGATCCAACCCCCGAGCCTACGCCCTCTGTGACCAAGATCGCAGTGCCTAGCGCCTATGCGGGGCTGGTTGCCAACGGCACCGAGCAAGCGGGTATCGACGAGGGCAAAGGCTACGTGCTGAGCGGCGACTACAAGGCCACCAAGGCCGGCACGTACACGGCAACCGTCAAGCTGGCCGATGGCTACGTTTGGGCCGATGGCACGAGCGATGCCAAGCAGATCGAGTGGACTATCGCCAAGGCTTCAAAGCAGCTGGTCTACAACGGCAAGGAGCAGACGGGTGTCGCATCCGATGCCGGCTACGAGATGGACGGCGATTACAAGGCGACCGATGCAGGCGCTTACAAGGCCTACATCGCCTTGAAGGACGGCTATGTTTGGGCCGATGGGACCAAGGTCGACCATAAGGTAGTCAAGTGGTCCATCGCCAAGGCGGATAATCCCGTCGTGGTCAAGAACAAGGTCAAGACCGTCAAGTACGCCAAGGTCAAGGCTAAGAGCGTCAAGGTCAAACCCGTCACCGTGAAGGGTGCGGCCGCTGGCACGACGCCTGCCTTCAAGAAGATCAAGAAGGGCTCTGCTGCAAAGGCGTACAAGGCTCTCACTGTCAATAAGAAGACTGGCAAGGTCACCGTCAAGAAGGGGACCAAGAAGGGTACCTATAAGCTGCGCTACAAGGTGAGCGTGGCCGGCAATGCCAACTACAATAGCTTCGTCAAGACCGTCACTGTCAAGGTGAAGGTCAAGTAGAGCGGCATAGAGGCACCGTGTGATTTCGAGGGTAGAGACGGTGCAGAACCGCGTAGGGGAGAGCGGCGCGAGTTGCGCGCAGCGCAGCTCGCAGCTCTCCCGCTAGGTTGCAGCGGCTTGCTGTCAATAAGTCCTGCGCAGCTTACGCTGCGCCAGAATACGTCGCGCCTATCGGCGCGACCGGGCGAGTGGCGGCCGCGCAGGCGGCCCTCCGCTCAGACTCGGTACCCGATCGCATTCGCTCGGCACGCTTGCGCGCCCTTGGGTCAGGGAGATTCTCGTAACGACATAGAGGCACCGCGTGCTTTCGAGGGTAGAGACGGTGCAGAGCCGCGTAGGGGAGAGCGACGCACGCGAAGCGTGCAGCTCTCCCGCTAGGTTGCAGCGGCTTGCTGTCGGCAAGTCCTGCGCAGCTTACGCTGCGCACTAATACGTCGCGGCATCCGCCGCGACCGGGCGAGTGGCGGACGCGCAGTCGGTCCTCCGCTCAGACTCGGCACGCCTGCGCGCCCTTGGGTCAGGGAGATTCTCGTAACGGCATAGAGGCACCGTGTGCTTTCGAGGGTGGAGACGGTGCAGAACCGCGTAGGGGAGAGCGACGCGAGTTGCGCGCAGCGCAGCTCGCAGCTCTCCCGCTAGGTTGCAGCGGC
>CAVCDT010000146.1:0-4189 GCA_963600995.1 Akkermansia muciniphila | reverse complement strand
GTCTTGTCCTGCGCATAGCAGCAGCGCGGATGGCTCGCGCCGCCGAAGGGGCGCTGGGCGATGCGGCCCTGGTCGTCGCGCGAGTAGGGGACGCCCATGCCCTCGAGCTCGCGGACCAGGTCGGGCATGCCGCCGCAGAAGAACTCAACGGCGTCTTGGTCGGCCAGGTAGTCGGAACCCTTGATGGTGTCGAACACGTGGCTCTCGACGGTGTCCGTGTCGTCGCGGTAGCCCAGCGCCGCGTTCATGCCGCCCTGCGCCGCACCGGTGTGCGAGCGGGTGGGGAACACCTTGGTGATGACGGCGACGCTTTGGGATCCGTCGGCGGAGGCGTTGAGCGCCGCCTCCATGCCGGCGCCGCCCGCACCGACGACGACGATGTCGTATGTGTAGCTCTTCATCGAAAGCTCCTAGTCCTCGACGCGAAACTGCTTGGGGCCGATCTCGTAGATGTTGTTGCCGCGGGCATCGATGGCGACTACGCAGGGGTAGTCCTCGACGACCAGGCGACGTACGGCCTCGGGGCCCAGGTCGTCGTAGGCGACGACCTCGCACTCCTTAACCGATGCGGCGATGACGGCTGCGGCACCGCCGATGGATGCAAAGTAAACCACGTTGTTGGCGACCATGGAATCTACGACTTCCTTGGAGCGCGGGCCCTTGCCCACCATGCCCTTGAGGCCGGCCTCCTCGATCATCTGAGGAGTATAGGCGTCCATGCGCCCGGAAGTGGTGGGGCCGCACGAGCCGATGCAGTGACCGGGCTTCGCGGGAGTGGGGCCTGCGTAGTAGATGACCTGGTCGGTGAAGTTGACGGGCAGCTCCTCGCCTGCGTCGAGCTTCTCCGTCATGATCTTGTGGGCGGCGTCGCGGCCGGTGTAGATCACGCCGGTGATGTTGCACATGTCGCCGACCTGCAGGTCTGCGATGACTTCGTCGGTGAGCGGGGTGGTGATGTTCTTGATCTGAGCCATGATGAAACCTCTCAAACTCTCGTGTGTGACTTCGCTTGGTGCGTGTGCGCTGCCGCGTTCTTACAGGACGACCTGCTTGTGGCGGGCGGCATGGCAGTTGAGGGTGACGCCGACGGGCATCGTGGCGATGTGCGTCGGGTAGGTCTCGATGTGCACGGCCAAGGCGGTGGTCAGGCCGCCGAAGCCCTGGGGACCGACGCCGCTCTTGTTGATCTGCTCGAGAAGCTCCTGTTCGAGCTTAGCATACTCGGGGTTGGGGTTGGGAACGCCCACCTCGCGGCGCAGGGCCTGCTTGGAGAGCTGCATGGCCTTGTCGGCGTTGCCGCCGATGCCCACGCCCACGATGGTGGGAGGGCAGGGGTTGCCGCCGGCGTTGACCACGGCGTCGACCACGAACTGCTTGATGCCCTCGAGGCCCTGGGCCGGCTTGAGCATCTTGAGCTGCGACATGTTCTCGCTGCCCGCGCCCTTGGGCATGAGCGTCAGCGTGAGGGTGTCGCCGGGGACGATGGAGGTGTAGATGATGGCGGGGGTGTTGTCGCCTGCGTTCTTGCGGTTGAGCACCGGGTCGATGACGGTGGACTTGCGCAGGAAGCCGTCGATGTAGCCCTTGGCGATACCGGCGTTGACGGCCTCCTCGAAGTCGCCGTCGACGATATGGACGTCTTGGCCCATCTCGGCGAACACGATCACCATGCCGGTGTCCTGGCACATGGGGACGTTGGTGTCGCGGGCGATCTTGATGTTCTTGCAGACCTTCTCCATGGCGTACTTGCCGAACTCGGAGGTCTCCTTTTCCGTCGCCTCGACGATGACCTTCTCGACGTCTGCGGGAAGGTCGCAGGCTGCCTCGATGGACATGCGCGCGATCTCTGCGGTGATGGTCTTTGCGCTGATTTCCTTCATGAGAATCTCTCCTTTTTCTCTTGAACCCTTATCGCGCTTGTGCGCTTGCGGGCTAATCAGGACCTTGTGTTGGCTCAGCAGCTGGTGCTGAGAGATGCGGCAGGGCGCTGGGGCTGGTGAGGAATAAGCACCCTGCCGCCGGGGTAGGTTGGTGCGCTTGCCGCGCAGGGGCGCCTACATGTAGCCGATGATTCCCCACCAGATGAAGCCGATGGTGAAGAAGACCACCATGGAGACGACGCCGCACAGCAGGCCGATGCCCCACCATTTGCCCTGGCTTACGTACTCCGCGCCGAAGAAGACCGGTGCGGGGCCCATGCCGTAGTGGGTCAGGCAGCCCATGGTGTTCGAGAAGATGCCCAGAAGCATCGCGGATGCCAGGGGAGGCGCGCCTGCGGCGATGGCCACGGCCAAGAAGGCGCTGTACATGGCCGAGATGTGCGCGGTCGCGCTGGCGAACATGTAGTGCGAGAAGAAGTACACGACGGCCAGGATGATGAGCGCCGCCATCCAGGGCAGGCCGCCCACGGCGCCGGCCATAAGGGCGCTGAACCAGGGGATGAGGCCCAGGGTGTTGAGGTAGGTGGCCATCATGACCAGGACGCTGAACCAGATCAGGGTATCCCAGGCGCCGCGCTCCTCCTTGATGTCGTTCCAATCCAAGACGTTGGTGAGCAGCAGCAGGGACAGGCCGATGAAGGCGGTGACGGTGGCGTTGAGGCCGATGGCGGTGCCGGCGATCCACAGGATCAAGATGACGAAGAAGACCATGATCATGAGCTTCTCCTTGACGGACATGGGGCCCATCTCGGCGAGCTTCTGCGTGGCGAGCTCGGTGGCCTGCGGGGTCTCCTTAACGTCGGGCGGGTAGACGAAGAAGATGACGATCGGGATGAGGATCAGGCAGACCATGCTCGGGACGAACGCTGCGATCGCCCAGCCGAGCCAGTCGATCTCGATGCCGCACAACGATGCCGCCAAGGTGACGGATAGCGGGTTTCCGGCCATAGCGGTGAGGAACATGCCGGAGGTGATCACATCGGCCTGGAAGGCGGTGATGTGGAGATACGAGCCGATCTTGCGCTCGGTGCCCGCCTCGGGGCTGGACCCGAAGACGCGCGAGAGCGCCTGTACGACGGGGAAGATGACGCCGCCGGCGCGTGCGGTGTTGGAGGGCATGGCGGTGGCAAGGATGAGGTCGGTGAAGACCAGCGAGTAGGTGAGACCCAGCGTCTTCTTGCCGAACTTGCTCATGAACGCGTAGGCGATGCGGCTGCCCAAACCGGTCTTGATGAAGCCGCGGCTGATGAAGAACGCGATGACGATCAGCCAGATGGTGCTGTTGTGGAAGCCGGACAGGGCGTTGGTGAGGTAGCCGCTGCTCGTGCCGTTGTCCAGAAGCTGGCTGAGCATGATGACGGTGAGCTGCAGGATGCACATAGAGCCCATGGGGATGGGCTTGGCGATGAGGCCCACGATGGTCGCGATGAAGATCGCGAGCAGATGCCAGCAGTTGGCGGCGATGACCTCGGGGGCGATATCCTCGAAGCCCTTGATGTTGCTGCAGTAGTCCACCAAGCCTTCCGGCACGGGGACAAGCCACAGAAGCGCGCCCACTGCCAAGGTGAGGATCAACAGGGGCCAGTTGACGCCCTTCTGCTTATCCTTGCGCTTCTTGGACTTGGCGGCATCAGTGTTGGGACTGAGGCCTTTCGGTTGAACCATGACCTTTTCTCCTCTCGTAAAGGGGGTTGCCGATGGCCGTGATGTTGCCAAGCTGTGAAGAAAACGGACACGCCAGCCGGGGGTGTATTTTTATTCTCGGCAAAGATTAAAGAGCTGACCTGCACATCTGCAGGCAAAAACGCCCCCAAGATCGACGAGGGGTGTGGGTGGGGATGATGTCATGCGAAAGCCCTGCTCATGGGCGTTTCCACCCCCTCGGGGTGTAGCCTTGCGAGTGCAGCGTGCGGGCTTGCGGGGGTGCGCGCTGCTCCAGCGCGCTTCGCTGCTCGCGCCCTGCGGGCGCTCGTGCGCTCGCTTAAGCGCAACTATACGCAGTAACGGTTGCGCGAGGCGTTGCGCATCGCGCACCCCCGCAAGCGCTTCTCGCGCGATCTGCCTTGCATTCGCTCGGCCCGTCTGCGCGTCCTCGGGTCAGGCAACGGCATCGGGGCGCCGGGCGGTTTCGAGGGTCGTGGTGGCGCAGAGCCGAGTAGGAGCGAGCGGCGCGTGCAAGCGCAGCGCCGCACGCAGCTCGCCCGCTAGGTTGCAGGACGTTGCGGCTCAGATGGCGCCGTGCGCGCATT
>CAVCDT010000145.1:0-4229 GCA_963600995.1 Akkermansia muciniphila | reverse complement strand
GAACTACTGCACGGGCGGCGGCGCCGGCGGTGGCGGCGGCGCTAACGGTGAGGCCGCTTACGGCATCGGTACGGGCGGCTCCGGCGGTGCTGGCGGTGGCGGCGGCGGTGGCGGCGGCCATTACCGCAACGGCGTCGGCGGCGTGCTGGCCAAGACCTACTGGTGCGGCAGCATGGGTGGCGAGGGCGCCACGGCTGCAAACGGCACCAAGGCTATCAGCGGTGCGAAATCCGGTGGCTACGATGACGTGAGCGAGGGCGCGTACCGCAGCGTCTGCACGTCCAAGCCCGGTGCGGCTGGCGCTGTTGTCCAAGGCACCCAGCAGACGAGCAGCGTCATCTCCTACGACAATGCAGACCTCACGGGCAGCCCCTCTGTTGCCAAGGACGTCAACTACGATCAAGACTACATGGTGCCCGTTACGGCATCTGCAGACACTTTCAAGAGCGCTGGTGCGTATGTCACCAAGGTGACTATCAAGGAAGACGACAAGACCGCGTTCAAGTCCTTCAACATGGTTCCGGGCGCAGAGCCTCTCCAAACCCTGCATGACACGCTCGTTGCCAACAGCGATGGGGCGCGTCCCACGCGCGATGGGCGCATCCTTGCCGGCTATTCCACGAGCGCAGACACGAGCGGCAGGTTCATCACGCTTTCCTCCGATACTGCTTCTGGTACTTGGGATGGTACCGGGGCAGAGAATGCACTTTATACAAACGGCTATGTCTCTGGCGGCGTGAGCTCCAAGGGCACGGTTTTGAGCACCGTCGTCTGGACGGCGCTTGCTGATGTCGACATCTATGCTGTCTGGACCGGCTCCAAGTACAGCGTCACCTACAATCGCAACGAGATCTACCTGAGCAAGCAGGGCGTGAGCGCTTTCCCCAAGTGGTACAGCACGTCCGATAGCGGCAAGTCCGTCGATGCGGCGAGCAGCACGGACTCCGGCTTTATCTACGGCACGGCCTCTGCGCTTGCTATCTCGTCCACCATGCATAACAACAACGGCGTCGCGTTCCCCTCTAACCAGCAGTACTGCCTGGAGTCTGCAGGTGGCAAGTACATCCTCAAGGGCTGGACTACCTCTATCGACACCGACGGCAACGCCGCCGGTCCCGTGTACCAGTGCGGGCAGGAGGTCTCGACCCTCACCACGGGCAACAACGTCATCCTCTATGCCGTTTGGGGCACTTCGAACGACGTCTACCCGCCCACGCTCACCAGTGGCGACGATCTGACGGTGGAGTACGGCTACAGCCAGAAAGACGCCACGATCACGGTGAAGGCAAAGCCCTACTGGGGCATCAGCTCCACTACGGGCAACTGGGGTTCCTACCTCGTGGGCAGGGTTTACACTGCCAACCCCACCTACAGGCTGAGCGCTAGGTGGGAGGTCTACAACGAGTCGAGTGATTCTTGGAACACCGTTGGCGCTGGCTATGAGAGCAAGCTCGACGAGTCTGCGTTCAAGAAGGTCGAGGACGGGCAGACTAAGTACATCGATACAACAAGCGAGAAATACAAGAACGGCGAATACAAGGACTGCACCGTCGACGCCACGCTTAGTATCCCCGAGGGGATGACGGCTGGCAGCCAGAAGAGATATCGCTGCATCTTTGCGCTCGAGGCTACCGATTACAGCTCGTATGTCTCTGTTCCCAGCGAGGCTATCGCCTTCAATGTGACCAAGGCCACGCCCGATATGAGCGAGGTCACCTACTCTAAGACCTCTGGTGGGGATATCACCTCTGCCAGCGGCTACACCGCCTCTTATGACGGCAACGCGCAGGGCGTCGAGGTTGGCAACCTGCCCTCCGTTGTGAACAGCACGACCACGTATTACCAGGTTGTCGACAGCGGCGCGTCCCAGCTCAGCGCGGCTCCCACCGAGCCTGGCGATTACTATGCCAACATCGTCTACAGCGTGAGCGACACGGATAACTACAACGTACCGGAGTCTGTGACCAAGTCCATCAAGATCACCAAGAAGGAGATTACGGTCCCCACGCCCAAGAGCGACCTGACCTGCATCATCAGTCCTACTGATGGCTCTGCCGCAAAGCAGGACGTCTTTGCGAGCGAGTACACCAGCAATGATCATTACACGTATGTGCCCGATACCGATGATTCGGGCCATGCGGGCAGCTACACAGCGAGCTTCAAGCTCAAAGACACTGATCATTACAAGTGGGTTGGTTCTAACAGCGATACCGTCAAGGTTCCCTATACCATCTCCCCGCTGACAGTGAGCATCTCCGATACTGCTATCAGGTTCGGCACCACGGCAGGCGAGTACTCTTGGACCGGAACAGTCAACGACAACGACGGCAGCTACCATACGGCCCGTATCACTACCGACATGTTCAAGGCCGCAACGCAGGGTGACAACGGGAACATCCCTGCCTGGCTGAGCGGTTGGGAGGACGACAAGCCCTCTGGCAAGAACTCTGCCTACTACGTCTACTATGTGGCCAACAAGTATGGTTACTACCATGTCGTGGGCTATGACAGCAGTGGCAACATGATCACTGCCGAGCAGATCGAGGCATGGCGCAACGACCAGACGGCAGCGCAGTACGTCAACGAGAACGGCAAGACTGTTACTGTCGAGCCTAAGTCCTTTGCGGATATCGCAAATTACGGTGTCAAAGACGTCAACGTCCAGTATGTGAACCTGGTCTTCAACGGCCAGACAGGTCAAACGGTTGGCGACGTTGTCATCTCCGGTGCGCCGAGCACTTCCTTTGTGATCAAGCCCGCTAACATCCCTGATATCGCGCTTTCCACGACCGCTGTGATTGCAAGCGGGGACGATACTACATATTACGTCCCTGTCCCTAGCTATCAGAGTGGCGACAAGGCGGTAGAGGGCTTGCCTGATGGCGTCGAGTCGATCGAGTATTACTCTTGGTTCAGCTCCGGCACTTCTACTGACGGTGGCCATTGGTCGCAGTCCGTTTGGGGTACCTACGCCAAAGACAAGAAGACTACAGGCGGTATCAACGCGGTCCAGTCTGAGGACCTGACCATCAAGGCCGTCTTCAAAGACAGCAACGGCAATACGCTCTATAGCAAGGTGTCCACCTTCAACCTTCGCTCTAGCTCTGAGCAAAAGGTCGCGTTGCCTACTGCCAAGAGCAACCTTGTGTACAACGGCACAGAGCAAGAGGGCTTTGATAGCAGGAGCTTCAAGGGCTTCTACTACTCCTACACCAAGAACGACACGCATAAGGCCACTGAGGCTGGGACTTATACGGCCGAGTTCGGTCTCTCGCGTGGTTACTATTGGGACGACAGCTCGACTGCGAACAAGACCGTGACTTGGACAATCGCCAAGCAGAAGGTTGACATCCCGAGCGTCGTCACCGGCCTTACCTATAACGGCCAAGAGCAAACGGGCTTTACTATGCCCGACGGTGAGCTGCCTTACACGATCGATACCGGCAGCACTACTAAGGCAACAGATGCTGGTACGCATACCGTTTACCTGAAGCTTAAGGATGCCGATAACTACGAGTGGAAGACTCCCGATTCCGGTAACACTGACATTGTGAAAGTGGACGGCGCTACTGTTACGCTCAACTGGACCATCGCCAAGAAGAGGGTCGCTGTCCCCACTGCCGCACAGGGCCTCAAGTACACGGGCAGCGTGCTTACGGGCGTTGTCGATTCTGCCGACAGCACTTATTACAAGTGGGCTGAGGACAGCGTGAAAACAGCCACTGACGCAAACGCCGATAGCGGGCATTACACCGCAACGGCAAAGCTGAGCAGCACCTATAACAGTGACAACAAGGTCAATATCGTCTGGGATACGGATGTCGAAGGAGATGATACGGCCGATAAGACAATCGATTGGTCTATCGGCAAAGCTGACTACGATATGTCCAGCGTGGCATTCAACAGCATCAACGTCTACTACGACGGTGCGCAGCATGTGCCGGCAGTGGCAGGCGAAGCGCTGTCTGGCCTGACGGTGACCTACACGTACAAGAAGGGCGAAAGCGATGTCAACGTTACCGATTTGGTAGGTGCCGGCCTCTATACGGCTACCGCTTCGTTTGCCTTCAGCGCTGATGACATGAAGAAGAACTACAACACGCCTGATTCGCTCACTGCAGAGGTCTTCATCAAGAGGGCACTCATCGATGTCCCCGTGGGCAAGAACTACCAACATGACAGCTCTGAGCACGAGGGCGTAGCAGCGGGTGATGGCTACACCATTGGGG
>CAVCDT010000144.1:0-4263 GCA_963600995.1 Akkermansia muciniphila | reverse complement strand
GGGTACGTCTGCCCCGCCCTGTGCGAGAAGGCTTGCTCCTGCGGCAAGGTGGGCGGTGCCGTCTGCATCAACGACAACGAGCGCTACATCATCGACACGGCGTTCGAGACGGGCTTGATGGAGCCGCATATCCCCAAGCGCCGCAGCGGGATGCGCGTGGCCGTCGTGGGAAGCGGACCTGCTGGCCTCACCGCCGCCCTGCTCCTCAACCAGCGCGGGCATGCCGTCACCGTCTACGAGCGCGATAAGACGCCTGGCGGGCTGCTTGTCTACGGCATTCCCAACATGAAGCTGCCCAAGGAGGTCGTCGCCAGGCGCATCGCGCTGATGAGGGCCGAGGGCGTCCAGTTCGAGTGCGGCGTCGACGTGGGACGTGATATAAGCGTCGAGGCCCTACACGAGGCCTATGATGCCGTCGTCATCGCCATCGGGGCGCAGGAGCCCCGCCGCGTGGCCTTCGAGGGCAACGCCAAGGGCGTCTGCTTCGCGCTCGATTATCTGGGTGCTGTGGCAGCCAGCCAGCTGGGCGAGGCTAGCCTGGATGAGGCCTTCAACGCCAAGGGCAAGACGGTCGCCATCGTCGGTGCGGGCGACTCTGCAAACGACTGCATCGCGACGGCTATCAGGCAGGGTGCGGCAAAGATCATGCAGCTCATCCGCAGGCCGGCAAGCGATTACGCCCCCATGACCGATTATGCCCACGAGGAGGCGCGCGCCGTCTACCCCGATGACATCCGCTCCTTCAAGACGAAGGTCGCATCTGTCATAGCCGGCGAGTCGGGCGAGCTTGCTAAGCTCGTCTTGACGGTTGACGATGCAGAGGCAACCGTCGATGCGGATATGCTCGTCATCGCATCCGGCTTCTCCGGCCGTCAGGCCTATGTGCTCGATGGTTGCGAGCTTGGCGAGGAGGACGGCGTCTTCCTCGCAGGAGATGCGCATCTCGATGCCTCTACGCTGGTGGTGCGCTCTATGGCCGATGCACGCCAAGCAGCCCGCGCGGTCGACACCTATCTGATGGGGTACTCGAACATCCGCTAAAGCGAGATATGGCGATTCCGGGCTTTGCGCAAGCGAGCCTGCATGCAAGAGAGGGGACCGGACATGCAAGCCCGGTCCCCTCTCTGTGTTTGGAGGTTGCCAGAGGAGCTATGCGATACAGGTTCGCTCTCCCCTGCCGTCGATGCGCCTTTGACTATGAGTAGCTGCTATCGCAGGGCTAGCCGCTCGGTCTTGCGCCGAGCTCTGCTCGCGAGCAAAGAAGAGGAAGCCGGGGCATATCCCCGGCTTCCTTGATGATGCGGCTCTATCGCAGCCCTTGCGGCGAGCTTGCCCTCGGGCTAACAGCTTCGAGCGGTTTGTGTGCGGTGTGTAAGCGCTTACAGGTGCGCGACCACCAAGTCGCCCATCGCGGCAGTCCCGACGATGTGGTCTGCCGCCGTGGTCTCGTCCTTGATGTCGCCGGTGCGCCAGCCCTCGTCGAGGACCTCTGTGATGGCGCGGGTGATATCGGCTGCAGCCTCCTTCATCCCGAAGGCGTACTGCAGCATCATGCCGGCGGAGAGAATCTGCGCCAACGGGTTGGCGATGCCCTGGCCTGCGATATCGGGGGCAGAGCCGTGGCTGGGCTCGAACAGGGATACCCCGTCGCCCAAGGACGCGCTGGCGAGCATGCCCAGCGAACCGGTGATCTGCGCGGCCTCGTCGGAGAGAATGTCGCCGAACATGTTCTCCGTCACGACGACATCGAACTGGCGCGGGTTGTTGACCAGCTGCATGGCGGTGTTGTCGACCAGCATATCGATGAGCTCGATATCGGCGTAGTCCTCGTCGTGGACGCGGTGGACGACCTCGCGCCACATGCGCGAGGTGTCGAGCACGTTGGCCTTGTCGATGGAGTGGACGCGACCGCGACGCGTGCGGGCTGCTTCGAAGGCCTGGCGCGCGATACGCTCGACCTCGTATTCGGAGTACTCGAGCGTGTCGACGGCGCGCTGGCCGGGCTTGCCGCCCGTACCGGCACCGGGCTCGTCGAAGAAGCGCTGGCGCTTGCCAAAGTACAGACCGCCGGTGAGTTCGCGGACGATGGCGATGTCGACGCCCTCGATGACCTCGGGCTTGAGGGTGGAGGCGCCGGCAAGCGCTGTGAAGATCTGGACGGGGCGCAGGTTGGTGTACAAGCCCAGCTCCTTGCGAATCCTCAAGAGACCCTGCTCGGGGCGCGGCTTGGTGGAATCCGTCGTGTCCCACTTGGGACCGCCCACGGCCGCGAGCATGACAGCATCGCTCGCGTTGGCAGCCTCCAACGTTGCGGCGGGCAGCGGGTCGCCGCAGGCATCGATGGCGGCGCCGCCGATGAGCGCCTCGTCGTAGACGAACTCCGTGTCGTACTTCGCCCCCAGTTTGTCGAGCACCTTGACGGCCTCGGCGATGATCTCCGGGCCGATGCCGTCACCGGGGAGCAGGCATATCTTGAAGCTCTGCATTAGTTTGCCTCCTTGATCTTCTTCTTGGTGCGCTCGATCAAGCCGCCGCACTCGATGATCTCCTGGATGAAGGGCGGGAACGGCTGGGCGGTATAGGTCTCGCCCGTCGTGACGTTGGTGATAGTGCCCGCGTCGGCATCGACGGCGACCTCGTCGCCGGCCTTGATGCCGTCGACAGCAGCCGGGCATTCCATGATGGGAAGCCCGATGTTGATGGAGTTGCGGTAGAAGATGCGCGCAAAGCTCTTGGCGATAACGCAGCTCACGCCTGCGGCCTTGATGGAGATGGGCGCATGCTCGCGCGAGGAGCCGCAGCCGAAGTTCTCCTCGGCGACGAGGATGTCGCCGGGTTGGACCTTGTTGACGAAATCAGGGTCGAGGTCCTCGAGGCAGTGCTTGGCAAGCTCTGCGGGGACGGTGGTGGTCAGATGCCTTGCGGGGATGATGACGTCCGTGTCGATATCACGGCCGTAGCGATGTGCTTTGCCCTCGAATTTCATGCTCTTGCTCACTCCTTGTCTAGTCGAGGTCTTCGGGCAGGGCGATGTGGCCTGCGACAGCGGATGCAGCTGCGACGGCGGGGTTGGACAAGACGACCTCGCTGGTGGGGTCTCCCATACGGCCGACGAAGTTGCGGTTGGTGGTTGCGATGGCTCGCTCGCCTGCAGCCAGGCAGCCCATATGGCCGCCCAGGCAGGGGCCGCAGGTGGGGGCGCTGATGGCGCACTCTGCATCGAGGAATATCTGGGAGAGACCCTCCTCGTTGCACATGCGCACGACCTCCTGCGTTGCCGGGATGATGATGCAGCGCACGTTGGGGTGGACCTTGCGGCCCTTGAGGACGGCTGCGGCCTGGCGCATGTCCTCGATGCGGCCGTTGGTGCACGAGCCGATGACGACCTGGTCGATGGCGACGTCGCGGCACTCGGATGCGGGCTTGGTGTTGGAGGGCAGGCTGGGCAGCGCGACGGTGGGCTGGATATCGGCTGCGTCGATCTCGATCACCTGGGCGTAGGAGGCGTCGGGGTCGGAGTGGTACTCGACCCACTCGCGCTCGGCGCGCGGCGCGACATAGGCGCGCGTGATGTCGTCGACCTCGATGATGCCGGCCTTGCCGCCGGCCTCGATGGCCATGTTCGAGATGGTCAGACGGCCTTCCATCGACAGGCTGCGGATGGCAGAGCCCGTGAACTCCATGGCCTTGTAGAGGGCGCCGTCTACGCCGATCTTGCCGATGATGTAGAGGATGATGTCCTTTCCCGTGACGCCGGGGTTGAGCTCGCCGTCGATGACGAACTTGATGGATTCCGGCACCTTGAACCAGGCGCGTCCCGTTGCCAGGCCCACGCCTGCGTCGGTGGACCCCACGCCAGTGGAGAAGCACCCCAAGGCGCCGTAGGTGCAGGTGTGCGAATCCGCGCCGATGATGAGGTCGCCGGGTACGCAGACGCCTTGCTCGGGCAAAAGCGCATGTTCGACGCCCACGCGCCCGACTTCCCAGTAGTGCTTGATGCCCTGCTCGCGAACGAACTTGCGCACGCGGTTGGAGAGCTCTGCGGATTTGATGTCCTTGTTAGGCGTGTAATGGTCCGGCACCATCACGACCTTGTCTGTATCCCAGACCTTGTCAGTGATCTTCTTGCACTCGTCGATGGCGATGGGTGCGGTGACGTCGTTAGAGAGCACGAGGTCGAGGTCGCATTCGATGAGCTGGCCGGGGACGACCTCCTCGAGACCGGCGTGCGCAGCCAAGATCTTCTCGGCTATGTTCATGGGG
>CAVCDT010000143.1:0-4264 GCA_963600995.1 Akkermansia muciniphila | reverse complement strand
CTCCCCTTCCCAAAGCCATCCACAGGCAAAACGCCCAGCGTAGCTCTCTCCATCGCCATCACATATATCTCCATATCGAATGTTATTCACTACCAAGGGCTGCATAGGAACCAAGCGCTACAGGGGGAGTCGCCATGGATTTGAGCATGCTATGAATATTCGCGAGCATCGAGCTGCCGAGCGCTTCCCTCCCCGCCAGCGGCGCTTAGCTGTCCTGCCCCGTGATGCGCGGATAGGTGTCCATGATCTTCTGCCCGTGGATAGCCGTGCCCAGCCCGTTGATGCGGCGCTGGTACTTCTCGCTCGCCTCGAGCGTCCAGGTGTCGATACCGCGCTTCTTGAGCCATTTGAACCAGCCCAGATGCCCGTAGTTGTAGCCCTGTGCCAGCAAAGCGATGTCGTTGAGGTCGTCAGGCTGCGGGTCGCGGCCAAGGTAGGCCTTGAAATCCTCGATGCACAAGGAGAACTCGTACGTCCCCGCATAGATGCTCGCCTCGGGCGTCTTGCCTTTGACGCCCTGCTTCCTGACGCCCTTGAGCAAGACCTTCTTGCCGTCGCCTTCGTATGCTTGCAGGATGTCATGCCGCTTGTCTATATCCACGTTGCCGTCCGACTCGACCTGGATCATCGTGAGAATCGCCGCAGTGAACCTGCTGTCGACCCCGTAGTAACCCTCGGCTGCCTCGACTGTCTGCTGCCAGCAATGGTCATGTTGCCACTGCTTCTCATGCGCGCGCGAACTCGAACAGCTCACGGCGACACCTGCCACCAATGCCACAAGCACGGCGATCGCGATGCCGATGACAAGCGCTCTGGGTGGGACCCACGCACTCGCCGCAGCTGCACCGCTACGTTGGCGATACACCGGCTGCGAACCTGCACGCCCGGCACCTGCGCTGCGCCCGGCAGGCTGCGACCTGTGCGTGCGGGCAGATTGAGGCGCCCCTTGGCGCTTGCTGCGCGATGAGGACTGCGCTCCCCTGGTGCCCCTTTGGGCCGACGCACGGCTCTTGCTCTGTGATTGCTTCTTGTCTTGCGCCATGATCGGGTCCCCTCGCCAAGGCATACGCAGCTAACATCCCCAAAGTACCACGCGCGGATACGTATGTCGCATTCAGGCGCTATCATGCACATCTACGCTGCGACCATCCAAGGAGGCCCGATGATAGAGACCGTGCGACTGCTCGACGACAGCTCCCAGCGCATGCTGCGCTCGTATCTGGGATGGACACTCGAGTCATACGAGGCCTACATCATGTTCGAGGACCCAGACCAGGTCTACAAGACCATCCGCCTCGACTTTGGCGGCTGCGGCTTCTTGATCCAAAACAAGCACCAGAGCATCCCCTTGGGCCCACAGGGAGAGCTCGAAGAGGTCTCTATCCTCGAGCTTCTGCCCGATGACGGGCGCACGCTCTGGTGCCCGTCGAACAAGAACATCACACGCAAGACCGGCGTCGAGCTCACCATCGACGACATCTACCTGGTAGTCGACACGGCGCAGCTCACGCGCGGCGACATCCCCGTCAACAAGCTCAAGCTCGTCCAAGCAGTCGTGCTAAGGCAAGGCGGCCGCCTTCTGGCCTTCGATCGCGATATCTGGTTCGACGAGTACCTCACCGTCCGCGAGGGCGCCGACGTCGACAAGCTCGTCCGCGACGCTCAAGGCGATTGGCAGGAAGAGCCTCCCTACGACTACCGCTTCACACGCGACATCATCAGCCTCGCTATGGGCGGCATCAGGGTCTAGAGCGGCGAGAGAACGCAACGAGAGTGCCGCGCACGGGTACGGCTGCTGCCCATCGCTATCTGCAGCGCTGGAGATCAACGCTGGGCAGGTCAGGCAGTGCTAGGCGTCTTCGCCGCCGTCTGTGTCCGGAGAGGGCTCTGGGTCTGGCTCCGGCGCCGGGTCGACCTTGCCGTTGTCCTTCTTAGAGGAGCTGTTGTCCTTCTTACTTGAGGATCCGCTGTCCTTCTCATCGCTCTTGGAGCTGCTGTCCTCGGAGTCTGAGCCCTCGTCGTAGTCCTCATCGTAATCATCGCCGCTGGAGTCATAGGCGTCATCGCTGCCCCAGCCCTGGGCGAAGTCCCAACCGTCCTTGTACGTGACGGTCTCGTTGGTGGTAGGGAACTCCTCGAGCTCCGCGCCCTCGAGGACGGCATCCGTGTAGGCGCGCCAGATAGGGGCACACACGCTGCCGCCGTACAGGCCCGTCGACTTCTCCTCCCGGTACCCGCTCCACACGGCAGTCGAATACTGCGGGGTGATGCCGCAGAACCACAGGTCGCGACCGTTTTCAGACGTACCCGTCTTACCCGCAGCGGTCTGGCCGCTCCAAAGCGCCGCGCTCGTGCCGGTACCGTACTCGACGACGGTCTTGAGGATATTGGTGGCCTCTTGGGCGATAGCCGCGCTGATGACCTGCTCGCCCTCGTTGACGCCGGCGCTGTAGACCTCGTTGCCGCGCGTGTCGACCACGGAGAGCACGGCCGTGGGCTTGTGGTAGACGCCGCCAGCTGCAAGCGTGGCATAGGCGCTTGCCATCTCGAGCGTGTTGACGCCCTGCGCGCCCAGGCAGATCGACTCGAAGGGCTGCAAGTCGCTCGTGATGCCCATCTTCTTGGCCGTATCAACGATGCACTGCGCGCCGATGCCGTGCGCCAGGCGCGCATAGACTGTGTTGACGGAGTACGTCGTCGCGCTGCGCAGCGAGATGTTGCCGCTGCCCTCGCCCTCGGAGTTGCTCACCGTCCAGGTGGGCGTGATCTCTGCCGGGCTCGAAGAGTCGATATAGGTATCAGGACTCACGCCCTCGCTCATCGCAGCGATAAGCGCGAAGGTCTTGAAGGAGGAACCTGCCTGGCGGCTCATCTGCGTGGCGAGGTTGAACTGGTTCTTCTTGTAGTTCTTACCGCCCACCATGGCCACGATGTTGCCCGTAGAGGGATCGATGCTCGTAAGCGACGCGTCCATGGCGCTATCGTAATCCGACATACCCTCCTTGACGGCCTTGTTAGCAGCCTTCTGGGCCTTGACGTCGAGCGTGGTGTAGATGGATAAACCGCCCTGCGAGAGCTCGGAGATGTTGAACTCCGTCGTCTGCAAGAGCTGTTTGACGTAGTCGACAAAGTACGGCGCGAGGTTGGAGTTGACGTCGCTCTTGTCCTTCTTGTGGTTGTAGAGCTTGGGCTTCTCGCTCACGGCTTGGTCGTACTCCTCTTGGGAGATATAGCCGTTTGAGAGCATGCGGCGCAGGACGAGGTGGCTTCTCTCGAGCGCGGTGTCGTAGTGCTCGCGCGGGTTATTGGCGTTGGGGGACTGCGGGATGCCCACGAGCATCGCCGCCTGCGCCAGCGTAAGCTCGCTTGCGCTGCAGCCAAAGTAGTCCTGGGCGGCCGTCTCGATACCGTAGTTGCCATCGCCGTAGTTGATGACGTTGAGGTACATCATGAGGATCTGATCCTTGGTGTACTCCTGCTCGACTTTGAGGGCGATGTACATCTCGCGGACCTTGCGCTCGACCGTGATGGAGTTCATCTCGTCGAGCAAGACGGTGTTGCGCACGAGCTGCTGGGTGATGGTGGATGCGCCCTCGCGCGCGCTGCCCGTGAGGTTGTTGACCACAGCGCGGCCGACACCCATGACGTCGACGCCGTTATGCTGGTAGAAGCGCTCGTCCTCTGTCGCCACGGTGCCGTTGACCACGTAATCGGACACCTCGTTGCGCGCGACCTCGATGCGGTTCTCGAGCGTGATCTTGGCGAGCACCGTCGTCCTATCGGACGCGTAGATCGTGGAGTAGCCGGATTTGGCGTAGAGGTCGATGTTGCTGTAATCAGGCAGGTTCTGCAGCCAAGACGAGCAGACGAGCACAACGGCAAAGGCGCATGCTGCGACAAACGCAACGGCAGCGCCCAGGATGCCTACGAGCATCCCTGTTCGACGAGGGGCCTTGTTATGGCGAGCGCGTTTGCGCGAGCTTTTGGACACGAATGCCTCCTTTTGAGCATAGACACTTCATTATGCCTTAAAGCGGCACGCAGGCAAAACGCGCCATCGATTCCACATAGCTGAAAAGAGCGTGTGGCCAGCCCTGCTGCAAATGCGCGCTAGAACACGCCCAGCTCGTTGAGGACCAAGCTCAGGGCTGCGACGCCCAAGAAGCCCGAAAAGACAAAACGCAGCGTGCGCTCGGGGATGCGCGTCACAAACCTCGCGCCGAACATCGCCCCGGGGATCGAGCCCACAGCCAGGCACAGGCCC
>CAVCDT010000142.1:0-4266 GCA_963600995.1 Akkermansia muciniphila | reverse complement strand
GTGCATGCGGACTCCTCTCCGGACCTGGACGGTCCAACTTTTCGTCCGCACCCCCTATCCGTATCTTGACTTTCCGAATCGTTCATATCCGACGCCTTGGGGGCGTATAGGGGATGCGGGCGGCTTCCTCGAGTGCCCGGACCCTCCGTTGCATCTCGCCGCTGGTGTCGCTTGCCTGTATTGCGACAGCAAGACCGCTGGCAGGTTTCTATAATCGTACGGTTGCCAAGCGGCAGAGAGCAGAGTACTCTAGCACTCTACCGTGATAAAGTGATTTCCCAAAGGAGACTGCTTCGATGATTCCCACAACCCCGCGAGGGTTTCGCGACTGCCTGCCGGCAGAGTCGGCGTGGCGACAGTCGGTCAACCGCAAGGTCTGCGACTCGTTTGCCACCTGGGGCTACGCCCCCATAGAGACGCCCACGCTCGAGCGCCTCGAGGTGCTCGAGATGGCCGGCACGATGTCCAACACGCCCTTCAGGTTCTTCGACAGCGACAACCAGCTGCTCGCCTTGCGTCCGGATTGCACGCTGCCGGTCGCGCGCCTTACGGCCCTGCGCCTCAAGAACAAGCGCGGGCCGTTCAGGTTCCTCTACTCGCAGCGCGTGTTCCGCGAGCAAGACGGCATGTACGGCGAGGCGCGCGAGTTCACCCAGATGGGCATCGAGCTCATCGGCCAGAGCGGCAAGGCCGCCGATGCCGAGGTCATCTGCATGCTCTTCGACGCGCTCGCTGCCGCGGGCATCGGGGATTTCACCGTCGCCGTGGGGACGGTCAAGGTCCTCAACGCCTTGGTGGCAGGCGCCGGCGCTGGCGAGGCCTGGCAGGCCGAGGTGCGCGACGCCTTCCATAAGAGCGACTTCGTCGCCGTGAACCGCCTGGCTCAGGCTAAGGGCGTGCGCCAGATCTTCGGCGATGCTATCCGCGAGCTTTTGCGTATCCGCGGCGGGCTCGACGCTATCGAGCGTTGCCGCAAGATCGTCGCCCCGCTCGGCTGCGATGACGGCCTGGACGAGCTCGAGGCTGTCTTCAAGCTGGTCGAGTCCACCAAGGAGATGGGCAAGCTGCTGGTCGACTTCTCGATTATCAGCTCGTTCGACTACTACACGGGCATCGTCTTCAAGGCTTATGCGCCCCAGCTGGGCCAGTCGCTCGGGTCGGGTGGGCGCTACGACACCACGCTCGAGGCTTTTGGGCGCAAAGCGCCTGCGGCTGGTTTCGCCATGGGGCTCGAGAGGCTCCTTTCCGCGCTCGAGGCCCAAGGTGCCACCCCGCCGGTATTTGCCCCGGATGAGGTCGTGACCTGCGATGAGGGCGAGACGCTCGAGGACGCCTTCGCGCGCGCGGCGTCCCTCAGACGCCAAGGCAAGCGCGTTGTGATCGGAGAGGTGATATAGATGACGGCAAACCTGAGGATCGCAGTGCCCAAGGGGTCGCTTTTTGGCGATGCGGTCGACCTGCTCACGCGCGCGGGTCTCGACACAACCGGCCTGGCAGAGCCGGGGCGCAAGCTCATCATCAGCAACCCCGGGGTCGACTTCATCATCGTGCGCCCTACCGACGCCCCCGTCTTCTGCGCTTACGGCGGGGCCGATTGCGGCATCTGCGGCAAGGACACGCTAGTGGAGGCGTCACTGAGCGTCATGGAGATGGTCGACTTGAAGTTCGGCGGCTGCCGCTTCATCGTGGCCGAGCCCGCCTCCGCTGCCGGCGAGGCCGCGCGTGCCTACGAGCGCCGTGGTTCGCTGCGCGTGGCAACCAAGTACCCTGCAATCACGCAGCGCTTCTTTGCCCAGCAGGGCAAGCAGGTCGACGTCATCAAGATGCACGGCAACATCGAGCTCGCGCCCATCACGGGCATGGCCGATTACATCGTCGACATCACCGCCACGGGGCGCACGCTGCGCGAGAACAACCTGCAGATCGTCGACGAGGTCTTGGAGTCGACGGCGCGCTTCATCGCAAGCCCCGCATCGGCGCGCACGGACCCGCGCGTGCGCGAGCTGGCCGCAAAGCTCGAGGAGCTTGCCGCAGCCCAAGACGGCGTCAAGGTGACGGCCGGCGGCGAGGGCAAGTAAACCCGCGGTAACACCTGCGCGGCCTGCTGCTGCGGGCAGTGCGGGCGTGACACAATAGGCGATACACAAAAAGGGAGCGCGCCCGCCTGCCGGGCGCCTTGCAGATAAGGAGACATGAGCATGAGACGCATTGACCTGGTAGAGGGCGACGTCTTCACCGCAGACCAGCTCGAGCGCACGGGTGCGTTCGACGCCGACGCGATGAAGGTCGCCATCGACATCGTGGCAGATGTCAGATCCCGCGGCGACGAGGCCCTGCGCGAGTACGCGGCCAAGTTCGACCATGTCGAGCTGGGCGACCTCGAGGTCACGCAGGAAGAGATCGACGAGGCTCTCGACCTGGTGGACGATGACTTCCTGCGCTCGGTCGAGTTCGCAGCCGATAACATCACCGATTTCCATCGCCGCCAAGTGCAGCAGAGCTGGTTCTCTGCCCACGCGAGCGGTGCCATCACCGGTCAGAAGGTGACCCCGCTCGATAGCGTGGGTATCTACGTTCCCGGCGGCCGCGCCCAGTACCCCTCTACGGTGCTCATGAACGCCATCCCCGCCAGGGTTGCCGGTGTGGATCGGATCGTCATGTGCACCCCGCCGCAAAAGGACGGCAAGGTCAACCCCTATACCTTGGCTGCGGCAAGCGTCGCCGGCGTCGACCGCATCTTCAAGACGGGCGGCGCACAGGCGATCGGTGCGATGGCCTACGGTACCCAGTCCATCCCCGCTGTCGACAAGGTCACTGGCCCCGGCAATGCCTTTGTCGCTGCGGCAAAGAAGCTCGTGAGCGGCGACTGCGGCATCGACATGATCGCCGGCCCCAGCGAGGTCTGCGTCTTGGCGGATGAGAGCGCCATCCCCGAGTTCATCGCGATCGACCTTATGGCGCAAGCCGAGCACGACCCCAAGGCCACCTGCTACCTGGTCACCACCGTGCCGGAGATGGTCCCCGATATCGAGGAGGCCATCGAGGAGCTGCTCGAGCAGTCCCCGCGCGCGCAGATCACGCGCGAATCCTTGGAGCATGGGCTCATCGTCACCTGCGAGCGCCTGCAGCAAGCCTTCGACGTGGTCAACACCATCGCGCCGGAGCATCTCGAGATCGCGATGAGCGAGCCGTGGGAGCTTTTGGGCAAGGTCAAGCACGCGGGCGCGATCTTCTTGGGCAGCTGGACGCCGGAGTCCGTGGGCGACTACGTTGCCGGCCCCAACCACACGCTGCCCACGGGTGGTACGGCGCGCTTCTCGAGCCCGCTTTCTGTGGACGACTTCGTCAAGAAGTCGAGCGTTATCAGCTACACATACGACGCGCTCGAGGCGCAGGCCGATACGATCATGACCTTGGCCGCGCGCGAGGGACTGTGGTCCCATGGGCGCGCCGTCGATGTACGCATGGCGTTTATCGAGTATGCGACGCAGGCTCTGGCCGATGGCGACGGCTGCGGTTGCGGATGCGGCGACCCCGATTGCGAGTGCGGCCACGGCGACGACCCGGACCACGAGTGCAGCTGCGGCAAGTAGTTGCGTCCGCGTAGAGGCGCCGCGCGGTTGGCGATAGTCGGTACCGCGGAGGGCCGGATGCGTGCTCGCTTGAGCGTTTTTGGGTTAGGGGTTCCTCGCAGCGACATCGAGGCGTCGTTGGTTTGCGAGAATCGGCACCGCGTATAACCGCGTAGGGGCGAGCGGACGCGGGCAAAGCCCGCAGCTCGCCCGCTAGGCGTCGGGATTGCAGGCGGATTGCCCTGGCGGAGCGCCTCGTCCTAGGTCGTTGCCTCCCTCCGTCATTGCGGTTGTAAACTCGCTCACAACCGCAACAAGGAGGGTCAAGGCTGGCTGCAGGCCGCCGCGCAGCGGCTTGGCCTTGACGCGGCTTATTCTGAGCGGAGGCCCCAAAAGGGACTGTTTGTTCCTTTCGTCATTCTGAGCGGAGGCCCCGGTAGGGGCCGCAGTCGAAGAATCTACTCGCGGCCCAGATGGACTCGCTATAAGATCCTTCGACTCCGCTCGCGGCGCTCGCTTCGCCCAGGATGACGGAGAGGAGGCGCGATCCGCCTCGCATTCGCTCGGCCCGCCAACGCGCCCTTGGGTCAGGGGGTTCTCGCAACGACGTCGAGGCGCCGTATGGCTTCGAGGGAAGGAACGGTGCGGAGCCGCGTAGGGGAGAGCGACGCGCACGCAGTGCGCAGCTCTCCCG
>CAVCDT010000141.1:0-4301 GCA_963600995.1 Akkermansia muciniphila | reverse complement strand
CGCCAACATCGAGAACCGCCTGCAGATGCTCATCATGGACGCCAAGGCAAAGCACAGCCAGCAATAGCGGCAACGAAGACGGCAGCGACTCGCCACAAAGCTCGGCAGCAACACACGCTGCGATAAAGATGCCAGCAGCAAGAAGGGACTCCGCTTGGGGTCCCTTCTTGCAATCATTATGCGAATGAGGCGCTATAGCGCCTGCGCCTTGCAGCCCAAGACCACTGCCTGCGGCTTAGGCAGGACCCCAAACACCGCCGAAGAGCAGATCCCGCCAGACCTCAACCCTGCCCGAGGACGATCTGCAGAGCCTCCTGTGTCGAAATGCGGGGGACAGAGCTGTCGATGAAGGCCCTCACATCGTGGGAGACGATATAGTCGCAGCCCATGAGCTCGGCCGATATCTTGATGATTCCATCCTCGAAATCAGGCTCGTCGTCGTAAAGCGCCAGATCAAGGACCTTGTCAGTCAAGTCTATTACCTTCGTGCTGTCCTTGAGCATCTCTATCGCCTTGCGCGCCTCGAGCTCGTTGCCGTAATGGCGGCAGTAAACGTAGTAGACGTCTTTGAGGGACCCGGCCGGTGCATAGAGACGATGAGCGCCCTTGAGAAACGACTGGAGCATGAACTCGTAGGTGATCTTGTTGTTGGCCCTGTCTCCGCAAACCATGTCCAACAAGACATTGGTATCCAGCAAGAACCTAGACATAGCGCTCAGCCAGAATCGCTCGCGTTCCTTCCTTTGACTCATCGGTCCAGGGAATCTTAGGCTGCTGGGCGCACATCTCCCCGATAGCAAGCACTGCAGCAACCTGTTTGCTGGTATCTAGCCTCTTCGCAAAAGAAATGGTCCCATCGTCGTTTGCCGTGACGATAAGCTCGTCGCCCACATTGACGCCGCACTTCTTGCGCCAATCGCTCGGCAGAACGACCACTGCGCTGTTGCCGCTCTTTATGACCTTGCTCACAGCCGGTGCCATTGCAGCCTCCCTAATGTCATTACATAACAATATCTGTCAATACAGACACTATAGCATGGGAACAGCCCAAGAGAGGACAAGCGCCCACAACAAGAAGGGACCCCGCTTGGGGTCCCTTCGAGCAATCGCTATGTCGCTTGCAGCTATAGGCAGTGCCTTGCAGCCTGCGGCTTAGACCAGGCCCTGGGCCATCATGGCGTTGGCGACCTTCTCGAAGCCGGCGATGTTGGCGCCGGCGACGAAGTCGCCCTCCTTGCCGTACTTCTTGGCCGCATCGTCGCACGCATGGTAGATGTTGACCATGATGTCGTTGAGCTTGCCATCGACCTCCTCGAAGGTCCAGGAGATATGACCGGCGTTCTGGGACATCTCGAGACCGGAGACCGCAACGCCGCCGGCGTTTGCAGCCTTGCCGGGGAAGAACACGACGCCGTTGTCCTGGAAGTAGTTGATGGCCTCCGTGACGGTGGGCATGTTGGCGCCCTCGCCGACGATCTTCACGCCGTTTGCGACCATGGCCTTGGCATCCTCGAGCAGGATGGTGTTCTCACGGGCGCAAGGCAGGGCGATGTCGCAGGGGATCTGCCAGACAGCGCGGCCATCACCGGCGGTGAAGGTACCGCGGCCTGCGATCTCAGGGTAGAGGGCCAAAGAGACACCCTGGTCATGGCCGGAGCGCTTCTTGTTGTAGATCTCCTCGAGGGCCTCGACAGAGATGCCCTCGTCATCGCGGACCCAGCCCTTGGTATCAGAGACGGCGATGACCTTGGCTCCCAGCTGCTCGGCCTTCTGCGCAGCGTAGATTGCGACGTTGCCGGAGCCGTGGACGACGACGGTCTTGCCCTCGAAGGAGTCGCCAGTGCACTTGAGATGCTCGGCGACCATGTAGACCAAACCGTAGCCGGTGGCCTCCGTGCGGGCCAGCGAGCCGCCGAACTCCAAGCCCTTACCGGTCAAGACGCCGGTGAACTCGTTACGGATGCGCTTGTACTGGCCGAACATATAGGCGACCTCACGGCCGCCAACACCCAAGTCGCCAGCGGGGACATCCGTGTCGGGGCCGATGTGGCGTTGCAGCTCGGTCATGAAGGACTGGCAGAAGCGCATGATCTCGTTGTTGGACTTGCCCTTGGGGTCGAAGTCGGAGCCGCCCTTGCCGCCGCCCATGGGCAACGTGGTCAGCGAGTTCTTGAGAATCTGCTCGAAGCCCAGGAACTTGAGCATGCCCAAGCTCACAGTGGGGTTGAAGCGCAGGCCGCCCTTATAGGGGCCCAATGCTGAGTTGAACTCGACGCGGAAACCGCGGTTGACCTGGGGCTTGCCCTCGTCATCGAACCAAGGGACGCGGAACATGACGACGCGCTCGGGCTCTGTGATGCGCTCGAGGAGCTTTGCCTCCTCGTACTCCGGATGAGCGTCCAAAACGGGTTGGAGCGTGCTCAAAACCTCGTCAACTGCCTGGATGAACAGCGGCTGATCGGCGTCGCGGTCCTTGATCTGCTCGAGAACCCTCTGTGCGTAGGTCATCTTGTTCCCCCTTTGGGAAGTCATTGGATAGACGCGGGCGCCTAGCTATCACCCGCTTCGACCCATTCTAGGCAGCGCTTGCCCGTTTTGGTTTCAACTGTGTTAAAGCTCACTTTGCTGAAACATCATTAAGTGAAGAGTCGCAGGTCAGAAGCCCAATCACATAGCGCAGGCATAAGAAAACCGCCAGGCTCGCATAGGTGCGAGACTGGCGGTTGAGGTTAGAGAGGCAGCAGGTCAACGGGCGCGAAGCGTGCCCTGTGCAGCACTAAGAGCAGCTAGCTATGCTGCTCTTTCTCGTCGTTTTCCACGTCGCGGATCTGCGCGCCGGCGCGCGCGGCAGCCTGGGCAGCCTCGACGACAGGTGCGGAGTCCTTGGGCAGGATGAGGTTGGCGATGATGGCAACCACGAAGACTCCGGCCACGCAGTTGGCGGCGAAGACGTCTTGGAACAGCTGCGGGGTGTTGACAAAGATATCGCTCACCTGGGTGAAGCCGATGCCGATAGAGAGGCTCAAGGCGGCGATGGTGAGGTTGCGGTGGGTGAAGCCCGCGCGCTCGACCATCTGGAAGCCCGCAACGACGATGTTGCCGAACATCATGATCGTGCAGCCGCCCAAGACGGCATCGGGGAGGCTGTTGAAGATCGCGGCGACGGCAGGGATAAAGGCCGCTGCGATGAGGATGATGGCGCCGGTCGCGATAGCGCGGCGGTTGACGACGCCGGTCAATCCCACCAAGCCGACGTTTTGGCTAAAGGAGGTGATGGGCGTGCAGCCCAGGCAGCCGCCCAGAGCACTCACGAAGCCGTCGCAGGCAATCGAGCCGGAGAGCTCCTTCTTGGTGACCTGGCGATGCAGGCCGGAGATAGCGAGGGCGCTGGTATCGCCGATGGTCTCGGTCGCAGAGACCAGGAAGATGATGGCGACGGTAATGATGGGGCCTACGGCGAACTGCGGGGTGAGTGCAGGGTCCAAGAAGGAGATAGCCGGCAGGCTCACGAAGCCGAGGTTCGCAAAACCGGAGAAGTCGACCTTGCCCAAGGCGATGGCGACGATGTAGCCGATGATGAGCCCGAAGAGGACGGAGAGCTGGCGTATACCCTTGGGCGCGAACATCTGGAACGCCAGGCAGGCGATAAGCGAGACCGTGCCCAGCAAGAGGTTGTACCAGGCGCCGAAGTCCTCGGCACCGCTGCCGCCGCCAAAGCTCGTGGCACCCACGTTGAGCAGCGAGAAACCGATGGAGGTGACGACGCATGCCGCCACGATGGGGGTCACGATCTTGATCCAGTACTTAGCGAGCAAGCCCAAGACGCCCTCGAGGCAGCCGCCCACGATGACGGCGCCCAGCGCGTAGCCGTAGCCCATGGTCGCGCCCACGGAGCACATGGCGGATACGAAAGTGAAGCTCACGCCCATGACGATGGGAAGCCCGCTGCCGATGCGCCACACCGGGAACAGCTGGATGAGCGTGCCGATGCCCGCGATGAGCATAGCGGATTGGATGAGCATCGTCGCGTCTTGGATGCCGGATGCAGCCGCGACGATGGCGATGGGGGCCAGATTGGCGACGAACATCGCCAAGACATGCTGGATGCCGTAAGGGATGCCGGCAACCCAGGGGATCTTGGCGTCGAGCGTCTGGAGATCTGCCGAAAGGTTCTTCTGGTCTGCCACGGCTTAGTCCTCCTGCTCGCGAAACACAACCTCGCCCGTATCGGGGCGAAGCTCCTCGACGATAGCCAAGGACTCGAGCTGGTAGCCGCGCTCGCGCAGGGACTTGCCGCCGGG
>CAVCDT010000140.1:0-4307 GCA_963600995.1 Akkermansia muciniphila | reverse complement strand
AGGCCGAGGTACGTGGTCAGGATGAAGTTGATCATGGGCAGGATGCCGGATATGCCCAGGTTGGCGAAGGTGCGCGTGATGAGGCAGAAGATGCCCAGGGGCGCCACTTTGAGAATGAGGCTGATCATCGCCATCATGATGGAGTTGAACTGCGTGAAGAAGCGGTTGACGGTGGCGACCTTCTTGCCCAGCATGCCCAGCAAAAAGCCCAGGATCAGCGCGAAGAAGATGATCTGAAGCATGGTGCCGTCGGCCAGCGCGCCGAAGATGTTGGTGGGGATGATGTTGAGGAGCGTGGTCTTGAAATCCGTGTCCTCGGTGGTCGTGGTGACCTCGCTTTGCGAGATAGAGCTCAGGTCCAAGCCCAGGCCGGGGTTGGTGATGTTGGCCAGGCAGATGGCGATGCAGATGGACACGGCAGTGGTGATCAGGTACATGAGGATGGTGCCGCCGCCCACCTTGCCGAGCATCTTGGGGTCGGACATGGACGCCGCACCGCAGACGATGGAGCAGAGCACCAGCGGGGCCACGATCATCTGCATGAGGCGGATGAAGCCCTGCCCTATCACGTAGCAGATGCCGTCGATGAAGATATCGCCGAAGGCAGAGCCCTCGGGCACGATCGAGTTGAGCACCAGTCCGAAGACGATGCCAGCAGCCAGCGAGATAAGGATCCACGTGGTCATGCTGAGCTTCTTTTTCTTGGGTTCCTCTTTTTGGGGAGCCTTCTGCGCAGCCTCTTGAGCCATGCCGCCTCCTAGGTATGGGGCTTTAAGCCCTCATGGACAAAAAACGGCAAAGATTTTACAAAAAATCCAGACTCTCGCAGCCAAGATATGGTTAAGAGCTTGTTGCGCGGGGCTTCTCAGCCGCTAACGTGCACTTGGAGCGCGGCCGCGCAGACGCGCCTCCGCTCAGACTCGGCACCCGATCGCGCTCGAAGCGCCTACAGCTGCGCCCCCGTCATTCTGAGCGAAGGCCCCGTCAGGGGCCGGAGTCGAAGAATCTTGTTGCGACTCATTATGACGTGCAGGTTTCCCGCAACGGCACAGAGGCACCGCGCGGTTTCGAGGGCCGCAACGGTGCTCAGCCGCGTAGGGGCGAGCGGACGCGTGCGCAGCACGCAGCTCGCCCGCTAGGTTGCAGTTGCCCGCAGCAAACGCTACGCCAAGGTCCTCACGTCGCCTTCGCGCTTAGTGAAGCCCTGAGCGTCCATCCACTCGAGCACGGGCATCATGTACTTACGGCTGGTCTTGCAGGCGTCCTTGAGCTGCGCGGCCGTAGCAGGGCCGCCCTCTTCGATCGCCACGGCCACAGCCGCCTTCATGGCATCGATGACGTTTGCGGCAAAGACGAGGTCCGGCTGCACGCGCACGACAGCGCCTTTATCGGCAAGCTCGCGCAGCGCTTTGGCGGCAAGCGAGGACGACAGCTTGAGCTGAGCGGCCGCATCGTTGGGCGAAGGCGGCGTGGCACCCGCCTTCTCGAAAAGCGCAAGCAGGTCCTGCGCGGCCTTCGCTACCTGGGCTTTGGCACCGGCGCCCGCCTTGGGATGGCTCACCTCGCCGCCCAGAATCACGGCTACCTTCTTCGCCTGCGCCTGCTCGAGCAGCGCATCGAAGCACGCGACATCGATATGCTCGTCCACCAACAGGCGCAGCTCCTCCTTGCCGATGCCCGTCAGATCGGGGTTCTGGTTATGGAAGCGCATGAGCTTGCTCTCGATGGCGCTCAAAAGCTTTGCCACAGCCGCGGGCGTCGCGAACCAGACGTCTGCGCCCTCGACCTGGGCGAGCCTTCCCGCCGCGACCATGCGGCTCACATGCTCGGTGACCTCGGACGTCTCCAAACCCAGGCTCCGGGCGATCTGCGTCGCGCTTGCGGGAATCGACAGCCCCTCGACATATGCGTCGATCGCCGCTGCTTTATCGCCGTCGACGAGGGCTGCGAGCACGTCGTCCTCGCCGTTTGCCAGCGTAGTGCGGCGCCTGGGATGCGCGAGCGCCACCGAGCCGCCGCCGATCACGTGCACGGGCGAGAAGCTTCGGATGACGAAGCGGTCCTGGTAGCTCACGGGCAAGGGCTCGTCCAAGCGGATCTGCACGAGGGCCTGCTCGCCGCTTTCGACTTGTTCCTTGCCGTTCATGCACAGGACGCGGCCGCAGACCTCGCGTGTGCCATGGGCAACATGCACGCGGCTGCCGCTTACGAGCGGCTTGCCGGTCTTGAAGGGGTCGCTCAAGAAGAGCTGCGCGTCGAAGCGGTCGCTTGCCTGGACGCTACCGGGGGCGCAGGCAAAGTCGCCCGGGCGCACCTCGTCGCATGTGAGATCCGCAAGGCAGAGCGCCACGCGGTTGCCGGCGCTGGCTGCATCGGTGTCCTTGCCGTGGACTTGGATCGAGCGCACCTTGCTGCGCTTGCCCTGCGGCAGAACCTCGAGTTCGTCGCCCACGTGCACGGTGCCGCTCCATAGCGTGCCGGTGGTCACCGTGCCAAATCCCTTGACGGTGAAGACGCGGTCGATGGGATAGCGCACGGGGCCTTGCGGCTTGGTGCGCTGAGCATGCGACAATGTGTCGTCCAAAACGGATTTGAGATCATCGAGGCCCTCGCCTGTGACGCTCGAGCAGCATACGACGGGCGCTCCGGCGTACGACGTGTTGGCGAGGGCGTCCTCTATCTCGCCTTTGACGAACTGAGCCCAATCGGCATCGACCATGTCGACCTTGGTGAGGGCGACGACGATGTCTTTGACGCCCAGCAGCTCGAGCACGGCGATGTGCTCGGTCGTCTGGGGCATGATGCCGTCGTCGGCGGCGATCACCAAGAGGGCGACATCCATACCCGTGGCACCGGAGACCATCTGGCGCACGAAGCGCTCATGGCCGGGGACGTCCACCACGCCGACCTTGCGCCCGCTGGGCAAGATGAGCTGCGCAAAGCCCAAGGTGATGGTGATGCCGCGCTCCTTCTCCTCTGCCAGGCGGTCCGGATCGCAGCCCGTGAGGGCTTTGACCAGCGACGACTTGCCGTGGTCGATGTGGCCTGCCGTGCCCAGGATGAAGTCTGTCTTAGCCATAGATGAGCTGCTCCTCGCCTCAAGTGCATGTTGCGGTGCCGATATGCGGCGCTGTTTTGCGACGCGGAAATACGCCAGCACGAAGCGCCGATGTGCGGTATCGATATAGGGACTATACGGCATCCCAGGCAGCGTTGCGCCTTGCAGCGCCCTGCCGTCTGCGACCTGTTGCCTGCAGCAGGCTAGCGCAGACGGACAAGCCACTTGGCCTTGACGCGACTTTCCTGAGCGCAGCGAGCAAAAGAAACGCCCCAGTCCGTCATCCTGAGCGCAGCGAGCAAAGCGAGCGGAGTCGAAGGATCTATACTCGGTAAAAAGAAACACCCAGGTCAAAGTGATGAACAATACTCAAATATTTCGTTTATTTAAGTTCCCGCAAATACCCAAATGTCAAGACTTAAAGTGAACAGATGTTCTTGATATGATGAATCTTGCCACGGCGGTCTGAGTTCAGGCGACGCCTTCCATAATGAAGGGAGGTGAAACCTGTGGACTTAGCAACAGCAATCCTGAATGCCCTTGCATCGGTCTTCGATCTTGCGGCGGCGGTGATTGGGTTCGCTCAGACCTGCCTTGTAGGTGATGGTCGTAAAAGAAAGAGGCGCTAGAACAATCTAGCGCCACACTTCAACAACGGCGTCGCCTGATAGCGGCTCAGGCTGTCGTTGGCTACATTCTAGCATCCCAAAACGCAACGACGCTTGCAGATTGAACAATAGCGCGCAGATCAGAAACGGCTGTAGTTTGAAATCTATAATGCAGGTTTTCTTCGGAAAACTGCGTTTAGTCGTTCAACCCCATCTGGGCATAAGATAGACCCCGCTCCCCTTCCCACGGTCTTGACGGGCTCGGAAAGGAGCGGGGTCATGTCAAAGCATTTTACAGAGGCCGACCGAGAGAACATTCAGAAATACATATCCATGGGCCTGGGCTGCGCGGAGATGGCGCTGAGGCTGGGCAAGGACCCGACCAGCGTCTCCAGGGAGATCAAGAGGAACAGGGTCTCGGACGGCTTCGCGCACGGCAGGGGCAAGCCGTCGCTGAGGTGCGCCAACTTCGACTCGTGCGGGCGCGAGGGGCTGTGCGCCGGCTGCGAGGGTTTCAGGTGCCGAAGCCGCATGGGCTGCGACTGCACCGCCAAATGCCCGGACTTCGCCGAGGAGAGGTGCGCGCGGACCTCGAGGTTCCCGCACGTCTGCAACGGCTGCGACGACTACCGCCGCTGCAG
>CAVCDT010000139.1:3266-4461 GCA_963600995.1 Akkermansia muciniphila | reverse complement strand
GGCGGACCTCAACAAGGAGGGCGTCGTGATCGCCGTCCAGACCGGTACCACCGGCGAGTCCTATGCCAAGGAGAACTACCCCAAGGCCACCGTCAAGGGCTTCGGCAACTCCACCGATGCCTTTGCCGCCCTGCAGGCCGGCAAGGCCGATGCCGTGATGACCAACAAGGTCGTCGTCGAGGATATGCTCAAGTCCTATACCGATGCCCAGATCATCAAATCCGTGGCAACGGGCGAGGAGTACGCTATCGCTATCTCCAAGGACAACAGCGGCCTCACCGATGCCATCAACAAGGCCATCGAGGAGCTCCAGGCCGACGGCACCATCGACAAGCTGCAAGGCGAGTACCTCGGCTAGTAAATCCGCCGTCTAAGGCGCCTGCCCTAAAGCAAGACCTTGCGCAAGCTCTCCCAGCTGCTAAAGTGGGAGAGCTTGTTTTCATTTGCAAGATAAAGGACGTATATGCAGCATTCCCTCGATTCCACCCAAAAGTATGCAGCCGCTTGCAGGGCTCTCTTGGCTGCGCTTCTGGCGCTTATATGCATGGCCGTAGTCGTTCAGCCGGCATCTGCCATCGAGACGGCAAAGTGCACGGCCCAGACCAACTCCGATACCACCAACGACGTCTTGGGCGCCACGGAGACGCGCGTGACCTGGGAGGGCCAGACTTCCAAGACGGAAAGCGCGAAGAGCATCACCTTGACGTTTCCCGAGGGCGCAAGCTTCACCACGGAGGACGCGCGCCTCACCGTGCTCACCGGTGACGACCTCATGACCCGCGAGAATCCGTCTGTCGAGTTCACTCAGGACGGGCAGTCGATCACCGCTGCGCTGGCACAGCCCGTCAAGGCAGGCGGCTATCTGCGCTTCGAGGTCTACGGGGTCAAGTTCCCCGCCGCAGGAGGAGACGAGCAGCTCACCGGGTCTATCGAGCTTGCCGACGGCAGCGAGGTCGCCGTCGACGACATCCCCGCCATCGCCGTTGTGGGCGTCACCCTGCCGGAGCAGCTGTCGAGCTATCTCTCAGACCAGGCATGGGTCCAGTCTTGGAACTCCAACAAGTTCCTGCACTTGTTCTTCGACCCCACGATCCTGGTTACCAGCTTCCCCCAGGTAGTCGCTGGCTTCGGGATGGCGCTGCTCATCGTCTTGATCGCCTTCCCGCTGGCTATCCCCTTGGGGCTTATCCTAGCC
>CAVCDT010000139.1:0-3256 GCA_963600995.1 Akkermansia muciniphila | reverse complement strand
GTCGCGCCTGCGTGTCCTCAAGGCTGTCGCAAACCTCTATGTCAACATCGTTCGCGGCACGCCCGTGTTCCTGCAGATCTACATCGCGTTCTTCGGGCTTCCTCTGGCCCTGGGTCAACTGCCAGAGATCCCGCTGGGCGTAGCGGTGCTCGCGCTTAACTCCGCTGCCTACCAGTGCGAGATCTTCCGCGCGGGCATCCAATCCATCAACAAGGGGCAGTTCGAGGCATCGCGCTCTTTGGGCATGAACGCCGCCCAGACGATGTTCTTCGTCATCATCCCCCAGACTATCCGCCGCGTGATCCCCACTATGACCAACGAGTTCATCCTCCTCTACAAGGACACCTCGATGCTCGCGGCCGTGGGTATCCTCGAGATCGTCATGTACGCCAAGAGCATCGTGGCCTCGACCGGTTCTATCACGCCCTATATAGTCGCGGCCTGCTTCTACCTGGTTATCACCATTCCCTTGGCCAAGGTTGTCGGGGTTCTCGAGAACATGCTCGACATGAGCAAGACGGGCGTTCCCTCCAAGAAGAGGGGCAAGGGTCTCTTCGGTGGCTCCAAGGCCCCGCAGCCTTCAGACGAAGCCTCGCCTCGCGCCCTGCAAGACGCCGAAGCAAGCGCCGGCGGGCCTGTCATAGGCGCCCAAAGCCAAGGCACGACGAGGGAAGGGGGCCGCTAATCATGGCAGCATCCAACGACATCATGGTGAGCATCCAGCATCTCGAGAAGTCCTTCGGCGACACCAGGGTGCTGCGCGACGTCAACATCGACATCAAGAAGGGCGAGGTCGTCGTCGTCTTGGGCCCCTCCGGCAGCGGCAAGTCGACCATGCTCAGATGCATCAACCTGCTCGAGACGCCCACGGGCGGCCATATCTTCATCGAGGGGCAAGAGATCACAGACCCCAAGACGGACATCAACAAGCTGCGCGAGCATGTGGGAATGGTGTTCCAGTCCTTCAATCTCTTCCCGCATCTGACCGCTAAGAAAAACGTCATGCTCGCCCAGCGCAAGGTGCTCAAGCGCTCCAAGGAGGAGGCGGAGAAGATCGCCCTCGAGCGCTTGGCCGAGGTGGGCTTGGCAGAGCGCGCAGACTACCTTCCCAGCCAGCTTTCCGGCGGCCAGCAGCAGCGCGTGGCCATCGCGCGCGCACTTGCCATGGAGCCCCATGTCATGCTTTTCGACGAGGCTACCTCCGCCCTCGACCCGGAGCTCGTCCGCGGCGTGCTCGACGTCATGCGCACCTTGGCGCAAAACGGCATGACCATGGTGGTCGTCACGCACGAGATGGGCTTTGCACGCGAGGTCGCAGACCGCGTCATCTTCATGGAGGGCGGCGTCGTGGTCGAGGAGGGAACCCCCCAAGAGGTCTTCGACAACCCCAAGTCGGAGCGCACCAAGGACTTCCTCGGACATATCAAGTAGGACCGGCCGAGAGCTGCCCGACCGAGCGCGGTAGCAGGGTACCATCTTGCTTGCCGCCGTACCTAATCCTGCGGTGCAGGAACCATGGCATTTTTCTCGAGGTTTTGCTTGCATAGGGCTTTGCCCATCTGTATCATATTGCTTTGCGTGTCTACCCAGCTCCTAGTGTGCGCCACCACCCTTGGACGCATACCCGGACTTGGGCTTACAAGATAAGGTGCCAGCGCAGCACCGCTACAAGAAGGGTTGTCAATATGACTATCTCCAAGGAGACCAAGGCTCAGCTCATCGCCGAGTACGGCAAGAACGAGAAGGATTCCGGCTCCGCCGAGGTCCAGGTCGCAATCATGACCTACCGTATCAAAGAGCTCACCGAGCACGTGAAGGTTCACAAGAAGGACCACCACACCCGTCGCGGCCTGCTCAAGCTGGTCGGCAAGCGCCGTCGTCTGCTCGCCTACATCAAGAAGGGCGACATCAACGAGTACCGCGAGCTCATCGCCAAGCTCGGCATCCGCGACAACATCTAGCCTTTAGCGCTAGGGCGATTTTCTAAACAGAGAGGCGACGTCGTGTCGCCTTTTTGTCTATATGAGCCCTTTATCCCAAAGAGGGGACGAGGGCAGCCCTGCAGGGTATGCACCTTGCAGGAGACGTGCACTGCAACGCACGGGGCGTTGCAGAAGAAGAGAAGAGAAAAGAAGAATGGCAAAAGTTACACACGAGTTCGACCTCTACGGCAAGCACTACGTCCTCGAGACGGGCGAGCTTGCAAAGCAAGCAACCGGCGCCGTCGTCGTCAAGCAGGGCGACACCCAGCTGCTTTGCACCGCCGTCGTCTCCAAGGAGAAGCGCGACCTCGACTTCTTCCCGCTTACCGTCGACTTCATCGAGAAGATGTACGCCGTGGGCCGCATTCCCGGCGGCTACCTCAAGCGCGAGGCTCGGCCCAGCGACAAGGGCACCCTTACCGCCCGCATGGTCGACCGTCCCATCCGCCCCGGCTTCGCCGACGGTTTCCGCAACGACGTTCATATCGTCATCACCACGCTGTGCTGCGACCAGGTCAACCAGCCGGATGTCATCTCCATCATGGCCGCGTCCTCTGCCCTGATGGTGGGCGGGACGCCCTTCGACGGCCCTTGCGCGGGCGTCCGCATCGCCCGTGACATCGAGTCCGGCGACTACGTGGTCAACCCCACCTTCGAGGAGGAGTCCAACTCGGACCTCAACCTCATCGTTGCTGGCACCAAGGACTACATCTCCATGGTCGAGGCCGGCGGCGACGAGATCAGCGAGGAGGACATGCTCCATGCGCTCGAGTATGCCCAGAAGGTGATCGGCGAGTTCTGCGACGAGCAACAGAAGTTCTTGGACATGTGCGATATCACGCCCAAGACCTACGAGCTCGACCAGCCCGTGCCCGAGGTGATCGACCAGGTCGCCACCTATTACGACCAGATGTACGCGGCTCTCAAGGACGCCGACAAGCAGTCCAGGCTCTCCAAGGTCGAGGACCTCAAGGCCCAGATCAAGGAGTCCTTCACCGACGAGCAGCGCGCAGCCTACAGCCGCGAGATCGCCGCTGCCTGCAAGGCACTCGAGAAGAAGGCCATGCGCACTATGGTCCTCACTACCGGCGAGCGCGTCGACGGCCGTGCCGTTGACGAGGTGCGCCCCCTCTACATCAAGCCGCATTACCTCAAGCGCGCCCATGGCTCCGGCCTGTTCCAACGCGGTCAGACGCAGGTGCTCTCCGTTCTCACCTTGGGCATGCTCAACGAGTGGCAGCGCCTCGACACCATCGACCCGGCCGAGGGCAAGC
>CAVCDT010000138.1:2659-4699 GCA_963600995.1 Akkermansia muciniphila | reverse complement strand
GCATATCGTCATGCTCCATCAGGCCGTCGGCGTTGTCGCGCAGCCACTCGTAGAAACTGCGGCGCGGCGCCACCACAGAGCTCTTGACGACCTCCGCAAACCCATTGGCCCAATCCTCGGCCTCGAGCGTCTTGAGCGTGCGGATGTCGCTGCAGATGTAGATGGGCTGGTGGAACGCGCCCACCAGGTTCTTGCCGCAGGGCAAGTCGATCGCCGTCTTGCCGCCGATGCTCGCATCCACCATGGCCAGAAGCGTAGTGGGCACCTGGACGAAATCGATGCCGCGCATGTACGTCGCCGCGCAGAAGCCCGCCAGATCGCCCACGACACCGCCGCCGCATGCGACGACGATGTCATTGCGGCAGAAGCCGTACTGGGCGAGCATCTCCCAGATCTCTGTCGCGAGGCTTACGTCCTTGGACTCCTCCCCCGGCGGGATGAGCAAGTCGAACACCTGGTAGCCGGCCTCCTCCAAGCGCCTCTTGGCGAGCTTGGCGTAGGTGGGCCCAACGTTCTCGTCGCTGATGACCACAGCCTTGTGGAAGTCCTTGATCTGCGACAGCTTGTCGCCTAACGTGGCCAAGGCCCCCTTGCCCACGCAGATGTCGTAGCCCTTACCATCCGCAAAGCGGACGGGAATGATGCGGTCGCTGCTCATAGCAAGCCCCTTCTCCTCAATGCGCCGATAACCTGCGAGACGTTGGCGCCCACGCTTTTCCCGGAGGTGTTGATGGTGATGTCTGCCACGTCGCGGTACAGCGGCAGCCGCTCGTCGTAGATCTCGCGCACGGGGCGCGGTCCGCTGAGCATGGGCCGCGTCGACGGGTCGCTGATGCGTCCCACGGCCTCATTGCAAGGCACCTTGAGGTAGACCACCGTGCCCAGCGCCTTGACGATGCCGCGGTTGACGGCGCTGCCGCAGATGCCCCCGCCGCAGCTGATGATGCTCTTCTCCTCGAACGCGAGGCTCGCCAAGGTCATGGTCTCGATACGACGGAAACCCGCCTCGCCCTCGTCGGCGAAGATCTGCTTGATCGTGCGCCCCTCGCGCTCCTCGATGAACCGGTCGATGTCGATCAGGGGCAGTCCGCTGCGCTTGTGGAGGATGCGGCTCACGCTGCTCTTGCCGCAGCCCATGAAGCCCACGAACAGGATATGCTCGCCCTTGTTGCAGACAGCCGGCTCGCGCCGCGCGTTGCCGCCGCGCTTGCCGCCGGCATGGCGCTGCGTCTTGCGCCCGCTGTGGTTGCGGTTGCTGCCTTGCTTGCCGCTATGGCCTTGTTTACCGCCGTGGCCTTGGCGCTTGGCGGCGCTATCCTGCTGCTTCTCGCCGTCGCGCTGCGCACCCTGCTTGGCACTGCGCTGATGCCCTTTGCTCTCCTGCGCTTTGTCGCTCATCAGCTGCGCACCCTATCGCTTCGCGATGCGGGCGATATAGGCGTCGCGTCGCTCGATGATGTCGCTCAGGCAGTTGTCGCCGAACATCTGCGTGTAGGCGTCCGCGAGCACCATGGCGACCTCGGCCTCGGCCACGACACCCATAGCCGGCACGGCGCAAGTGTCGCTGCGCTCCTTAGAGGCCTTGACCGGCGCATGCGTATCCGTGTCGACAGTATCGAGCGGCTTCATGAGCGTGGGGATGGGCTTCATCGCCAAGGTGATGACCAGCGGCTCGCCCGTAGTCATGCCGCCTTCCAAACCGCCGGCGTTGTTGCCCGTGCGCCCGTAGCCGTCTTGCTCGCTGTAGACGATGCCGTCGTGCACCTGGCTGCCGGGACGCGCCGCGCACTCGAAGCCCAGCCCGAACTCCACGCCCTTGATGGCGGGGATGGCGAAGCATGCCGCACCGAGTTTGCTCGTCAGGCGAGCAGGCCCGCTATTGTAGCTGCCCAACCCGGGGACAAGCCCGCTTGCGACCACCACGCACTCGCCGCCCAAGGACTCGCCCGCTGCCTTGGCGGCGTCGATGGCATCCTTCATCGCCTGCGTTGTCTCCTCGCTGGGGCAGCGGCACTCGCTCGCCTCGATGGCCTCGCGGGC
>CAVCDT010000138.1:0-2619 GCA_963600995.1 Akkermansia muciniphila | reverse complement strand
GATGGCCTCGCGGGTAAAAGGCCCGCTTGCCTCGAGCACCACATTGCCGATGCGCTTGACGTAGGAGCTGACCTCGACGCCCATCTCGCGCAGGAAGGCCTTGGCGATGGCACCCGCCGCCACGCGCGCGGCGGTCTCGCGCGCGCTGCTGCGCTCGAGGATGTCGCGTGCATCCGATGTGTCCGTCTTGAGCATGCCCACGAGGTCCGCATGGCCCGGCCTAGGGCAGGTCTCGCGCTTGAGGTCTGCCGGCGCCTCGCCGAAGACGTCCATGCGCCCGGCCCAGTTGACATGGTCGTCGTTGACCACCTGCAGGGTCACCGGCGTGCCCAGGGTCTTGGAGAAGCGCACGCCGCTTTGCACGGCGGCGGTATCCGTCTCGATGAGCATGCGCCCGCCGCGGCCGTAGCCCTTCTGGCGGCGGGCCAAGTCGTCGTTAACGGCCTCCTGGCTCACATGCACGCCGGCAGGGACGCCGGTGACGATGGCGGTGAGTGCCGGTCCGTGGCTCTCACCTGCGGTAATGAACTCCATTGCCCCTCCTAGGCCTCTTGGGATGCAGCCGCATCGGCTACCGTAGCGTCATCATCGGCTACCTGACATGCGGCGTTATTATCGGCTGCCTTATCCGCAGCGCTATCAGCCGCGAGATCATCGGCCGCCGTCTTATCGGTGGCACCCTCAGCCACAGCTCCCGTAGCAGCTGTCCCATCGGCATCCTTGCCCGCCTCGCGCGCAGCCTCGAGCTCCTCGCGGGCGACGACCAGCTGCATCGCCGCGATGGCGCACTCGACCATCGAGTCCTCGGGCGGGTTGGTGGTCAGGCGCTGCATCTGCATGCCGGGCCACAAGATGACCCTCACCAGCGGGTTGTTGGGGCGCTTGCCGGCCCATTGGACCGTGATCTCATAGCTCAAACCGGCGATGATGGGCATGAGAACGATGCGCGTGAGCACGATGAGCACGAAGCGCAGCGGCCCTTCCGTCACGCCCGTCAAGTCGACGAGCGAGTTGATGGGCGTGCCCAGCACCGTGTACACGAAGATGGCGATGAGCATAACCATGATGAGGAACGCCGTGCCGCATCTCACGTGCAGCGTGGGGAACTGCTGCGCATTGGCCACGGTGAGCGGCAGGCCGTGCTCGAAGCAGTGGATGGTCTTGTGCTCCGCGCCGTGGTAGCAGAACATGCGCTTGATGTCCTTCATGCGGCTGATGAGCCAGATGTAGGCGATGAAGATCACCACGCGCAGGATGCCGTCGAAGATGTTCCAGCCGACGGAGTTCATAGCGTCCGCCCCGAAGACCAGGTTGGAGAGCGCCGCCGGCACCACGACGAAGATCGCCACGCCCACGATGAGGCCGATGACCATCGATATCGTCATGAGCGGCCCCAGGGAATCCTCCTCCTGGGCGGCCTTCTTGGCCTCCTCGTCGAACTTGGCCGCAGCCTCTTGGGCGTCTTGCCCCGCCGCGGTGGCAGCGGCGATATGGTCTGCGCGCTTGGCCTCGTGCTCCGCCGCCTTGGCCGCCTCTTGGGCGTCCTCGGCCGCGCGCAGCTCCTCAACGGTGGTTTTCTTCTTCTTGGCCTCCTTGGTCAAGCGCTCCGTGCGCTCTTCCTCGGTCTCCTCCCAGTCGTAGGCGTGCTCCGTGGCGATGTTGAGCGCCTTGTAGCCCAGCCCCAGCGACTCGACGAAGGCCGTGCAGCCGCGCACGACCGGCCAACGCAGCCAGCTGTTCTTGGGGCGACCGCTTGCGAGGTCGTGCTCCTCTGTGTAGATGTCGCCGCTTGGCTCGCGGATGGCGACGGCCCAGTTGTAGCGGCCGCGCATCATGATGCCCTCGATGAGGGCCTGGCCGCCGATATGCGTGCGGCACAAGACGTCGCCGTCGGCGTTGAAGGCGTCCTTGAGGCGTTTGGAGTCGCTCACTTAGCGCGTCACCTGCTCCCAGGGCTCGCCGCAGCTCATCTTGCCCTCCGGGCACTTGCCGCGCACGCAACCTGGGCCGGCGTCTGCGAAGACGAAAGGCGCCGTGGGGCGCACCAGATCGAGCATACGGCAGGCCATCTCGCGGATCTCCCATTGGGCGCGGTTGCAGCAGCGCAGGCTGAAGAAGTGCAGCAGCTCGCGGATGTTCATCGTGACGACGATCTTGGTCTCGCAGGCGTTGGGAAGCAGGTAGCGCGCGTCCTCAGCCGGGATGCCGAGCTTGACGAGCTTGTCGTACGCGGCGAAGGCGTCGTTGACCGCCAGCTGGTACTCATCCTGCGCGCCAGCGTCTACGACGCTTTGGGGGAGTATGAAGTCCGGCTCCTCCTTGAAGGTGACGTAGCGCTGCGACTGCTGGTTGTAGCTCGCCATGCGATGACGCACCAGCTGATGGCTGCACGCGCGGCTGATGCCGTCGATGGCGAAGGTGTAGCTCGCGTGCTCGAGCGTGGAGAGATGCCCGCTTGCGAGGATGGTGCTCAGGACCTTGTGGATGCGCTCGCCATCGAGCGTCTCCATGAGCTCGGCCGCGCCGACGGGCGCGTAGCACAGGCGCGCGGCCGTGGCGACGGCGCGCTCGGGGTCTGGGGTGTGGTACAGAAGCTCGACGTTCATAGCTTGCTCCTAT
>CAVCDT010000137.1:0-4783 GCA_963600995.1 Akkermansia muciniphila | reverse complement strand
TCGTGCCCGTGAGCACCGCCGACTACTACGCCAGCGCCGAGGGCCCCATCGCCCCAAGACCGAATAACTCGGCGCTGGATTTGTCAAAGCTCGAGGCCGCGGGCTTTGTGCCGCGCGACTGGGAAGAGGAGCTTGACGAATACCTTAAATTGCTTGGAGCACGTGATGCCTGAGATTAGCGTTATCGTCCCCGTATACAACGTATCCAGCTATCTCGAGAAGTGCGTAAGCTCTATCCTTGGGCAGACCTTCGAGGATTTCGAGCTTCTACTCATCGACGATGGCTCTACCGATGAATCTGGCCAGCTAGCGGAAAAGCTGGCTGCGACGGATGCGCGCATCCGTGTTTACCACAAGAGCAATGGCGGTCTTTCCGATGCCCGTAACTACGGCGTGAAGCGCGCCAAGGGCAGCTTCGTCACCTTCATAGATTCAGATGACTGGATCGAAAAGAACTACCTTGAGTTCCTCTATAGGGCACTTGTTGATAACGACGCCGATATCTCAACCTGTTACTACAACAAGTGCGTTGGGGATAAAAGGTATCCCTGGCAGGAACCGAGCGACGAGATTATTGTCATGGACAGGAAAGAAGCCCTGCTTTCGCTCCTGTACCATGAGCGGATAAATGTATCCGCTCATGGTAAGCTCTACAAAATAGAGCTTACCAGGAGCGGGATTAAGTATCCCGTTGGCAAGCACTACGAGGACGTCGATACCACTTGGCGGTTTATCGCAGTGTCGAACAAGGTCGCTGTCGGACAGTTGCCGCTTTACAACTATGTCATGCGCGAAGGTTCTATTGTCCATCAAGTTAGCGACAGTATCTTCGATAGGTCCGAGCAGGCTGAGAAGGCTTATGCTGAGCTTCTGGCAATGGGGGACGACGAGATTGCAGCTGCAGCGGAGCGTTATCTCGTGTTCCATTCTTTGAGCGTCCTCAGGTCGGTCGATTTGGGGAACCCCTCACATGTTCGCCGCGCGCGCCAATTGAGGAATGTTGTAAATCAGAGGGCTAAGGTTGTTTTAGCTGATCCTCGTACGCCTGGTAGGGACAAGATTGCCATTCGAGCGCTTTGCTTTGGGCTTCGATTTTATCGCTTTGCATGGATGGTTTATTGCAAGATGCGGGGTGATAAGTGATGCAGGTTTTGGGGACGCCGAGGTTTTCGGTAATCGTACCCGTGTATAACGTTGAGAAGTACCTTGGCGAGTGCCTTGAGAGCATTGGTGTTCAGGACTTTGAGGACTATGAGATTGTCATCGTCGACGATGGGTCCACGGATGGGAGCGCGGCTGTTTACAGCCGTTTTGCCGCCGAAGCGGATGTGCGCGTGCGTATCGTCAAGCAAGAGAATAAGGGACTGCTTGCGGCTCGTCGTACCGGTATAGCTGCTTCGCAGGGAGAATACTTGTGTCATGTCGACGGGGATGACGCCTTGGCACCTCATGCCCTTAGAGCCATTAATGATGAGATAGGCAAGACTGGTGCTGACCTAGTCATTATTGGCGCGAGCGACACTATAGATTTCGGCTCCCTTCTGCCTGGCCTTGTTCCGGGTGATCAGGAGCTCTACGAATTTGAGGGTGTCAACGTCGTGCGCTCTGCATTCTTATCTGGCGCTATTCCCAGCATGTGGCTGAAGATAGCGAAGAGGACATGCGTTGATGTGGATCGAGGCTATGACGAGTACGGGAAACTCCAGCTTGGCGAGGATCAGCTGCAGAGCCTTTATATCCTCGATACTGTGAAGAGCGTCGCCTGCATTCGGAAGCCCCTTTACTACTATCGGCCCAACGCGAGCAGCATCACGGCTCGTTACCGACAGGGCCAGACTGCGGATTTTCTCGCGGTCAAGGAGGCTGTTTATTCCCAGGCTTTGGCGTGGGACGAGAAGTGGCCTGGACACGGCTTTGCCCAGATCGCGCTGGCGGGATATCTCGCGAACGCCTACTACGACATGCGGAAGAACGTGAGCGCGAAGCAGTTCAGGAAGCAGTTTCAGGAGCTTAGGGAAACCTCTCTTTATAGAGCGTCCATCGGCCTATGCAATTCGCTGCGCTTTGAGCAGAAGATTTTTTATTCGCTGTTGAACAGGAAGAGCGACCAACTGGCGTATTCGTGGCTACTTGTCTGTCGGACGGCGACCCCGATCGTTAGGGCGGTGGCTCGATGAGCGAAGTAATACAAACCTTGAGATATAGCGGCACGCGAACCGCCCTCGGCAAGGACGTCAATGTGTTCGGCGTGGGGATACTTCTTGCGGCGACTGCCTTCATTTCACCGCTCTTCGGCGCATTGCTGTCACTGGTGCTGTTTTCTGGTAACCGAACGAGGCGCATGGCCGCTGCTGCTAGCGTAGGTATCGCATTTGCTGCCGCCCTTGCGGCGCACGGCATCGAATATAACCATGCAGAGGATATGACGCGATGGATTATCGAGTGCCGCTACTACGGCGGCAAAGGTATCCTTTCGATTTTCACCAGCCTCAACGAAGACCATCAGAGCCTTTGGCTTTGGAACCTGGCTTGCTGGATTACCGGGAATTCCGGCGATCTCCATTTGCTGCAAACGATGGCGGCTTTTGCCGGGTATGGGATGATTTCTTGGCTGCTGCTCAGCAATGCCGCTGATGAGGGCACGTCTCTCTGGGCGTTACTCCCGGTGCTTCTTCTTGTTTTCTTCGCGGTGCCGACATCTGCGATTGTGAACAACGTGCGCTCTTCCATCGGCTGTATTATCTGCACGTTGGCCTTCTGCACGAGGAAGGGGTATGGCTTGAAGGAGTCTGCCCCAGGGTTCTTCGTCATTGTCCTTGCCTGCCTGATTCACAACTCGATGGTCATACCGATGGCGGTTTACCTTCTTCAGCCCTTGATTGCCCGAGCCCCCGTGAAAGCGTCTGTTCTCATGGCCCTTGGAATCGTTGTATTGGTCGGCGGTTCTTCCGTCCTCCTTTCCTCGGGGATTTTCAACGGTGTGCCTATGGCGACGGAGGTTCTTAAGAAGGCCAGCTTCTACACGACGGGGACGGAATGGGATCAGGAGCAGGCCACCAACCTCCTTTCCAATATCAGGCACGCTCTCTGTATTCTGTTTCTTGTGCTGCTGTTCTTTAGGGTGCTTGCGACAAAGCGAGGCGGCGACAAGGCGGCGATCGTCCTTGCGATGACGATGTGCGTTCTTGCGATGGAGCTGACTCTCGTGAACGTCGGCAATCGCCTGCAGTACATCCCCTTTCTGCTCGGCGCTACGATTCTTCTTAGTAATGAGGGGAGAAAAACTGCGGCTGAGGAAAGGTGGCCCCTGCTGGCGGACATGGTGCTCCTTGTGCTCGCCCTCGGAATCTGCCTTATCTCGATGAGCAGCTTCATTCCCGCCATCAACTATCAAGAGGTCATGAAGTACATGGTCTTCTTCCCCGGTTCGGTTTTTTAGGGCGGGGCATCATGGTTATTGAGGAGAACCAGACGCCGATTGTCACGTTCATTGTTCCCGCCTATAACGCCATCGACGCTATAGGCAGAGCTCTCGCCAGCCTTACGGCGCAGACGCGCGGCAATTGGGAGGCCGTGGTAGTGGACGACGGCTCGACGGACGGGACCGGCGCCGAGGCTGATCGCATAGCGGCTTTGGACCGCAGGGTCCGCGTCGTCCATCAGGCCAATTCCGGTGTTTCCAGTGCGCGCAACACGGCGATTCGTGAGGCTCGCGGTGATTATCTCGCCTTCCTAGACGCCGACGACGCAGTTGATTCCTGCTTTGTGGAGAAGCTCGCCTCTCTTGTGGACGAGAAAGGGCCAGATGTGTTTGCTCTCGCTTACAGAGCTGAGCCGCGCGGCAACACGTTCTCGTATGGGGGGTATGACGGTTTGGCGGGCGAGTTCCTTATTCGCGCGCTGGCTTCAAAATACGCCACCTTCCCTTGCTGGATGTTCGCAATCTCGAGGCAGCTTGTCATTGATTGCGGACTGACGTTTACCGAGGGGCGTAGGACCGGGGAGGACCAGGAGTTTATCCTGAAGGCTATGTGTGTAGCGAAGACCTGCAAATCGGTTGAGCCCGATGACGTCTTCTACGTGTATCAGACGGCGAGCGAGACGTCTGCCATGGGGCGCAACCTTGAGGGTCAGTTCGACTACCCAAAGGCCATGAAGAGCGTTCTTGGCTACTTCGAGGAGCATGAGGGCAATATGGATGCAGATACGGCTCGACGTGTTGAGGGGCTTCTGGCGGACAGGTTCGTCGGAGGTTGCGGTTATGCGGCGGAGATGGCGCTCGGCAACGGAGCGGCTGATGCCGACGTTATTGCTTGGATTGGCGATGCCATGGCCGGGAGCGATTGGATTATCGACCGTGCGCACGGTTACCTCAGGAGAGAAAACCGGGCGCTCCTTCGCTTGTGGCAATGGAACAGGCGGTTTCTACCTCGCTATGTCCGAGCTAGGGCGGCTGCATATCGCCTGGGAAGGTCGGTCAAAGCGTTTATGCGTGGCGGACGGTAAGGTTCTGTGCCCTTGAAGCAGAGTTAGATGATTTTGAAGGGACTGGGTTTGAACGGCAAACCGATTTACATATTGAGCATCTTCGATCTGACCAACTACGGGAATAGGCTTCAGGCTTGTGCCCTCGAGAATGCGGTTGCTTGCCTTAGCGGTAGGGATGTTATTTCCATTGACAGCCGCAGACCATCGCGCAAGAAGGGGCCGCTCAAGCTGCTTGCAGATGTCCGCAGACGTTCGCTTGATGTGAGGAAGACCTCCACGGCGCGCATGAAGAGGT
>CAVCDT010000136.1:0-4796 GCA_963600995.1 Akkermansia muciniphila | reverse complement strand
ATGATTGCCCGAAGGGACCCCAAGCGGGGTCCCTTCCTGCTGCTGGCGTCTTTATCGCAGCTTGCGTTGCTGCCGATCTTTGCGGCGAGTTGCTGCTGTCTTCGTTGCCGCTACTGCTGGTCGTGCTTGGCTTTGGCGTCCATGATGAGCATTTGCAGGCGGTTTTCGATGTTGGCATGCGCGACGTCTGGGTCGTAGTCGAGCGGCAGGATCTGGGCATCGGGGTAGAGCTCCTTGAGCTTCTTGGTGATGCCGCGGCCCACGACATGGTTGGGCAGGCAGCCAAAGGGCTGCAGGATGATGAACGCGCGGCAGCCCTGCTGCGCATGATGCAGGATCTCTGCCGGGATCAAGACGCCCTCGCCGGCGTCGAAGGTGTGGTGCACGATGGGGTCGCTTGCCTTGACGATGTCCTGCATGCGCGCGGCGGGCTTGTAGAGCGGGTGCACGCAGGCGATCTTGTCGCATATGCTGTGCGCCACGTTGAAGGCGTTGTTGCACACGCGGAAATTGACCTTGTAGTCCAGCGGCTTGTCGAGCTTGTACTCCTTGACTTGGCAGTCCTTGTAGAAGTACGTCTTGCGGATGACGTCGGTCATGCGCGCCTCGACGACCTCCATCCCGTTTTGCTCGAGGTACAGCTCGATGTCGTGGTTTGACCCGGGATGGAAGTTGAGCAGGTACTCGCCCACGATGAGCACGCGCGGCTTGGGGTTGCTGCGGTCGTACTCGACGCCGCGCATCAGCTCGATAGCCTGCGCGAAGCCCTTCTTCATCCCGCTCACGCCGCCTTCCTCGAGCTCCTTCATCGTAAGCTCGATTCCGCGGTCGAAAGCTGCGTTGGCGCTGCCGGGTACCAGCTCGTAGGGCCGGATCTTGCGCAGCAGCTCCTCCAGCGCGTCTATCATCGGCAGCCCGAAGGCGATGCGGATGGCGGTGGGCAGGCTCATCTTGAAGCCAGGGTGCACGTCGTGGAAGTCGACGTCGTCGTTGGTGACGATGGGCACCTGCGGGTAGCCGGCGTCGTCGAGCGCCTTGCGCAGCAGAGCTGTGTAGTGCGTCAAGCGGCAGTCGCCGATGTACTTGCCCATGCCGATGGCGACCGTATCCGGGTCCCAGTCGCCGCTTTCGAGTGCGGCGAGCGCCTCCCCGATGACGATCTGGCAGGGGAAGCAGATGTCGTTGTGCACGTAGAGCTTGCCCAAGCGGATTGCCTCGTCGCGGCCTATGGGAAGGCTCACGGCCTTGAGGCCCTGACGGTTGAAGGCCGCTGTCATCAGCAGCGAGAACGCATGCGAGGTGTTGGGCACGAGCACGGTCTTCTCCTGCGAGCCGCCGCGGCGCATCTCCTTGGTGAACTTGGAGTGGTAGGGATCCTCAAGCACGTGCACGTCGAGCGCCTCGCTGGTGTCATGGCGCGTGTTGACCGTGTCGATGAAGCTCCTCACGCGTATGTGCAGCGGTCCTGCGATGTCGCTCTCGTCTAGCTTGAGCACCAGGGGGCTCTTGTTGCCCGTTTCCTTCATGATGCGGATGATCTCATCGGAGAGATACGCGTCGTGACCGCAGTTGAAGTTGACGATCTGCACGTACTCCAGGTGCTCGCTCTTGGCGGCGATCAACGCAGTGGAGAGCATGCGCGCGTGGAAGTTGTTGACCACGTCGAGCAGGCTGTTTGAGAGGTCTTCCGTATGGATGCCGCCGATGGAGTCTGCCGTGAGCACGGGGATGCCCAGCTCCGTGAAGATCTTGGGCAGGTCGTGGTTGACGAGGTCGTCGTTTTGGTAGGGGCGGCTGGCGAGTACGACGGCGTACTTGCCGTGGGCTTGCGTCTGTTCCATGACCTCGAGGCCGCGCTCTTGCAGTTGGGTGCGGAAGGAATCCTGCGCGGCATCGGCTTGGCTTATGGCGCGGCGTGTGAGCTGCGCGTCGATGCCGAACTGCTCGCTCATCCAAGCGGTGAGCTGGCGGTCGCGGTCGTTTGCCGTGTACCAGTGCCAAAGCGGGCAGTCGAAGGGGACGCCCCAGCGCGCCGTGGGGTTGTCGGAGTTGTTGATGACCATGGGGTAGCCCTTGACCACGGCGCACATGCTCTCCGCCGTCTTAGAGGTACCCTCGCTTTGGACGACGGTGATGATGGGCATGAAGATGCGGTCGACCTTGGAGCGCACCAGGCTGCGGATATGCCCGTGGACGAGCTTTGCGGGGAAGCACACCGTGTCGCTGGTGACGGCCTGCAGTCCGTCCTCGTACATGCGGCGCGTGCTCATGGGGCTCAGCTTGACGTCAAAGCCCAGCGACTTCCAAAACGTCGTCCAAAACGGGGCGGTGTCCCACATCGCCAGGACGCGCGGCAGGCCTATTGTCACATCGCGGGACTCGCAGAGCTGCTCGAAGGGGTAATCCGCGAAGAGCAGCTCTTTGCGGTCCTCGAAGAGGTTGGGGATGCTTTGGGCCTTGGCGTTGGCGTCTTTGAGCTGCGCGCGCACGTTTGCGTCCTTGGCATCGCCTACGATCTCGCCCTTGGTGCAGCGGTTTCCGGTGATATAGGAGCTGCCGTTGCTGAAGCTGATGCGCGTGCGGTTGCAGTGGTTGGCGCAAAACGGGCAGGTCAGGTTCGACTCTTGCGTGTAGGAGAGCGCGTCGAGCGCATCGAGGCCGATGAAGCTGCTCTTGGGCAGCTCGCCGCTTGCGCTGCGCTGTGCCTCCATATGCTCGCGCGTGAGCGTCGCTGCGCCCAAGGCGCCCATGAGCCCGGGGTAGGGAGCGCGCATGACCTCGCGCCCTACGTGCTCCTCGAAGGCGCGCAGCACGGCGTCGTTTAAGAAGGTGCCGCCTTGCACCATGATCTTGCTGCCCAGCTTGTCGAGGTTGGACAGGCGTATGACCTTGGTGAAGACGTTCTCGATGATGGAACGGCACAGGCCCGCCATGATGTCTGCGGGGTTCTTACCGGCGCGCTGCTCGGTCACGATGCTCGAGTTCATGAACACCGTGCAGCGGCTGCCCAGCATCGCCGGAGCCTTGGACGAGAACGCCTGGTTGGCGATGTCCTTGGTGGCGATCCCCAGGTTGCCGGCGAAGTTCTCCAAAAACGACCCGCAGCCGGAGGAGCATGCCTCGTTGACGATGATGTCGGTGACGATGCCGTTATCGACCCAGATGGCCTTCATGTCCTGGCCGCCTATGTCGAGGATGAAGCTCACGTCCGGCAGGTAGGTGCGCGCGGCCTTTGCGTGCGCGACGGTCTCTACCACGTGGAAATCGGCTTGGTAGGCCTCCTTCATGAGCATCTCGCCGTAGCCGGTGGTTCCTACGCCCAAGATATCGAGCGATATGCCGCGCTCGCGGTACTTGTCGCGCATGGCGATCATGGCGCTTTGCGCCACATCGAGCGGCTCGCCCTCGTTGGAGGCGTAGAAGCTGTCGAGCATCTGCGTGCCGTCCTCGCTCAGGAGCACGAACTTGGTAGTGGTGGAGCCGCAGTCGATGCCCAGATAGGCGCGCAGGGTGGCCCCCGGCTCGAGGTCGAGCTCGACGGGATCGGGCAGTTTGTGGCGCTCTTGGAAGGCGGCGAGCTCTTGCGCGCTCTCAAAGAGCGGCGGCGCCTGGTTTTCGCTGCTCAGGCCTGTTGCGGCGTACTCCTCGAGCGCCTTGATGGCGCCTTGCGCATCGAGAGGGGAGGCGTTGCCGGCAAAGGCGGCCTCGATCGCATAGGCTGCCCCTAAGGCGACGATTAGCTCTGGATGCTTGGGCACGATGATGTCTTGCTCCGATAGCTCGAGGCGCTGCGCGAAGACCTCGATCAGGCGCGGGTTGAAGGTGAGCGGGCCTCCCTCGAAGATGACGGGAGGCTCGATGTCGAGCCCTTGCGCTAAGCCGCCGATGGTCTGCTTGGCGATGGCATGGAAGGTCGACAGCGCCAAGTCCTCTTTGGGTACGCCCTGGTTGAGCAAGGGTTGGATGTCGGTCTTGGCATAGACGCCGCAACGGCCGGATACGTCGTAGACGCGCGTCCCTTCTTGGGCGCGGCTGTTGAACTGCTCGACGGGAATGCGCAGCAGATGGGCGATTTCATCGATGAAGGCGCCTGTACCGCCGGCGCAGCTGCCGTTCATGCGCATGTCGCTTACGGTTGTAGTGTGGTTCTGCTCATTCGGCGCGAAGAAGATCATCTTCGCGTCTTGGCCGCCAAGCTCGATAGCGGTCTTGGTGGCAGGGTAGAGCTTGCGTATGGCGATGGAGTTGGCGACGACCTCTTGGATGTAGCTTGTACCCATGGCCTTGGCCAACGGGGCTGCGCCGGATCCGGTGATCGCACAATAGAGCTCGCTTTCGCCAAAGCGGCTGTGTATGCGCTCGAGCGCAGCGGCGACGCTTTGCGCTTGGCGTGCGCCATGGCGCTCGTACTCGCTGTAGAGCACGCTGGAGCTTGCGGGATCCAAGACGACGGCTTTGACCGTGGTCGAGCCGACGTCGATACCGACGTGGATGCGTTTGGGAGTATGTGCGTTATCGGACAAAGAACCTCCATCGAAACAAGCGGGTTGCCTTGTGCAACCCTTTGATTATCACAGGAATCAAGCTCGATGTGCACGCGCAAACGTTTTGCTGCACCAACTTGGACGAGCTGTAAGCCTGCCGTAAGGAAGGTGACGGCAAAATAGCAGCCGCGTGCCCTTGGGTCAGGGGGATTCTTGCAACGGCATAGAGGCATCGGGTGGTATCGAGAGAAAGGATGGTGCGGAGCCGCGTAGGGGAGAGCGGTGCGAGATGCGCGCAGCGCAGGTCGCAGC
>CAVCDT010000135.1:0-4901 GCA_963600995.1 Akkermansia muciniphila | reverse complement strand
GGCATGCTCAACGAGTGGCAGCGCCTCGACACCATCGACCCGGCCGAGGGCAAGCGCTACATGCACCAGTACAACTTCCCGCCGTACTGCACGGGCGAGGTCGGGCGCATGGGTGCTCCCAAGCGCCGCGAGCTCGGCCATGGCGCCCTTGCCAGCCGCGCACTCGAGCCGATGATCCCGTCTGAGGAGGAGTTCCCCTACACCATCCGCATCGTGTCCGAGGTTATGGAGTCCAACGGCTCCTCCTCTATGGCATCTACCTGCGGCTCCACCTTGGCTTTGATGGATGCCGGCGTCCCCATCAAGCGCCCTGTCTCCGGTGTCGCCATGGGCCTCATCAAGGAGGGTGACGACACCGTCATTCTCACCGATATCCAGGGTCTCGAGGACTTCTTGGGCGATATGGACTTCAAGGTCTGCGGCACCACCAAGGGCATCACCGCCCTGCAGATGGACAACAAGGCCAAGGGCCTGTCCACAGAGATCTTGGGCAAGGCGCTGGCGCAGGCCAAGAAGGGCCGTGCAGAGATCTTGGACGCCATGCTCGCAGAGATCGACGCCCCGCGCGAGGAGCTCTCCGAGTACGCACCGCGCATCATCACCATCCATATTCCTGTGGATAAGATCCGCGACGTCATCGGCAAGGGCGGTGACACCATCCGCTCCATCCAGTCCGAGAGCGGCGCCTCCATCGACATCCAGGAAGACGGCACCGTGCTCATCGCCTCCGTCGATACCGGTGGCGAGCAGGCCAAGGCCATGATCGAGGAGATCGTCAAGGTCCCCGAGGTGGGCGAGGAGTACGAGGGTACTGTCGTCAACATCCAGTCCTTTGGCGCCTTCGTGAAGCTCACTGCCAAGCAGGATGGCTTGCTGCATATCTCGCGCGTTGCCAACGGCCGCGTGGGCCGCGTCGAGGACGTCTTGTCCGAGGGCGATGTCGTCAAGGTCAAGGTCATCGAGGTCGACGAGAAGACCGGCAAGATCTCCCTCGACCGTTTGGACAAACCCGATGCCCCCGAGGGCTCGTATGATCCCAAGCGCGACGGCCAGGGCCGCGAGCGCCGCGACCGCAGCGACCACCGCAACAACGACCGCCGTCCCCGTCGTCGCAGCCGCGAGGGCTAAGCGTCTGGCTTTTGGATAGCCTGCTATGAGAGGACCCGGGTTGCCTGAGGGCAGCTCGGGTCCTTTTTGCGCCCCTTGCAGGGGCTGCAGCAGCTGGCCATGCAGTGCAGTACCTGCGCTCGTGGTAGAATCTGCCAATCTGAAAACTACTCGCTGCAAAGGAAGATCCCATGTCTTACCGGCATCCAAAGGGCATCCCCGGCTTATATGGCGGCGACGCCCGCGGCCTGTACGGCTCGAGCAGCTACGGCGTCCGCAATACGATGATCTACGGCAAACCCCCTTCTCCGCGCTGGCCCAAGGTCCTTTTGGCCCTGCTCATCGTCGTTATCGTCGTCTTATGCGTGCGCCAGTTTGCCTGCGGGGGCATATTCCCTGCGCAGGAGGAGCCCCAGCAGACCCAGGAGCAGCAGGCAGTCGATCAAACCTCGCAGGATAGCCAGGCGTCTCAGGGCGATGCCCAGACGCAGGCTGCGTCTTCCGGGGTGAGCGGCACGGTCACCATCAGCGCGGTTGGCGACTGCACCTTGGGTACGGATAAGGATCTGCCCGAGGACACCAACTTCACCAAGGTCTATAAAACCAACAACGCCTCGTACTTCTTCAAGCGCGTTGCAAGCTATCTGGACGAAGACGACATCACTATCGCCAACTTGGAAGGCGCCCTTACTGACGAAGGCGAGGCGGTGGACAAGGGGTCCAACAGCTACAACTTCGCCGGACCCAGCTCGTATGCCAAGATCTTGACCAAGGGATCTGTCGAGGTATGCAATCTGGCCAACAACCATTCCTTCGACTACGGTTCTGACGGTTACGCCGATACCAAGAAGGCGCTCGACAAGGTGAAGATCGGCTACTTCTGCGCGGATCTCACCTATACCAAGGAGGTCAACGGGATCAAGGTCGGTTTCTTGGGCATCAACGCAACCGCCGGCTACGACAGCGCTACCGAGACCATGAAGGAGTCCGTCAAGGCACTCAAGAAGGACGGCTGCGGTCTGATCGTGGGAGTGTTCCATTGGGGCGTCGAGGGCAGCTACGACGTCGAAAACGATCAGGTGACGCTTGCGCATGCCGCCGTCGATGCGGGCTGCAACCTCGTGTTGGGCGGACATCCCCACGTCCTGCAAGGTGTTGAGAACTACAAGGACGCCAACATCGTCTACAGCTTGGGTAACTTTGTCTTTGGGGGCAACGACGACCCCATGGACTACCAGACCATGATCTATCAGCAGACATTCACCTTCGAAAACGGCGAGCTCGTGACAGATATCACTGCCTCGAGCGCCCAGATCATCCCTTGTCGTTTGAGCACGTCTTCGAGCGTCAACAACTACCAGCCCATGTCCGTGAGCGGCAAGGAGGGCACGGGGATTGTCAAAAACGTCAACAAGCGCTCCAAAGCGCTCAAGGGCGACGGCGTGCAGTTCTCCACCAAGCTCGACGACGACAACATCGCTAAAGTCAAGTAAGGGCGCACGCATGCCGGCCATGCCGGGCGCGTTATCATAGAAGGATATGCAACGTACAACCAAGGAGCACTAGTCAATGGCACTTTCCATCGGCATCGTAGGCCTGCCTAACGTGGGCAAGTCGACGCTGTTCAACTCTCTCACCAAGCAGAACATCCTGGCGGCCAACTACCCGTTTGCCACCATCGAGCCCAACCAGGGCGTCGTCCCTGTCCCTGACGAGCGCCTGCAGGTGCTCGCCGACATCGTCCACCCGGGGCGCATCGTTCCCGCTACGGTGGAGTTCGTGGATATCGCCGGTCTGGTGGCTGGTGCCAGCAGGGGAGAGGGCCTGGGCAACCAGTTCCTGGCCAATATCCGCGAGTGCGACGCCATCTGCGAGGTCGTGCGATACTTCGACGACCCTGACATCGTCCGCAGCGAATGCTGCACGGACCCGGTGAGCGATTTCGAGACCATCCGCACGGAGCTCGTGCTGGCGGATATGGGCACGGTCGAGCGCGCTCTTCCCAGGCTTGAGAAGGAGGCCAAGCGCGATAAGGAGCTCGTCCTCAAGCTCGAGACGGCAAAGCGCTTGGCAGAGTGGTTCGACGATGTGAAGCCCGCACGCGATATGCCCATGACAGACGAGGAGCTCGAGTCTATCCGCGACCTGCATCTCATGACGATGAAACCCATCATGGTCATCGCCAACGTGGACGAGGGGCAGGTCACGGCGGATTTGCCGGAGATTGGTGGCATCAAGCCGCTGCCGCTGTGCGCCAAGATCGAGGCGGAGATCGCAGAGCTCGACGAGGACGAGGCGGCGATCTTTCTCGAGGAGATGGGGCTTGAAGAGTCGGGTTTGAGCCGTCTGGCAAAGGCCGCCTACAAGCTGCTGGGCCTGCAGAGCTTCTTTACCGCCGGCGAGATGGAGGTCAAGGCCTGGACGGTCAAGGTCGGTGCCAAGGCGCCGCAGGCCGCGGGCGTCATCCATACGGATTTCGAGCGCGGCTTCATCAAGGCCGAGACCGCGTCGTATGAGGATTACGTCGCCTACAAGGGCGAGACAGGTTGCCGCGAGCACGGCCGTCTGCGTCAAGAGGGCAAGGAATACGTCGTGCAAGACGGCGACGTGATGCATTTCAAGTTCAACGTCTCTAAGTAGGGGAGTGCTTCTATGTCTAAGGTTCTGGTTCTGGATTTCGGCGCCCAGTACGGTCAGCTCATTGCGCGCCGCGTGCGCGATTTGGGCGTGTACTCGGAGATCGTACCCTGCGATACCCCGGCCGATGAGATCGCCGCTGCAGGTGCCGATGCGCTGATTCTGTCCGGTGGCCCCGCCAGCGTGTATGCGGAGGATGCGCCCAAGGTCGATCCCGCTATCTACGATCTGGGCCTGCCCATCCTGGGTTTTTGCTACGGCCATCAGATCACCGCGGTGACGCTGGGCGGCAACGTGGCGCACAGCGAGGTGGGCGAGTACGGCCAGGCTATGCTGCATAGGGCAGGGGAGTCCCGTTTGCTGGACGGCACCCCGCAAGACCAGCAGGTATGGATGAGCCATCGCGATGCGGTCGATGTTGCTCCGGAGGGCTTTGCTGTCACGGCCAGCACGGATTCCTGCGCCGTGGCTGCCATGGAGTGTGCCGAGCGCAAGATCTTCACCACGCAGTTTCATCCCGAGGTCAAGCATTCGCTGTGCGGCAAGAGCATGCTAGAGAACTTCCTCTTCAAGATCGCCGAGCTGGACGCGGATTGGAACATGGACTCCATCATCGAGGACTCCGTTGCTGCCATCCAAGAGCAGGTGGGCGACAACCGCGTCATCTTGGGCCTTTCAGGTGGCGTGGACAGCTCTGTTGTGGCGGCGCTGTGCTCCAAGGCCATCGGCAAGCAGCTGACCTGCGTTTTTGTCAACCACGGCCTGCTGCGCAAGAACGAGCCGGAAGAGGTGGAGGAGGTCTTCACTAAGCAGTTCGACGTGGACTTCGTGCATGTGCATGCGGAGGAGCGCTACGCCAAGCTGTTGGACGGCGTGACGGACCCGGAGCAGAAGCGCAAGATCATCGGCACGCAGTTCTGGAACGAGTTCTTCGCCGTGGCGCAGGATATCGCCGAGGACGGGCGCCCCGTGCAGTTCATGGCGCAGGGTACCATTTACCCGGACATCATCGAGAGCGGTGCGCGCAAGACCGGCGGCAAGGCCAGCACCATCAAGAGCCACCACAACCTGATTCCCTTCCCGGAGGGCGTGCACTTCGATTTGATCGAGCCGCTGGACCACTTCTTCAAAGACGAGGTCCGCGCGCTGGGCACGGC
>CAVCDT010000134.1:0-4918 GCA_963600995.1 Akkermansia muciniphila | reverse complement strand
CTCGGCGGCAGCGGGGACGCCAAAGGAGGCCTGACCCATGCTGCGTTGGGCGCTCGTTATGCGCTCGCTAGTGCTCCTGCGCATTTCGCTCACTCTCCGCATCCTCGAGTGCGGCCTTGGCCGCCTGCGCATCCTGGGCCGCCTTCTGCGCCTTCGCGGCAGCCTGCTCGGCTACCTTCTCGGCCTTCTGGGCGGCTTTGTCGGCTGCCTTCTGGGCACGCTCGCGCTCGGCCTGCTCCTTCGCGCGCTGGCGCTCTTCCTTCTTCTCCAAGCGCTCCTTCTCCCTAAGCTCCTTCTTGCGGGCAGATGCGTCGTCTGCCGCAAGGTCGAAGCTGGGAGCGACGTAGGTGAGGTCGCCTTCTTCCTCGAGGTCGGCGAGCTTGTCGAAGAGCGCGCCGACCATCGAGTCGAGCGCATTGGCATAATCCGCATTCCAACGGCCGCGGACGCGTGCGACGAGCAGGCACAGTGCAGCGGAGATGAGGCCCAGCACCGTCGTGCCAAAAGCCACGATCAAGGCGCTTGCCAAGTCGCCGATCTGCCCTGTGCTCAAAGCCTGCAGGCCGGGGCCCAGCGGGATGATGGTGCCCATGAGGCCCGCCATCGGGGCGATCTTGGCCACGACCTCTGCCACGCCCTCGCAGGTGCGGTAGTGCTGCGCGCACTCGTACACCGCACGCTTCGCGACGTTCCAACGCGCCTCTTGGGGGAGGTCCCTGCTGTTGAAGATCTGCATCAGGGCGATCTTCTGACGCTTGACGATCTGCGCGCCGGCGATGACAGACGGGATGCCCTGGCAGTTGGAGCTCTCGACGTCGCGGATGAACTCGGGCACGAACACCTTGAAGAGCCTGCGCTCGGTGAAGAACTCGACCACCGTCATCACCACCAAGACGAGCGTGATGACGAGCATGATGAACAAGACGGCGATGACCGGGTACAGCGTGCCCTGTGATATGGCCGATATGACGGCGAGTATAGGGTCGTTTTCCATGAGGTGCTCCTAACCTTTCCTCAGGCTCGGCACTGCCTTGAGCCTTCTTCTCTGACATCTGTAGTAGCCAAGCTGATATGCAGCCGCGGCAGCTGCGATGAGCAGGGTCGCAGCGACCAACGCGATGACTGCGAGGTTCATGGCCGTATCGGATATGACGTCCGTGCCATCGTCGGCGGCTACCGCGTACATGTGCGTTTCCTTCTGATGGGCGCTGTCGTCCTCAGACAGCTCGGTCTTGACGTCGCTGCCGTCGCCCTTGTTGGACGCGGCATCGGTGCCCTTGTCGCTTCCCGCTTTAAGCTCGAGCTTGGGCGACACCTCGCCCTGGGCAAAGTGGTCCATAGAGTCGTCCGTGGCGTTGAGGTTTTCCACGACCTCCTGTGAGTTCATCTGGCTCGCAGAGACCGGCTGCGCTGCATCGACGGTGCCCTGCTGGAACAGCGTGCCGCTCTTATCAGATCGCTCGGCGCTGCCCTCCACGTAGTAGTTGGAGTCGTTGACCACCGTCGTACCTGCGTCGGTGGTGTCCCAGTCCTCGCCATAGCCGCTCGTCGTCCCCAAGATGGCAGAAACATAAGAGCCCCTGCCGGACACCGAGCCCGTGTTGTAGCAGCTCACCACAGACAGCGTGGTCGAACCCGTATGCGAGGAGACGGACCTGCCCACGATGCCGCCGGTAGAGGACTCGGCCTCCGGGGAGGCACCGTAGACGCTGCCGGAGTTGTAGCAGTAGCTAACAGAGCTGTTGGGGCCGGATATAGACCCGACGATGCCGCCAGTGGAGGCCAGGTTGTCGCTTGCGACGTCGCCTTGGTTGGAGCAATCGGATATCTCGTAGTTGCCGTAGGTCGCCGTCGAGCCGACGATGCCGCCCGCGCCCTTTGCGTAGACGTCCACGTAGTTGGACGAGAGCGCGTGCACCTTGCCGTAGTTCTCGCACTGCGTCACCTTGATCGCCTGGGTGTCGTCTGCTGTGAGCAGCGAGCCCGCGATGCCGCCCACGCCGCCGCCTTGCTCGGTGATGCCCGCGCACTCGACCTCGCCGTAGTTGCGCAGGTTGGAGAGCACCGACGCGTTTGCGCCGTTCTCCTTGACGTAGGTATCGACCACGTAGGCCACAACGCCGCCGGCGGTGCTGGAGTAGCCCCTGTCACCGGACTTGAAGAGCGTGGTGACCTTGGCGTAGTTAGTGATGTTGCTCAGGGTCGAGCGGTAGGATTCCGCAACGACGCCCGCCGCGGTCCAACCCGTGGTCACGCTGCCCTTGACGCTAAAGTTCTTGAGCGTGGCGTCGCTGACCTTGCCGAAGAGCGCCTGATGATGCCACGCGTTGTCGATGTAGAGGCCGGATATCGTATGCCCGTGCCCGTCGAAGGTGCCCTCGAAAGGCGAGTTCTGCCAATAGTTGTCCTCGTTGCAGCCGATGGGGAACCACTGGTGCGCCTTGATATTCACATCGGCGACCAGGTTGACGGTCTTGCCGCTAAAGCTCACATGCTCATGCACGACGAGCTTGGCCAAGCCTGCAAGCTGAGCCGCCGTGCTGATCGAGTAACTCGTGGCGTTTGGGTCCGTATCGTACCAAGAGGTGTCCGCGTACTTGGACCAGAGATCCTTATCGTAGGTATCAGTCGCGAAATAGGCGTTCTCTGCATGGGCAGCCGATGGGGCAGCCAGAAGGCAGGCAGGCACGGCGAGCGCAAACCCGCATGCGAGGGCGACGAGGCAGCGGACCGCGGCTAGTAGAGCCTTGTCGGGTGCTTTATCTCCCACTTATCCCAGACCTCCCTCCCGTTGGAAGCGCAGATGTCGTCCGTATTGCCGTTGGTGGCGATAAGCTCGCCGCTGTTGACGCAGCCCTCGTACTCCTGGGCCGGGTCGTCGATGTAGCCGAAGATGCCCGCCACATGCCCTCGCTTGGCGCTGGCGTTGGCGCTGACTGTGCCCTTGTTCTCGCAGTTGGTGACCGTGGCGGTCTCCTGCGGGAGCATGAACGCCCCAAAGATGCCGCCTGCGCTCAAGACAGACGAGCACGAGACCCCACCCTCGTTGACGAGCTTGTCGAAGCTGTTGGCATCCCCGTAGGCGTTGACGACGCCGATGACGCCGCCCGCGCCCTCGTCGCGCTCCTCCGTGCCGCAGAAGAGCTCGACCTCGCCCTTGTTGGTCAGGTCCTTGGTCTGGACGCTGCTGCCGTTGGAGTTGGCATACAGGCCGATGATGCCGCCCACGCTCGCCGCGCGCGCGGAAACCTTGCCCTCGTTGACCAAGTTAGAGAGCTCGTAGTTGCCGCCGTCTTGCACAGAGGCGGCGATCCACAGGCCGATGACGCCGCCGCAGTTGGCGGATACCTGGTAGAAACTCGTGGCGGTCTTGAGAGCGGCGACCTGGCAGCGGTTGGTGCAGTTGACGACGTCGACGCAGTTGGCAGAACCCACCACACCGCCGACGGTGACCTGCCCGGTCACCTTGCCTTCGACCGTGAGGTTCTTGATGAAACCGCCCGTCGCCGCGCCAAAGAGGCCGCAGTAGTCCCACTCGTCCTCGACCACGTTGAGGCCGCTGATGGTGTGGCCCTGGCCGTCGAAGCTGCCCTGGAAGGCATAGGTCTGGCCGTCGATGGTCCTGCCGGAGCCGATGGGTTTCATCTCGATGTCGTACATATCAAGGTTGCAGCCCAGCTTGAAGGTGATGCCGTCCATGAACTCGCCGTCCTCGACGAGCTTGCCCAGGCCGGCAAGCTGCTCGGCCGTAGTGAAGGTGTAGCTCGACTTGGGGTTGGACGCATCGAACCATGACGTGTCCTGCGTGCCGTCCCATTTGTCGGTGGCGTTCCAGTTGACGATGAAAACAGCAGCAGCGACAGCGGCAACCACGACCACTGCCGCAACAGCGGTGATTACCTTACCCTTCACACTCTTGAGAAACGACAGCTTGGCAGGCAGATGCTTACCTGTGCGCGCCTTCTTGCGGGAAGGCTTCCCTGCCTCTGGCAAGGCGGCATCACCGTTCGTCTTGTCAGAGCCCTCGTGACGCTGCGCACCTGCACCAGCTGCCTGTGCCTCTGCCTCCAAAGCGAGCTCCTCGGCGCTCTTCTTGCGTGCCAAAGCCCACCTCCTTTTCGTGTTTTGCAAGGGGCGAAGAGCCCCCGCCCGCATTGCGGGAAGGGGCCTTCGCTAGCCGGCGATCAGCTGCAGAAGCCGTCGCGGAACCCTTGGCTTTAGGCCTTGACGACCTTGACGGACTTGCCGCAGATCTTCTTAGTGAAGATCTTCTTGTAGGCCTTCACCTTGGACGCGGGAACCTTGACCGTGGTGATGCTCGAGCCCTTGAGCGCCTTGGCGACGCTGGCCTTGGTGAGGCTCTTGCTCTTGATGATGATGGTCTTGAGATTCTTGCAGCCCTTGAAGGCGTAAGAGCCGATGCTCTTCACGTTCTTGCCGATAACGACCTTCCTGACCTTGGTCTTGCCCTTGAACGCCTTGGTCGCGATAGCGGTGACCTTGTAGGTCTTGCCGTTGACCGTGACCTTGTCCTGGATCGTGACGGTCTTGGCGCTCTTGGCCACAGCCGTCACCTTAACCGTGTTGCCAGCGACGTTGTAGGTAGCCTTCTTGACCACTACGCTTGTTACCTCGGGCTCCGGTGTCGGGCTGGGGTCAGGCGTCGGGTCGGGAGTGGGCTCGGGGTCCGGCGTCGGGGTGGGATCAGGGGCAGGAGTCGGGTTGACGATCTTGTCGTAGGCTGCCTCTGCCGCCGTAAGGATAGCGAGCTTGCCAGCAGGCACCAGGTCCTTCTGGGTCTGGGTCAGGGCATCGTAGGCCTTGCGAGCAGACTCGATGGCAGACTTGCTGTCCTTGGTGACGGTACCGATAGCATCGATGAGCGCAACGACGCCATCCGCCGCCTTCTGATCTGCAT
>CAVCDT010000133.1:0-4930 GCA_963600995.1 Akkermansia muciniphila | reverse complement strand
ACATGGACCTGTCGCAGCTGTCTGACTTCGTGGACAGCACTATCGTGCCCTCGCTTGAGCGCCAGAGCAACGTGGCGAGCGTGTCTGTATCTGGCCAGGTCGAAAACACTGTCACCGTCGAGCTCGACCAAGATAAGATCGACTTGGTCAACGACGGCATCCTGGGAAACGTCAACTACGAGCTCTCCAAAGCCAAAGATAAGGTCGACCAGGGTGAGAACAAGATCGAAAGCGCGCTTGCCAAGCTCGACGCGAGCGAGGCCAAGCTCAAGGAGAGCCAATCCAAGGTCGAGGAGGGGCAAAAGGCGCTCGATGCCGCAAAAGAGCAGGCCAAGCCCGGCTTGTCGCAACTCGATACCCTCAATGCGACCAAAGCGTCCTACGAGTCCCAGATAGCGCTTCTGCAGGCGCGCATCCAAGCCGCCACCGCCATGGGCGATACGACGACCGCAGCTCAGCTGCAAAGCGAGCTCGCTATCACGCAGCAGGCGCTCGACGCGATAGAGAAGCAGGCGGGAGACACCACTGCGAGCAGTGCGGAGACGGTGCTCACCTTGGTCGACCAGCAACGCCAGCTCGACCAGGCCTCCAACTCGATTTCCCAGGGGCTGTCTGCCATATCCTCGACGCGCACGCAGCTCGAGAGCAGCAAGAGCCAGATCGCGCAGAGCCGCGCCGCCTATAAGCAGAACCGCGACAGCGCGCGTAAGAGCGCCAACATCGACCAGCTGCTCGACATATCGACGCTCTCGCAGCTCATCGCCGCCCAGAACCTCGAGATGCCCGCGGGCTACGTGGGCAACGGCTCCGGCAGCAGCGATAGCAAGTGGGTCGTCAAGGTGGGCCAGAACATCAAGGACGTCAAGGAGCTCAAAAACCTCGTGCTCACCAAGATCGACGGCGTGGGCAAGGTGCGCTTGAGCGATGTGGCCAACATCGTGACGGCGGACAACACGGGCGACTCCTATGCCAACCTCAACGGCAAGAGCGGCGTCATCCTGTCGGTCACCAAGAGCCCCACGGCCAATACCGGCGACATGTCCAAGCAGGTCAACGACCAGATCGCGCAGCTCGAGGCCGATAACGAGGGCCTCGACCTCATCAAGGTCATGGACCAGGGCGACTACATCGACCTCTACATCGCGACCATCCTCAAGACCTTGCTTCTGGGCGCCCTGCTGGCAGTGATCGTGCTTGCGATATTCCTACGCGATATCAAGCCCACGCTGATTGTGGCCTTCGCCATACCCTTCAGCGTGCTCTTCGCGCTGTTGGTGATGTACTTCACGGGACTCGACCTCAACATCATGACCTTGGGCGCGATGAGCCTGGCCATAGGCATGCTGGTGGACAACGGCATCGTGGTGATGGAGAACATCTACCGCCTGCGCCAGCAGGGCTATGCGCCCGCGCGCGCAGCGGCCCAGGGCGCGCGCCAGGTCTCCGCCGCCGTCATCGCCTCGACGCTCACCACCATCTGCGTCTTTCTGCCCATGGTGTTCACGACGGGCACGGTGCGCCAGCTGCTCGTGCCCTTCGCGCTCACGCTGTCCTATGTGCTCATCGCCTCGCTTCTGGTGGCGCTCACCGTCGTGCCTGCCTTGGGCAGCGCGCTGTTCAAGAACATGAGGCAGAGATCCGCCACGCAGCTGGGTCGCGTGCAGACGGCCTACGGCAGGGCGCTCAACTGGTGCTTGGTCCATAAGGCGCCCGTCTTGGTCTTGGCGGCAGTGCTCTTGGGCGGTTCTGTCTACGGCGTGCTCAACATGGGCATCGTTCTCATCCCCGAGATGAGCTCAGATCAGGTCATGCTCACGCTCGAGATGCCGGACGACATGGACAAAGACGATGCCTACAAGGTCGCCGACCAGGTTGTCGACGCCGTTGCGGGCGTGGACGGCATTGCAGACGTGGGATGCGTGGATGACAGCTTCACGAGCTCGATGATGACCTCGACGGCAGGCGACGTGGACACCTACACCGGCACCTTCATCCTCTACGGTATGGTCGACAGCCAGAAGATCGACACGGAGCCCAAGATGAAGGAGCTCACCCAGGAGTGCCTGGATGCGGCCGGCGCTTTTGACTGCACGGTGACCAGCAGCGACTCGATGGAGTCGATGTCGTCGATGATGGGCTCCGGCTTGCAGGTCAAGGTGACGGGCGATGACGAGGACCAGGTGACCTCGCTTGCGCAAGACGTGGTCGACGTGGTCAAGGGCGTCGAGGGCTACAGCGAGGTAAGCGACGGCCAGGAGGATGCGGACGAGACCCTGCATCTCGAGTTCGACAAGAACAAGCTGGGCTCGATGGGCATGACAGTGGGCCAGGTCTACCAACAGCTCTCTGCGGCGCTCAAGACGTCTACCACTTCGTTTACCATGACGGACGATGCGGGCAACAACATCGACGTTGACGTCGATGATGAGGCCTATATCGACCTGGGCAAGGACAATCTCCTGAGCTGGAAGTTCACGGACAACAACGGTGACGAGCATAAGCTCTCAAGCGTCGCTACCCTCAAGACCGAGGCCGGTCTGGCGACTATCCAGCGCTCCAACGGCGCCTATGTCTGCAACGTGACGGCAGAGATCGACGACGCCTACAACACGACGCTCCTCGTGCGCGAGCTTCAGCCCAAGCTCGACCAGATCGATGTCCCCAGCGGCTGCAGCGTCGAGATCGCGGGAACGGACGAGACTATCCAGGACATGCTCAAGCAGATGCTTCTGCTTACGGCGCTCGGGTTCTTGCTGGTCTACTTGGTCATGGTCGCGCAGTTCCAGAGCCTGCTGTCGCCCTTTATCATCATCTTCACCGTGCCCTTGGCGTTTACGGGCGGCTTTATCGCCCTCTATATCGCAGACGAGCAGATCTCGATGATGAGCCTTCTGGGTTTCGTGATCTTGATGGGCACCATTGTCAACAACGGCATCGTCTTCGTGGACTACGCCAACCGCTTGCGCTTGGGCGGCGTGGCCAAACGCGCCGCGCTCGTCGCTACGGGCCAGACGCGCATGAGGCCCATCCTCATGACGGCGCTCACCACCATCTTGGCGATGGCGGCGATGATATTCAGCCAGGAGGTCGGCGCCGGTATGGAGCGCGGCATGGCGCTCGTCGTGGCAGGCGGCCTGCTCTACGGCACCCTCATGACGCTCTTCGTGGTGCCCGTCATCTACGACATCTTCTCGCGCAAGCCGCTCTATCCCATCGACTTGGGCGATGACATCGACGACGAGGCGCAAGACGCCGCTGCGGTCATCAAGCGCATGGGGCCGGATGCCCGCGAGACCTACGAATACGAGACCGTGCGCGAGAGGCGTCGCCGCATCAAGCGCGAAGGCGGTGCCCATGGCAAGCGCGCGCTGGGCAAGGCCGCGCAGGTTCAGGTCGATGAAGGTGCGCAGAATAACACGAGCGCGCAGGTTGATGCGGATGCTTCGGTCGACGCAAGCGGCGATCAGAAGGGGGAGTAGGGCATGGCATATCTGCTCGGGTGCGAGAACATCCGCTTGGAGTTTCCCACTGTCAAGATTTTCGACAGCCTCACTTTGGGCGTCAACGACGGCGACCGCATAGGTATCGTGGGTGCTAACGGCGACGGCAAGTCCTCGCTTCTGCAGGTGCTGAGCGGCAGCTACGAGCCCGATGAGGGACGCGTCGTGCGCACTAACGGCGTGCGCGTGGGTTATCTGGGGCAGCAGGATTCCCTTAACGACGACGCCACCTTGGTCGAGGCCGTGGTGGGCGATATCCCGGAGTACGAGTGGGCAAGCGATGCACGCATACGCTCGATCATGGCAGAGCTCCTGGGCGATATAGACCCGGCCTCTACTATCGGCACCCTTTCGGGCGGGCAGCGCAGGCGCGTCGATTTGGCGCGCGTGCTCATCGGCGAGTGGGACGTCCTCATGATGGACGAGCCCACCAACCACCTGGACATCGAGGGCATCCACTGGCTCGCGGGGCACTTGAAGCACCGCTGGCGCGACGGCGACGGCGCCCTGCTGCTCATCACGCACGACCGCTGGTTCCTGGACGAGGTCTGCCTCGACATGTGGGAGGTGCACGACCGCATCGTCACGCCGTTCGAGGGCGGGTACTCCGCCTACATCCAGCAGCGTGCCGAGCGCGACCGCCAAGCCGCCGTGGCCGAGAGCAAGCGCCGCAACATCCTGCGCAAGGAGCTGGCCTGGCTGGCCCGCCAGCCGCAGGCGCGCGGCACCAAGCCCAAGTTCCGCAAGGACGCCGCGCTGGAGCTGGTGGCCAACGAGCCGCCGCTGCGCAAGAGCATCGAGCTGCGCCGCAGCGCCATGAGCCGCCTGGGCAAGAAGGTCATCAACCTCAAGAACGCCGGCGTGAGCTTCGACGGCCGCGTGGTGCTCAAGCCCGTGGAGTGGAACATCGGCGCGGGCGACCGCATCGGCATCCTGGGCAGCAACGGCGTGGGCAAGACCACGCTGCTGAGCATGATCGAGGGCAAGCTCAAGCCCAGCGTGGGCCGCGTGGAGATTGGCCAGACGGTGAAGATGGCAGTGCTCGACCAACAGCTCAGCGAGCTCAAGGAGATCGAGGACGACCTCGTGCGCGTGGTGATCAGCCGCTACAAGACGCGCTACGAGCTCGACGACGGGCGCGAGGTCTCGCCCTCGCAGCTGCTGCAGGAGCTGGGCTTCGACTCCGCGCAGCTCAACTGCCCCGTGCGCGACCTGAGCGGCGGCCAGCGCAGGCGCCTGCAGCTGTGCCTGATCCTGCTCGACCGCCCCAACGTGCTCATCCTCGACGAGCCGGGCAACGACCTCGACACGGACATGCTCGCCCAGGTGGAAAGCCTGCTGGACAGCTGGCCGGGCACCTTGCTGCTGGTGAGCCACGACCGCTACCTCACCGAGCGCGTGACCGACGACCAATACGCCCTCATCGATGG
>CAVCDT010000132.1:0-4977 GCA_963600995.1 Akkermansia muciniphila | reverse complement strand
TCGCGCCTACGGCGCTCAGACAGTCCTCGCTCCCGCAGGCGCTTCTCGCGCGATCCGCCTCGCATTCGCTCGGTCGCCTGCGCGCCCTCGGGTCAGGGGAGCCCTGCGCAGCTGACGCTGCGCCAAAGTATGTCGAGGTTTTGCTGCGACCTTTTTGCATGGGCATTCGTTCTCTACAAGCCTATTCATTGTTCGTCATCCTGAGTGAAGCGAGCGCAGCGAGCGGAATCGAAGGAGCTAGTCGCAGCTCAGGTGGAGCTGCTTGTGTCGACAACGACACGGAGGCACCACTTGGTTTCGAGGGCAGGGACGGTGCAGAGCCGCGTAGGGGCGAGCGACGCGCACGCAGTGCGCAGCTCGCCCGCTAGGTTGCAGCGATTTGATGCCGGTAATCCCGTTCAAGAGCGTCGAGCTAGCCAAGCTCTCCGGCGGCTTTCGCGCTCGAATCGTTCATGTCCGTTTGGGAGGGGAGAGTCTGGTGCTTTTCCACCCGATCTTCCCCTTGATCTCCCCTCAATTTCCATGTTTTCCGCCGCCGCAGTCTGTTGTTACCTATTTAGTTGATATACTAGTACACGTACTAGGTTGAAGCGTCAACTCTGTTTGCATTTGGGAAGAGGCCGCTAACACTTTTAACGGAGCTCTCGAGCAGAGGCGATATCCCGCTCATGCGAGAGCCGCAAATCAGCGACACCGTCCAAGTGGCAAGCCCCAGCCGCCTGGACGAGTCCCAATCCCGCAGAAACCTGCCCCGTGTCGCAGCGGGGCGGGTTTCTATTGCGAGCATGGAAATCCCCTTGCGGTGCGCCGTCTTTGTGGTAACCTGCACAGTCTGTGAGTTATCTACTGCTAACTCTTTATCGTCAGGCATAAGAGCGAGGAGCGCGGTTGTGAGAGAGCATGCTGCCGTCGAGAACTTCATAGCCAAGGCTTGCTGCCTTGCGGCGGTCGTCGCGTGCTTGGTGGCGTTCAATAATTGGGCTGCTGCAGCCAATGCGTCTGATGCCCAAGTCCAGGCGCAGATCGACGCGGCCGAGCGCGCTGCTAACCGCGGTCCTTTCGATGTAGCGGATGGCTCCTACCAAGGCAGCGCCCAAGGCTACGGTGGCGAGGTCGTGGTTAGCGTTACCATGAGCAACGGCTATATCGACGAGCTCGAGTTGGTGAGCGCCGATGACGAAGACGAGGCTTGGCTCAAATTGGCCTCCAAGCTGCTCGACGTCATCCCCCAAAAGCAGACGACCGATGTCGACGTCGTAAGCGATGCCACCTACAGCTCTGCGGGAATCATCAACGCGACGCGCGACGCGCTCAAGAGCGCCCCTAAGGCGCAGTAAGCCGATGGCGATGGGTATGGAAAAGCGCGAACATAGCGGCTCCCAAGGATGCATCAAGATCCGGGGCCGCAGCGAGGCGGCGGTTCCCGATGCCGTGCCGAAGTCCAAGGTCGCAGGGAAACCTAAATCCGCAGCGAAATCCAAGCGCGCAAAGCCCAAGAAGGGCAGCGCTGCTTGGAAGCGCCAGCGCGAGCAGCTTGCCCATAAGGTCGTGCGCTTTGCCGTCCAAATCGCCTTTTTCGCCTTGGCGCCAGGTCTCTTTAGCAGCGCGCTCAACGGCGTCAAGTACCTCTGCACCCAGATAGGTGCCGTGCAGGCCATCGAGCCCGGCTCCTTTGTAGCGGTGCTCATCGGCGCGGTTGCCTATACGGTTGTCTTCGGGCGCTTCTTCTGTGGCTACGCGTGCGCCTTCGGCACCATGGGCGATATCCTCTTCGCCCTCTTTGCCCCGTTGCGCAGATTACTGCATATCCCAAGCTTACAGGGGCACCCGCGCTTGCTGGCCTGCCTGCAGTTCCTCAAGCTCGCGGTGCTTGCCGCCGTGTGTGCCCTGTGCTTTGCGGGCTTCTGGGATGCGGTCGCCGCCTATAGCCCATGGACGGTCTTTGGCAAGGTCGCTAGCGGGGCGGGGTTTGCGGGCGTTGCCAAGAAGGGCATCGCAGTGCTCGTGTGCATCATGGTTATGCAAGCTCTCTTCGAGCGCTCCTTCTGCCGGTTCCTGTGCCCCATGGGCGCGCTCTTCTCGCTTCTGCCCCAGCTTCCCTTCTCGCAGTTCAACCGCAGGCGCGCTGCATGCGCCAAGAGCTGCAACCGCTGTCAGGATGCCTGTCCGGTCGACATTCATCCCGACCAAGGCAGCTTCCATGCAGGGGAGTGTATCGCGTGCGGCCGTTGCGCGGTTGCCTGCCCGCTCCATAACGTGAACTTGGTCTTCGTGCCCGATGCCCAATCGTCAGCCACCGCAGATGGTGATGCCGATAAACCCGCTCGCGGCAAAGCCGCAGCCCAGCAGGCGCTCTTCAAATGGCGCGGCTGCGGCGTTGCCACCGTGCTCGTCAAGGCAGCGGTTCTGCTTGTGCTGTGCTGGCTTTTGGGTCTTATGCGCTTCGCGCCGTCTCCTGCAGAGGTTCTGCCCTTCGCCCTGCCGTGGCTGTAGGGCAACAGCGCGCTGCTTGCGGGTGTCTCTCCTTGGAGTTATCATCGGCTAACTTATGGATGCAGAAGGTATGCGGGCGCATGCTGCTTCCTGATAGCGAATGCGATTCGAAAGGCATGTTTGGTGAAGGTTAAGAGGTTCTTGAAGGCACTGAGGACAAGCTCTGCGATCAGATTGCTCAAGGAGTCGCCTGTTTGGTTCGTCACGCCTGCGCTGGTCTTGACGGCAGGCGTGGCAGTGGCAGCCAACGGCTACGAGCCCTTGGTCTTCGACGCCAGCCAGTACCAGACCCAGACAGCCCAGGCGCAAGAGCTCGACAAGACGGTCGACGCCGCCAAGCTCGAGAAGAAGTCGTCCTTCAAGTCGAAGAAGGAGAAAGCCGCCCAGGCTGCCAAGGCCGCGCAGAGTTCTGCGGCAAGTTCGGCGGCAAAGGCCAAGAGGCTCGCCAAGGCGACTTTGGCTGACGGCGCCTATACCGGGTTCTCGCGCTGCACGGAGGAGGACGTCTTCGACTACTACCTGCGCCTCACCATCAAGGTCGAAGGCGGCAAGGTGGTCGATGTCTACGATGTGCGCGGCAGCTCTACCGGTGATTCCGGCGATGTATCCTTGGACGAGTACGACAGCGTAAACGATACCTACATCGCCAAGGCCTCTGCCAGCGTGCTCTCCCAGCTCAAAAGCGCCGGCAAGAGCGGCAAGACACCAACGGATATCGACACGGTGAGCGGGGCCACGTACTCCTCGAGCTCCATGCTCGAGGCTTACCTCGACGCCTTGCAGAAATCCGCCGCTGCCGCCGGCAACAAGGCGAGCAGCTCCAAGAAGGACACGGGCTCGAAGGGCAACGGCTCCAAGAAGGATGACAGCTCCAAGAAGGACCCGCAGCCAGATCCCAGCCCTGCGCCTGTCCCGGACCCGCAGCCAGATGAGGACGTCGATTACGGTACGGGCGTGTGGACGGCGTATGCGTACTGCGTCAACAAGCGCCAGCCGGCTGCCTATACCCCGTACTACATCGGCGTCACGGTCGAGACGCTCGGTGGTAAGGTTGTCGCTGTCAAGGACGTCTTTGGCGATGACCAGGACGTGGTGGATGCCGATGTTGTCTACGACGATGTAGAGAACAAGTTCTACCTCGACCGTGCGCTGTCCGGTTACGGTACCACCGTCAAGCACCCCGGTGTCCTAGCGCAGCTCGAGGCCATCATCGCGTCTGGCAAAGCCGATGGCAACGTGGACACGGTGTCGGGCGCCACCTACAGCTCGCGCGCGATACTCGAGGCCTATCGCGCTGCGATCGAGCAAGCTCGCCAAGCCGCCGCTGCGTCGGCAGACAAAGTCGATGATGCCGCCGATGAGGGCTCGCCCGATACCGCAGGCGACGATGTGGATTCCAGCAGCTCCCAAGAGGGCGGCAGCTCTCCCTCGAGCTCTGCGCCAGCGGCTTCTGGTGCCGGCTTTGCGCGCATGCAGCTTGCCTTGAGGCGCTAGGGTTGCACGCTGCGCTTTTGGCTGCCCTTTCCTCGGCAGCAGCCCGTGATAGGGCGCTGGGGACAGAGGGCGCCCGCAAAAATCCATAAGGAAACATGCGAGCGGTACTTGACAAATTCGCCCTCGCAAAAAGGGTCGCGTTTTGCGTTGGGATAAGAAAATTCACAGAGATTCTCGAGTTCTGCGTCACACCCAAGCCGTATACTGCCAAAGGCATCAACACACTATATCTACCCATTAGATAGATATTAAAACACAATATCTTGTGTTTGCTTTCCGTTCTCCAAGGTAAAAGAAAAGGCAGGTACAACATGGCGGTAGCTACGATTCGAAAACGCGACGGGCGCTCGGTTCCCTTCGAGAAGGAGAAGATCACAGACGCGATCGCCAAGGCCTTCAGCGCCTCCGGTGCCATGCAGCGCCGCAACGTCGCAGAGGAGATCACAGACAAGGTCATCAGCAAGCTCGAGGCCGCCCAGGGCGAGCCCACGGTCGAGGGCGTCCAGGATCTGGTCGAGGAGTGCCTCATCGAGGACGGCTTCGTGCGCACCTCCAAGAGCTACATCCTCTACCGCGCAGATCGCAGCCGCTCCCGCGAGGTCAACTCCCGCTTGATGAAGACCCTCAACGACATCACCTTCTCCAAGGCCAGCGAGTCCGACGTCAAGCGCGAGAATGCCAACATCGACGCAGATACCGCCATGGGCACCATGCTCAAGTACGGCTCCGAGAGCGCTAAGCAGTTCTACGAGATGTGCGTCCTCAAGCCCGAGCACGCCAAGGCCCATGCAGAGGGCGACATCCATATCCACGACCTCGATTTCTACACGCTTACCACCACCTGCTGCCAGATCGACATCGTCAAGCTGTTCGAGGGCGGCTTCTCCACCGGCCACGGCGTCTTGCGCGAGCCCAACTCCATCGCGAGCTACGGTGCGCTGGCCGCCATCGCCATCCAGGCCAACCAGAACGACCAGCACGGCGGCCAGG
>CAVCDT010000131.1:0-5057 GCA_963600995.1 Akkermansia muciniphila | reverse complement strand
CTGCATCATACGCATGGATGCGGATACCACTGCCAAGAAGGGCGCTCACGAGGCCTTGCTCGACAAGTTCGCGAGCACGCCTGCGGCCGTCTTGCTCGGGACGCAGATGATCGCGAAGGGGTTGGATTTCCCCGATGTCACGCTCGTCGGCGTCATCAACGCGGACACCACGCTACGGCTCCCCGATTTCAAGGCGCCTGAGACCACGTATCAGCTGCTCGAGCAGGTCAGCGGCAGGGCTGGTCGCGCGGATAAGCCCGGCCATGTCATCGTGCAAACGTATTGCCCCGACCATCCCGCTGTCCGCGCTGCCGCTACCCATAACCGCGATCTGCTCTTAGACGAGGAATACCCCGCTCGCGGCGAGCTGGGGTACCCGCCCTATACCAGGTTGGGCAATATCTTGGTCTGGGGTGCAGAGGAAAGCGACGTGAGGTCCTGTGCGACCAGGGTCGCCCTTGCTGTGGCCAGCTCTATCGAGACGGCAGAGCTCGGCTGGCAGCTTCTGGGGCCGGCACCTTGCGTTCTCGCACGCATCAAAGGCCAGTCGAGGTGGCATATCCTCATCAAAGCCGATCCGGATGCTGCGATAGGGGAGCTTGCGGGCTTAGTCCTCGCTAAGCTCAAGAAGCCGGAGGGCGTGAAGGTCACCGTTGACGTCGATCCTTGCAATCTGCTCTAGGACGCTTGTGTAAGGTGTTCTTCTGTAGTAAAATACCGCCTTGCGTCGTTTCCTCCATGGGCAAAGGGCCGCATGCGAAACGTATGGCATGAGTAGAAAAGGAATGATAATGGACATCATTCGCGCAATCGAGCTTCAGCAGATTCGCCAGGACATCCCCGAGTTCTTCGTTGGTTCCCATGTGAAGGTTCACTACAGGATCAAGGAAGGCAACCGCGAGCGTATCCAGGTCTTCGAGGGCGACGTCATCCGTCGCCACGGTGCTTCCAACCGCGAGACCTTCACTGTTCGCAAGATCTCCTTCGGCGTCGGCGTCGAGCGTACCTTCCCGGTTCACTCTCCCAAGATCGACAAGATCGAGGTTGTCCGCCATGGTCGCGTGCGTCGTGCGAAGCTCTACTATCTCCGCGACAAGGTCGGCAAGGCTGCACGTCTGCGCGAGAAGGGCTTCTAGGCCACCCCGTGGTTACGAAGATCGAGCGAGAAGAGCTCCGGCGTCTCAAGACGTTGGAGCTTTACTCTTGTATGGAGGAGCTCGGCGGCTGCGGGGTAGTCGCCGGCTTGGACGAGGTCGGGCGCGGTCCTCTTGCAGGGCCTTTGACCTGCGCTGCCGTTATCTTGCCGCGCGAGCCCATGATCGTCGGTTTGGATGACTCCAAAAAGATCAGCTCCAAGCGCAGGGAGCAGTTGGCGGTGCAGATCTTCGACACAGCCTTGGCGGTCGGCATCGCCCATGTGCAGCCGCACGAGATCGATGCGTGCGGTATGGCGGCCTCGCTCAAGGTGTGCATGGCCCGCGCGCTCGAGGCCTGCGATATGGAGCCTGACGCCGTCTTGCTCGACGGCAATCCGTTGCATTTCCACCCCAAGGAGACCAACGTCGTCAAAGGCGATGCGAAGGTGGCCTGCATATCTGCCGCAAGCATCGTGGCCAAGGTGACGCGCGACAAGATCATGGAGGGTTTCGCCGCCGAGTACCCGCAGTACTCGTTCGAGAGCAATAAGGGCTACGGGTCGGCTGCTCATATCGCTGCGATACGGGAGTACGGCCCTTGCCCTCTGCATAGGATGAGCTTCCTCACCAAGATACTCGCATAGCGCTGCAGCGGGAGCGTATGTGCCCTGCGGCATATTGTCGGCTGATTTAGGCCCCCAAAAAGGAGAGGTGTTGTAAACTCTTTCCTTACGTATCGATGCGTTGTTGCCGGATAGCACTATCCTGCCAAGAGCATAATGCCTTTCAAATTTCAGGAGTTAGTGAATGGCTGAAAAGAAGAACGCCTCGTCGGAGCTGACAGAGGCACAGAAAGCTAAGGCCAAGGCCCAGCTGCAAAAGCAGAAGGCCAAGGCCGCAAAGAAGCGCGAGCACGACCAAGCCAAAGCCGCTAAAGACGCCCTACGGTACGAGAAGGCCGCAGCGGCAGAGCGCAAGCGCGCCGCCGAGGCGAGGGCTTTGCAGCAAGCTCAGGAAAACGACCCCGCCTACAAGGCGAAGAAGGCGGCCGAGCTCGAGAAGCAGAAGGAAAAGGGCCGCCGCGAGATGGAGAAGGCCCGCAAGCGCAGCGCCAAGAAGGCCGCTGCTGCAGAGAAAACACGTCAGCGCAACGAGGACAAGGCCAAGAAGAGCGGCCTTGCCGCAGCCGAGACGACGGGCTCGCGTGCGAGCAGGAAGCCCGCGCCTGCCAAGCCCAAGCGCAAGAAGGGCAACGTCGCAGCGCTGATTGTCATCTGCATCATCGCCATCGCATCTGCGATCATGCTCTACCCTCCCCAAGACAAGATTACCCAGGGCCTCGATATCCAAGGAGGCGTCAGCGTCAACCTGAGCGCGACGACGCTTGACGGCTCGGCGGTCACCCAAGACCAGATGGACGAGGCGCAGGCTGTCATCACATCGCGCGTCAACTCCTCCGGTGCGAGCGCCGCATCCGTGCAGCAGCAGGGCTCGAACTCCTTCTTGGTGCAGGTTCCCGGCGCTGAGGACTCCCAGTCCATCATCGACACGCTGTCGACCACCGGTGTGCTCGAGTTCGTGCGCGTCGACGACATCGAAGACGACGACGTCGTCAACCTCATCAAGCAGGGCATCGAGGGTATGAACCTCAAAGACGACGATATCAGCTACACCGCCTTCATGACCGGCGACAACGTAAGCAACGTCACTGTCGACCGCCCGCAAGGCAGCGCTGATTACGCCGTCAACCTCACGCTCGACAGCGAGGGCACGTCCGAATTCGCCGATGTTACCTCCGAGCTCGTGAGCACTAAGGGCCAGATTGCCATCTTGCTCGACGGCAAGGTCGAGTGCGCGCCTGCCGTCCAAAGCGCCATCACCGGCGGCCAGGTTCAGATCACCGGCAACTACACCTCGCAGGAGGCCAACGACCTCAAGGCGATCATCAACTCCGGCTCGCTTCCCGTGAGCCTCAGCATCGACCAATCCTCGATCGTCGGCCCGACGCTGGGCCAGGACGCCCTGTGGGTCGGCATCGTGTCCGCCGGCATCGGACTTGCCCTCGTCATGGTCTGGATGATCCTCTTCTACGGCGGTTTGGGCTTCATCACCGGCCTGTCCATCTGCGTTATGGCCGTTCTCTACATGGGTTTGCTTGCGCTTCTGTCGTCCTTCGGGATGTTCTCGCTCACGCTGCCCGGTATCGCCGGCGTTATCGTCAACATCGGCCTTTCCGCAGACTCCTCGATCCTTATCATGGAATGCTTCCATGAGCAGATACGTAACGGCAGGTCGGTCAAGGCAGCTGCCTACGGCGGTGCCAAAGAGGGTATCTTCACCTCGCTCGATGCCGATATCGTCACGCTCGTCTCTGCGCTGGCGCTTTACATCGTCGCTATCGGCGACGTCCGCGGCTTCGGCTTGACCTTGGCATTGGGTATCGTGTGCGACTTGATCGTCATGATGCTCTTCAGCGGCCCCATCGTCCGCATCCTCGGCGAGAAGCAGGTTGCCAAGCATCCTGGCTTCTGGGGTGTGCGTGACGAGATCAACGAAGGCCTCTATATCGCAAAGGAGGTGAGGTAGTCATGGCAAACCTCCGTCCGCATCGTCATTTCAACTTCGTCGGCTTGTGGAAGTACGGCTTCATCCTGTCAAGCCTCCTCATTGTTCTGTCCATCGCTGGCTTGGTGGCGAGCTTCGTCACTACCGGATGCCCCCTTACCCTAGGTACGGAATTCTCCGGCGGTACCTCTATCCAGATCACCGAGGCCGGCGATCTCACCCAAGACCAGCTCACGGAGTCCTTCGACAAGGCTGCCTCTGATGCCGGCATCGATTCGCAGATATCCTCTATCCAGACCGCTTCGAGCGCATCGAGCGGCAACGGCTTCATCATGAAGACCACGGACACCAACTCGTCTGATTCGAACTCCATCATGGAGGCGGTCGAAAGCGACCTGGGTATCGACTCCCAAAACGTGCAGATCGAGACGATCGGCGCGAGCTGGGGCGCATCCGTCATCTGGCGCTCGTTTTTGGCCTTCATCATCTCCTGCGTGGCGATCCTCATCGTCATCGCAGCGCGTTACCGCGAACCCCGCATGGGCGTTGCGGCGCTGTGCTCGCTGTTCCATGACATGATCATCATCATCGGCGTCTACGCATGGGCGGGTATGTTCTTCCATATGGAGGTCACGTCCGACGTCATCGCGGCACTGCTCGCCATCATCGGCTACTCGCTCTACGACACGATCGTGAGCTTCCACCGCATCAACCAAAACGCGTCTCCGCAGATGCATATGTCGCTTAAGACCTGTGCGAACATGTCCGTCAACCAGATCTTCATGCGCTCTATGAACACCTCGATCACATCCGTGATCCCGGTTATCTTCATGCTCATCTTGGGCACCGATACCCTGCGTGACTTCGCATTTGCGATGTTTTGCGGCATGGTGATCGGCGTGTACTCCACGTTCGCGATCTCGACTCCTATCTACACGATGTGGAAGATCCGCGACCCGCAGTACAAGCGCCTTGAGGAGAAGTACCCCTACGAGGTCGTCCAGTCTCTCTTCACCAAGGAGATGATGATCGAAGCGCGCAAGGCGTCGAAGGCTGCCCAGAAGGCTGCCAAGGCCGCGCAGAAGTCCGGCAAGGATGTCGTCTCTGCTGCGAAGGGCGCCAGTGAGAACGTTGTCTCGTCTGCCACGGCTCCCGACGAGGAGGTCATCACCACCGGAGCTGCTGCCGCTGCCGCGGTGAGCATCGCCGCTAACATCGGCAAGGACGCAAGCGCTCAAGACGAGTCCGATGCCTCCGTTACCGTCGGCGCAGACGGCTCGGTCGAGCTCGAAGGGGATGACCAGGAGGTTACGCTCGAGCTTACGCCGGATCAGCTTGCAGCCATCGGCATCGACG
>CAVCDT010000130.1:0-5149 GCA_963600995.1 Akkermansia muciniphila | reverse complement strand
CGTTTGACCTGCGGGTCTGTATCATCGCGACTTGCGGCCAACCTGCAGATATCTTATCCATTGCACCCAACGGAAACCTAGCGGGAGAGCTGCGCACTGCGTGCGCGTCGCTCTCCCCTACGCGGCTCCGCACCGTCCCTATCCTCGAAACCGCCCGGTGCCTCTGTGCCATTGCGAGAATTAATCCCAGCAGCCCCTCGTGCTTGGCAACGAGTTACGGAGAACGCAACGCCGCAGGTGCGCGTAGGGGCGAGCGGACGCGGGCGAAGCCCGCTAGCTCGCCCGGTCGCGGCGGATGCCACAACGTAATAGAGCGCAGCGCCAGCTGCGCAGGGCTCTTTGACGCAAGGACGCGCAGGCGGGCCGAGCGAATGCGAGGCAGATCGCGCGAGAAACGCCCGAGTCGCAACGAGTAGGGCTTGCGGGGGTGCGCGATGCGTAACGCCTCGCGCAACCGTTATCGCGTTTAGTTGCGCGGAGCGAGCGCACGAGCGCCCGCAGGGCGCGAGCAGCGAAGCGCGCTGGAGCAGCGCGCACCCCGCAAGCCCGCACGTACTCCTGCAGGCGCTTCGAGCGCGTGTCGCGGCCGACCTCTGAGCGGAGGCCCGCCTACGCGCCCGCCCCTGCGCGGCCGCCCTATTTAGCTTTCGCGCTCCGCACCTTGGACCAAGGGGACCAATAACGCTTACCATCGACGACCTTGTAGGCACGGACCTTAAAGTAATAGCGTTTGCCGCTCTTGAGCCCAGTAACCGTAACAGCCTTGGCGCGGGCCTTCTTGACGGTGGCCTTGCCGGCGAACTTGCCCTTGGCGAGCTTGGCCTTACTCGCCGCCCAACAGATCCTAAAGCCCGTGGTCTGCGTCTTATGCGATGCCCAGGTGAGCTTGACGGCCTTGACGCCGGACGTCGCCTTAGCCTTGAGACCTTTGACCTTGGCGGGGACGATCTTGAACCCCGTCGTCACCTGGCCGCTGTAATCGCCGATACCTGTGACGGTCACCTGGTAGGCGCCCACTAGCTTGCCGCCTGCGACGCTTACCTGGTAGTCCCTGCCTTCCTCGAGCAGCACCCCGCCCAGCATGACGCTTGCCACCTTGGCTACCTGCACCCTGCCGCTGTAGGCGAGCTTGACCCTCTCCAACGCGACCTGCGCGCCCTCGATGCTCGCCGTATCCTTGACCCAGACAGCTGTGAGCGTGATGGCCTTGGTCACGGGTTTGGAGAAGTCGTAGTCCTCGCCATCGAGCTGCCAGCCTGCGAAGGTGTAGCCCTCGCGCACAGGATCGGCAGGTTTCTTGGCTTTATCGCCGCTCTCGACATGCTGGTCATCCACAGCGCTGCCGCCAGCAGAGTCGAACTTCACCGTATAAGAAACGTAGCCCTCATCGTTAGAGACCCACTTCGCATAGACCGTGGTGTCACCTGTCACGACGGCATCGAAGTCGAACCTCACCGTGCAGATGTCATCCGCATACCATCCGCCAAAGGTATAGCCCGAGCGCGTGGGGTCGTCGCCAGGTCTTTGTGCTTTGCCATCGAAGGGGACGTATTGCTCATCTACCGCAGAGCCTCCGCTCGTCTCGAAGCGCACGGTATAGGTCTTGGGCTGCCATTTGGCCACGAGCGTCATATCGCCCGTAACCAACGTCTCCTCGCTGACCTTGATATCCCCGCTATACCAACCGTCGAAGACATAGTCCTTGCGCAGGGGGTGCGGCAGGTCGCCCAGCTTGGCGTTTACGTCGTACGTGCGCACCTCAAGGCCCGTCCCGTTATCCGGGTCGAGCGTAACGGTAGCGCTCTCACCCCACTTGGCATAAAGGTGCACCGGGGCAATCACGAAACTCGAGAAGTTGTATGCCGCAGTGCAGGCTTTATCGGTATACCAGCCCTTGAAAGCATGGCCAGCATAGCTTGGATCGGCGGGTTTCTCTACAAAGCCGCCGTACTCGACAACTTGCTCCGTTGCCTTCTCCCCGTTGTTGGCCTCGAAGATAATCGAATAGGTGTTTATCTCCCATGCGGCCCTGATCGTGATATTGCCCGTCACTGCTGTGTCAAAGCTATAGAGGCTCGAGCCCGCATACCAGCCCAGGAACGTGTAGCCCTGGCGCACGGGATCCTGCTTGGGCTTCGCAACCTCATCGCCGTAATCGACCTCTTGGCCTGTAGCATCGCTATCGCTGCCGCCAGCCAAGTCGAAGCTCACCTTATAGCTCTTCTTGGTCCATTTAGCGTAGATACAGATGGGATCGCTGCCGGATGCAACGGCAGTACCGAAGTCGAACTTAGTCGCACAATCCTTATCCGCATACCAGCCGGCAAAGGTATGGCCGGCCTTGATGGGCTCGCTCGAAGGCTTGGTGACTTTCTCGCCGACCTCTACCGTATCGGTGTCGATGATGCTGCCGTCGCTGTCGATATAGCGGATTTCGCGATAGGTCTGCGCCTCCGTCCAATGAGCCGTAAGCTCGGTATCGGCCTTGACGGTAGTCGCAGAGGAAACGCGCGTATCGCCCGCATACCAGCCGTCGAACACATGGCCCTCGTAGGTGGGCACGGGCAGGTCGCCCAGCTGCGAGTTGTACGCGACCGTCCTCGTGGCCTCCACGCCGCTAGGCAGGGAGGCACCATTGCCCGCGTTGAAGGTGACCTTGCACGTGCGCTTATCGGGGTTCTCCACGGTGACGGTATAGGTCAGGGTCATGACGCCGTCTTCGACCCCTGCGTACTCCCCCTTCACCGAGGTCTTGGGCTCGCCGCTAAAGCTCTTGAGGACGTTCTCGAAATCACTGCCCACCGCAGCGCCGTCTTTGACGTAGATCGCCTCGGACGCTGCATCGGGCACGTTAATGGCCAGGGTGTAGGTGACCTTCTTGGCAGAGACGTAGTTGCCGGAGTCGATCTTGATGTCCTTGACGTCCCTCCTGACGACCTTGGCGCTGTCCTTGCTCGCGCTCTCGCCGCGCGATGAGCTGCCGCCCCACTCTCCCGTGAAGGCGATGTAGTGGATATAGGCATATCCGCTGCTGCCTTCAGAGCCAACCGCGCCGGTCTTGAGGTTGTCCCAGCTCGCGAAATCCGAGATGCCCGCAAAGACGCTCGCAAGCGGCTCTATGTAACGGGCGCGTGCGGTGACAGCGCCTTTGCCCATAGTGAACGTAGCGACTCCGTCGACAGGCGTGACAGTCTGTACCGTGCCGTCGGCAAAAGCGATGCTCCAATAATCTGGCTGGACCGTCTTCTGCACACCGCCATCGGTCACGGTCCACGTATAGTCGCTGCCCTTGAGCGTTACCGTCTCCCCGGCTGTATGCTCGGAGGTAACGGGTGTCGCGCTGGTGCTGTAGACGCTCAAGGTGTACTTGGGTGCGCCATTGTGCAGGTAGAGGTAGTTGCCGTTGCGCACGATGCTGTAGCTTTCGTTATCGGAGAAGATATAGCTGCTCCAGGAGTCACCAAGACCCTCGGTCAGAAAGCCCTGGTTGCCACTCAAGCGTCTATCGCTCTTATCGTAGTCCCTGACCGTGAAGCCTATCCTGCTGTCGGCATTGAGCGCTCTATCGCCCGACGCACCGCAAACGTCCTGCTTGCCCTTCAAGCTCAGGTTATCTGCGCGCACCTCCGAGAGCTGCGTGCCGCTGTCGCTTCTCTTAACGATCTTGTTGCCGCTGATTACGATCTTGTGCGCGACCTCGAAGGCGCTGTAGCTGCTGTTGTTGCAGTAGACACCGCCGCCATCGCACGTTGCGGTATTACCCTGCACCGTCACGTCTTCCAGATAGAGCTCGTTGTTGAACCAGATGGCACCGCCGCAACCGGCACCGGAGTCGCTCGTCGTACCGGCGGCATTGCCCGTGAACTTCGCGTTGAGCACATGCATGGTGTAGCTCGAGGAGTGGTTGATGGCTACGGCGCCGCCGTTGTACCTGGCCTTGTTGTTGGTGAAGATCGTCTCGTATCCAGTGTTGAACAGGTTGATATGGCAGGAGTTCTTCTCCGAGAAGATGGCGCCGCCGTTTGCCCCGGCCACATTGCCGTCAAACGTCAAGCCGCCTTCGCCTTCGAGGTCGACCTCTGCGTCCACATAGATCGCACCGCCATTGCCGCCAGCTGCGTTGCCGTTAAAGGAGGAATAACGCCCCAGGCACAGCGTGGTCATGCCCCTGGCGCCCAGGATCGCAATGGCGCCACCGTTCCCGTTGCAGCTGTTGCCGCTCATCTGCACACAATGGAACTCGATCTTCTGCTTTAGCGACGAGACGCCCTTCGATCCAAAACAGACGCCTCCGCCGCTGCCACCCGCGCTGTTGTCGCTGATGGAGCCATAAACTCGCCATGTGCCAGTGGAGCCTTGGTCGCCCAGGTAGAACTCCTGGCCACTCCAGATGCCGCCGCCGTTTCCGTCGGCGCGGTTGCTGCTGATAGAGCAGTTGGAGTCCATCTCCAAGCCCTTGGAAAGCGATGCGGCCTTGAAGCAGACACCACCGCCGTTGGCGTAGGTCTTGTTATCGCTTACCTGACTATTTGAGCTGAGCTTCAAACCTGCGCCGCCGCTGCCGTTGTTGACGCCATAGAAGCCGCCGCCGTCTTCCTTTGCGATGTTATGGGAGACCTTCGAGCCGTTGCTCACCTCGATAACCCAGAGCTTGCCCGCTTTGATCGTGCACCCGCTTGCAATGTTGGCATCGATACCGCCGGCATTCTTCAAAGCGGTGTTATAGGAGACCTCCGACTCTTGGTCTATAAGGATCTGCGTTGGGGATTCTGCGCTTGGGTTGGCCGCGTAGATGCCGCCGCCGGAGGCTTCCGCGTGGTTGTAGAGGACCTTGGAGTGCTTGAGAACCAGGCTGCCCCTTGTGCAGATACCGCCTCCGCAGCCGTTATAGCTCAAATAGGTATCGGACACATTGCCGGCTACCGTCACATAGTTCAACTCGAGCCTCGCACCCGTTTCGACCGAGATACCGCCGGCACGGTATTCGTCATCGCATGCGCCACCGGTGATCAAACCGCCGCTGATGTTTTCCGACCCTGTGCCGTTGTATTTCCAGAACTTGCCGTTGAGGCTATCCGTGATGAAGGTCCCATAATGCGCGGTGGTCGTATCACCGCCGTTGATGGTGCAGGTGGCGCCAGAGCAGATC
>CAVCDT010000129.1:0-5233 GCA_963600995.1 Akkermansia muciniphila | reverse complement strand
GCCCTGCACGGGGCAGCGGCCGATGACCTGGCGTCCGTTGAGGAAGGTCTGCGCCTGGGTATCGTAGAACTGCGGGGTCGATCGCTTCTCGAGCCAGCCGTTGGCATAGAGCCTCTCGAAGAACCAGGTGTTGACCTCGGCGTGCTTCTTGCCGGCGAGGCCCAAGGCGCTGCCCTCGTAGATGTCGAGGCTGATGTCGAAGGCGTCCAGCGTAGCCTTCTGGCGGTCGTGGTTGGCCTGCACGTAGTCTGTGATCGTGCCCTCGAACTCGCCCGCCTCGACCAGCTTGCGGTAGCCCTCCATAATGGGCGAGCCGTAGCAGTCCGTGCCCGATACGAACAAGACGTTGTCGTACCCGATGCGGTCGCGCATAAAGCGCGCGTAAATGTCTGCAGGGACGAAGACGCCGCCGACGTGGCCAAAGTGCAGGCCCTTGTTGCCATAGGGCATTCCTGCGGTCACGACAGCGCGTTTGGGGAACTTGGGACGAGCTTCCATTGAGCGTGAGCCTTTCGACAAATCGACAGTTAGACCGTTGATTATACGCCGCCCGGCCTATGCCAAGACCCCTTGTCGGCAAGGTACGCCGTCCATGGCACCCTCTTGGGCGCCGGCGCACTGCGCAGGGGCGAAGGCTGCGGGCACGCCGTCCTCTATCATCCAGCGGCGCAGCGTCGAGCGGCTCACCTTGAGCTTCGATGCGGCCTTGCGGATGGAGATCTCACCGCTCTCGATGCTTCCCGTCAAAGACCAGTAGTTCCTCGGACGCTTGATCTTGGGGCGACCCAGGCTCGCACCCCTCTCGCGTGCGGCGTCGATGCCCTCGCGCTGGCGCAGGCGTATGTTCTCGCGCTCGACTTGCGCCACGTAGCTGAGGATCTGCAAGACGAGGTCGGCGATGAACACGCCCGTGATACCGCGCTCGTCATCGCTTGCGCGCGTGTCGAGCAAGGGCATGTCGATGACGACGACATCTGAGCGGATGACCTTGGTGAGACATCTCCACTCCTCCAAGATCTCGTCGTAGTTGCGCCCCAGCCTGTCGATGCTCAGTATCACGACAAGGTCGCCGGGCGCGAGCGCCTCGCGCATCCGCAGGTAGCCCTCACGCTCGAAGTCCTTTCCCGACGCCTTGTCGCAGACCAGCCGGTCGATCCCAAAATCCGCAAGCGCCTTTATCTGCCTGTCGAGGTTCTGCTCTCGCGTAGACACGCGCGCATAGCCGTACTTGGTCATCTGTCCGCCTCTTTCTGTCGATGAAACCGATGAAACGAGACGAAGTTTCCCAACCAGCGCCCAAGCCCTGCTGCGCCTGGCCGCACCGCAGCGCCTAGGCCCTAGCGTATCCGGCACTGCCGTATCATGCGCGAGCAAGCGCCATGCCACGACAAAGGCCACAGGCTACTGGTCGAGCTTGAAGACCTGGGTGTTGAGCTTGTCGAGGATGGAGTCGCTGCTGTCAGAGCTGGCAGAGCTGCTGTCGTTTGCGCTCCCGCCGCCAAAGAGGCCCGTGAAGAAGTCGACGATGCCCTGGAAGAAGTTGCCCAGCGCGCTCACGGCACCGCCGGCATCGCTGCCCATATCGCCCAAGGCGCTCTTCACATCGTCGAGGGTAGTGGCAAAGGAGCTCGCATCGTAGCCCATGCCCTGCATCTTCTTGATGAGGGCCGTGAGGCTTTGGATATCCTCGTCGCTGAGGTCGATGTTGTACTGCGCAGCTTTGTCCTTGATGAGCTGCTTTATCTGGTCTTCCGTCATGTCGCTTGCCGCACTCACGACCTCGTCTTTGACCTGGCTGATGACAGATGCGATGTCGTCGCCGTAGGTCTCCTGCAAGCCGCTGGTCTCGTACATCTCCTCGACCGCGAGGTCGCTCTTATCGGCATCGAGGGCTTGCCCGTTGTCTGCGTAGGCCATGAACACGCCCGTCAAGGCACCCGTGCCCGACACCTCGAAGGGCGCCGTGACCACGAGGTTGCAGTTTTGGACCCCGGCCGTCTGCAGCGCGTTGTAGAGCGCGCTCGAGGTGACGTAGGTGAGGTTCGCCGTCTTGACGTTGATGCCGCCGCTGGTGGTGGGCTGGATATACGAACAGCTCAAGGTCCTCGTGCCCGTGACGGACTTGGGGATCGAGCTGTCGCAGTACTTGTGCTCGTCTGCGTTGGTGACGGTTATGGTCTCCACGCTGGAGAGGCTGGACTCGTCGAGCCCGAAGAACTCGAGAACCGTGGCTTTCTGGTCATCCGTGAGATCTGCCCCCAAGGTGACGATCTGCGATGAGTCCGCGAAAGCGGCAGCGGGAAGCATCGCACCCGCCAAGACAATGCTCATCGCCACCGAGGCGACCTTGCCCTTGATACCTGGTTTCATACAACAGCTCCTCAAAAACAGGCGGCAGCCCAAAGCGCATGCCGCATCGAGAGGTCGCATTGTAAACCACGCCTGTGACGCCAAGAAGGCATCCACGGTTTCTGCACAGCAAGAACAGGCCCGCAACCAAAGCTGCGAGCCTGTCTGGCGGTCTGTCTATCGGCAAGAGAACCCTACTGCACAGCGCTTGCTGCTCCTTCCTGGGCGATCTGCTCCTCGACCTCTGCGCCGAGCGCCGCCGTCGCCGGGACGAGCACCTTTTGCCCATATCCTGCAAAGCAGTCCTCGACATGCTCGCGGCTCACGCCCGTAGGCAGGATGCAGCTCAAGATGGGGTATGCGATAAGGCTCACCACCATGCAGATCGCACCGCAGTTGATGGGGCTTGCGATAAGCGGCGCATCGAAGACCAGACCCATCGTCATGTTGAGCACGGTAAGCCCCACGCCCCAGGCAAAGCAGATCCAGGTCGCGGCCTTGCTCGCGCGCTTCATGTACAAGCCGTAGAGGAACGGCGCCAAGAAGCACCCGGCAAGCGCACCCCAGCTGTAGCCCATGAGCTGGGCGATGAAGACCACGGGGCTGTTGTACTGGAACATCGCCAGCCCCGCAGACACGATCACGAACACGGCGAGCAGGACGCGCATCCAGACAAGCTGGCTTCTCTCGCTCATGTCCTTGGCGAACACCGGCTTGATGAAGTCGAGTGTGAGCGTGGAGCTCGAGGTGAGCACCAGCGACGACAGCGTCGACATCGATGCGGAGAGCACCATGATGACGATGACGCCGATGAGGATGTCGGGCAGGGTGGACAACATCGTGGGGACGATGGAGTCGTAGACAACGGCGCCCGTAGCGGGGTTGGTGGCGACGCTGTCGCCGAAGAGGCGCCCAAAGCCGCCCAAGAAGTAGCTGCCGCCGGAGATGATGAGCGCGAAGACGGTGGAGATGATGGCGCCCTTGGTGATGGCGGACTCGGACTCGATGGCATAGAACTTCTGGACCATCTGCGGCAGGCCCCAGGTGCCAAGAGAGGTGAGCACGACGACGCCCAGAAGGTTGAGCGGATCCGGCCCGAACATACTCGCGAATATTCCCGGAACCGTGCCGTTGGGGATGCTGTCATCGCTCACCTGCGCCAAGCCGTTGAGCGCCTCGACGAAACCGCCCTGCCCGTTGAGCACGCACAAGATGACGGCGATGATCGAGACCAGCATGATCGTGCCCTGCACGGTGTCGTTGAGAGCCGTGGCCGTATAGCCGCCCCAGATGACGTAGATGCAGGTCACAAGGGCCATGGCGATGATGCAGGCCTCGTAGGGCAGGCCAAATGCCATCCCGAACAAGCGGGACAGGCCGTTGTAGACGGACGCGGTGTAGGGGATCAGGAATACGAAGATGATGAGCGCCGCGGCGATGCGCAGGGCATGGCTGTCGAAGCGCTTGCCGAAGAACTCCGGCATGGTCTTGGCATCGAGGTGGTTGGTCATGATGCGCGTGCGGCGCCCCAAGACGAACCATGCCAGAAGCGAGCCGATGACGACGTTGCCGATGCCGGCCCAAAACGCCGCAAGCCCGAACTTCCACCCGAACTGCCCCGCGTAGCCGATGAAGACCACTGCGGAGAAGTAGCTCGTTCCATAGGCGAAGGCCGACATCCACGGCCCGACCTTGCGGCCGCCCAAAACGAAGCCGTCGACGCTTTGCGCCTTCTTGCGGCTGTAGAAGCCGATGTAGATTGTCGCCGCCACGAATATGACGAGCAACGCGATCTTGAAGAACATGGGACCCTTCCTTTGTCATAGCTTGTGCCAAACGCGATGACGGCACACTATCACGCAGGGGAAGGCTTTCTCAAAATTTATAATTACTATAATAATTTGTTATAAGGTAAGCGGTTTTATGCGCTACCATGCCTTGTAGATGATTATCACACAAAGCTGCAATCGCTGTAACGGTTTGTCATAACCTAAGGACGTGAGCCGCCATGGACACCAAGCGCTACACCGCATTCGTCGCCGCCGTAGAGACAAAGAGCCTCTCCGGCGCAGGCAAGGAGCTAGGCTACACCCCCAGCGGCATCATCCGCCTGATCAACGCGCTCGAGGGCGACCTGGGGTTCCCGCTACTCATCCGCAGCAGCACGGGCGTCGAGCCCACGGCAGAAGGCGAGCGCATGCTCCCCATCTTCAAGCAGATGGTCAAGCTCAACGTGCAGGCGCAGCAGACGAGCGCGCGCATACGCGGCCTGGCAGAAGGCACGCTCACCGTGGGTGCGCTCGACAGCATCGCGCTTCTGTGGTTGCCTGCCGTGATCAGCGAGTACCAGCGCAAGTTCCCCGCCGTCAAAGTCAACGTGATCGAGGCAAGCGACACGCATCTGCTGGAGAAGCTCGAGCAGCACGAGGTGGACGTCGTGATCTTCCACGGCGACCATAGCAAGCTCGACTGGACGCCGCTGGGCACGCAGGAGCTCGTGGTGTGGGCCCCTAAGGGCTCGCCGCTGCTCAAACACCAGGCGCTGCTTTTAGCAGAGCTCGACGGGCAGCCGTTCGTGCGCATCCACCCAGAGGACAACGACACCTTCGACAAGCTCTTCTTCCAAAAGGGGCTCGAGCCGGACGTGCGCTTCACCTGCGCAAGCTGCCTCACCGCTTACTCGATGGTGAGCTCTGGTAGCTGCATGACGCTGTACTGCAACGGCGTCGCAGAGGTCTGGAACGGCAACGTGGAGGTACGTCCCCTAAGCCCGCAGCGCTACGTGGAGTTCGGAGCCGCCACCCTGCAAGCACCCGGTGCCTCCCCCGCCGTAGAGGAGTTCATCGAGGTCGCCAAGCAGTACAAGGACACCTGGCCCAAATAG
>CAVCDT010000128.1:0-5285 GCA_963600995.1 Akkermansia muciniphila | reverse complement strand
GTCTACACCGCCCCCACGGATCTCATGGCTGTCAAGAACGGCATCGAGGGTCAGGGTATCGAGGTCAAGGGTGCAGAGCTCATCATGGAAGCCACCAACCCTGTCGCTGTGAGCGTCGAGGATGCCAAGAAGGTCCAGCGCCTCATCGACCGTCTCGAGGATTTCGACGATGTGCAGGCCGTCTCCCACACTATGGAGATCACCGAGGAGATTGCTGCCGCGCTCGAAGAGTAAGGCATTGCTTCAAATCTGCTTTAGGGGGCTGCGCCGAGAGGCGCGGCCCCCTCTGTTTGTGCTGGGAAGGCTGAGATGCGATCTAAATTCGAGATCTGCACGAGTAGGTTACTTGCATGTGTTATACTCGAACAAATGTTTGAGATTTAGGGAGTTCGAGTTTGGCTTCTACGGTGATTTTGGGTATAGACCCCGGCCTTGCGCATACGGGATGGGGAGTGGTCGAGTCCGCCGCGTCTTCGATCAGCGCTTTGGCTTACGGTTGCATAGAGACCGGTTCAAAGGATGATCTCTCGTATCGTCTTTGCGTCATCCATGACAAGATGGCTGCTGTTTTAGAGCGCTATGCCCCAGACGAGCTCGCCATCGAGGAGATCTACTTTGGCGTCAACACCAAAAGCGCTATTGCCACCGCCCATGCTCGCGGCGCTGTTCTCGTCGCGGCGGGCAAAAAGGATATCTCTTTGGGGGAGTACACGCCGATGCAGATAAAGAAGGCTGTTGTGGGTACGGGTGCAGCTGACAAGACCCAAGTGCAGTATATGGTGCAGGCTGTATTGGGTTTGGATCATGCGCCTCACCCCGATCATGCGGCAGACGCCCTTGCTGCGGCTATCTGCCATGCGAGGATGAGGTCTGTGGGGTCTTGTGGCAGGAGGATGAACAGGCACATGCATCTTCATGCCACCGAGCGTGATGCGTGGACGCAAAAACTCGCCTCTACTGGGAAGGGCCAGCGATGATTTCTTTTTTGAGAGGGACGGTTGTCTCTGCAGGCACCTATACGCTCCTGCTCGAGGTGTCGGGCGTGGGATACGAGCTCTTCATGTCGACCAAGGCCCTTGCCGGCTTGCCTGCAAAGGGCGAAGAATGCGTTGTCCAAACCTATATGCACATCAAGGATGACTCGATCACGATGTTCGGCTTCAAAGACGCGCTTGAGAAGTCGCTCTTCTCGAGTCTGATCGGGGTGAGCGGTATAGGCCCCAAACTTGCCATCGCTGCTTTGTCGACGTATACGCCCCAACAGACGGCAGCCTTTATTGCTGATGGCGATGTTGCGGCTATCTCTCGCGTGCCGGGCATAGGCAAGAAGACGGCGCAGAGAATCGTTTTGGAGCTCAAGGGCGTGTTGAAAGACGAGCAAGGCGAGGCATCGGTTTCTCTGGGTGATCCAAGCGCCTTGGCCGATGCGCGCGCAGCCCTTATGGCTATGGGCTTTAGCGATGCAGAGGTCTCGGCGTCCTTGAAGGACGTCGATGCGAGCTCGCTTACAAGCTCGGAGCTTGTCAGGGCCGCTTTGAAGAGGGCAGGTGGCAGGTAATGGCTTGGGAGTCCGAGGATTTCGAGGCAAAAAGGAGCGCGCGTGCCAACGAGAGGCTTGTATCCGCCGACCAATCTGCAGATGAGCTTCAAAGCGAACTGTCGCTTAGACCCAAGACCCTTGGGGAGTACTTGGGCCAAACGCGCATCAAGGAGAACCTCGATATACTCATCAAGGCCGCAAAGCTCAGGGAAGAGCCTTTGGACCATCTGCTCTTCAGCGGGCCTCCGGGTTTGGGAAAGACAACGCTGGCAAGCGTCGTTGCCAACGAGATGAGCGTGAACATCAAGACTACTTCCGGGCCCGCTATCGAGCGTGCCGGCGATTTAGCGGCGATTCTCACTAACCTCGAGGAAGGCGATGTATTGTTCATCGATGAGATCCATCGCATGAACCGCGCTGTGGAGGAGGTCCTCTATCCGGCGATGGAGGACTTCGCGTTGGACATCGTCATCGGCCAGGGTCCTGCAGCTCGCTCCATTCGCCTCGACATACCGCGGTTCACGCTTGTTGCCGCAACGACGCGAAGCGGCATGCTCACAGGCCCCCTGCGTGATAGGTTCGGTGCCAACTTCAGGCTCGATTACTACTCTGCCCAAGAGCTCAAAGACATCGTCGTAAGATCGGCGACGATACTCGGCATCGAGGTGAGCGAGGAAGGCGCGATGGAGATCGCATGTCGCAGCCGCGCCACGCCCCGCTTGGCCAACCGATTGCTCAAACGCGTCCGCGACTTCGCCCAAGTGCGCGCCAACGGCGTCATCACCGCGCCTGTCGCACGCGATGCCCTGGCTTTCTTCGAGGTCGACAGCCGCGGGTTGGACCCCATGGACAACAAGATCTTGGAGCTTTTGGTGCGCACGTTCGAGGGAAGGCCCGTGGGTCTTGCGACGATAGCGAGCGCCCTGGGCGAGGAGCCGGATTCCCTCGAGGACGTCTACGAGCCCTATCTGCTCCAGCAGGGTCTGCTTATGCGCACCCCCAAGGGGCGGCAGGCCACGCGGCTGGCTTTCGAACATCTGGGATGTCCGTATATCGAGCAATAGGCTTGCCATCTCGCTGCGCTGTTGGGGCCGCCCGCGCTATATGCGCAGGCAAAGGCGATGGCGTGGTATCTTGTACCCCATGCAATTTCAAAGTTGTCGATTTGGAGTCGAACAAATGAGCGAGAACTCTTATCTCTTTACTTCCGAGTCCGTTACCGAGGGCCATCCCGATAAGATCTGCGACCAGATATCAGATGCGGTTGTGGATGCGATCTTCTCTAAGGAGATCGAGTTGAAGAAGGCCGGTTATATCTCCCCGGATGGGGTCCCTGCAGATCCTGATAATGTTCGTATCGCTTGCGAGACGATGGTGACCACCGGTCTCGTCATGGTTGCGGGTGAGGTTCGCACGCAGGCCTATATCGATGTCGACACCATAGTGCGCGACGTAATCAGGGAGATCGGCTACACGCGCGCCAAGTACGGCTTCGATGCTGACACGTGCGGCGTCATCAACGCTATCCACGAGCAAAGCCCCGATATCGCACAGGGCGTCGACAGCAGCACGGAGAACCGGGATGACTCGGCAGACCCGCTCGACGTCATCGGCGCCGGCGACCAGGGTATGATGTTCGGGTATGCGTGCAACGAAACCTCCACGCTGATGCCCATGCCGATCTTTCTCGCGCATCGCCTGAGCGAGCGCTTAACCGCCGTGCGCAAGGACGGCGTGCTCGAGTACTTGCGCCCCGACGGTAAGACGCAGGTCTCCGTGCGCTATGTCGACGGTAAACCGGTCGGAGTGGAAAAGGTCCTCATCTCCACCCAGCATTCCGAGGAGGTCTCTCTCGAGCAGATCAGGCGCGACCTTGTAGAACATGTCATCTCTCCCGTATTCGCTCAAGAAGGCGTCAAGTGGGAAGGTGCGGAGATCTATATCAACCCCACGGGGCGCTTTGTCGTGGGCGGCCCCATGGGCGACTGCGGCCTTACCGGGCGCAAGATCATCGTCGACACATACGGCGGTATGGGCCGCCATGGCGGTGGTGCTTTTAGCGGCAAGGACTGCACGAAGGTCGACCGCTCTGGCGCGTATGCGGCCCGCTGGGTTGCGAAAAACGTCGTCGCAGCAGGCTTGGCCGATCGTTGCGAGGTCCAGATCGCCTATGCGATCGGCGTTGCTCGCCCCTTGAGCCTGCTCGTCGAGACTTTTGGGACCAACAAGGTTCCCGTTGCTGATATCGAGAGGGCTGTTACCGCGACGTTCGACCTGCGTCCTGGCGCGATCATCCGTGACCTCGACCTTCGCCGTCCCATCTATCGCAAGACCGCAGCTTACGGGCACTTCGGCCGTGACGAGTTCCCTTGGGAGCAGACTGACAGAACCGAGCAGCTGCGAAGCGCTGCGGGTCTCTAGCCTGGCGGTTTGGATCTGTCATAGTCGCTGTATCGGCCCGGGCTATCAACCGGGCCTTCGACTACCTTGTCCCCGACGAGCTCTCCTCGATCGAGGTGGGTTGCGCCGTGAGCGTGGAGTTCGGCAGCAGGCCGGTGGTGGGCTATGTGGTCGATTTGCGCTGCGAGGGTCATCTCGACTTTGCTGCTCACCGTTACAAGTACCTCGCAGGGGTCTTGTCCACGCCTTACTTCGACAAGGTGTCGGCCGAGTTCGCCATGTGGATATCCAAAGAATACGCCGCGCCGCTCAGCGAGTGCTTCAGATTGCTCTGCCCGCCAGGGGGATCGCCCAAGATAAAGCGCGTTGACGGGAAATGGACCTTGATCCATCCGGGTGCGGGGCCGGTCGACGACCGTTGGGTTTTCCTCACCGCTGCGGCCGGCGATTACGTTCCTCCCAAGAGCGCCTTCAAGCAGAAGAAGATCATGGAGGCTCTGTCGTGCGGGGGCATGCGCATGGCGGAGCTCTCCCTGGAGGTCGGTGCGGCCGGGCAGTCCTGCAAGGCGCTTGAGAAGAAAGGCGTCGTCGTCATCGAGGAGCGCAGGAGGCTTCGCGCGGCGATGGCCCGCGTGGAGCAATCCCCCGAGTCCATGCGCAAGCTCACTGAAGGGCAGAGCTCGGCTCTCGACGCCATAGTTTCGCGGATGTCCGGCGCTTGCCCTTCGGTTCGCGAGAACGTCGTGGTGGTCGATGGGATCACGGGCTCGGGAAAGACCGAGGTCTACCTGCGCGCAATTCAGCATTGCCTCGATGCGGGCAAGAGTGCTTGTGTCCTCGTGCCGGAGATAGCCTTGACTCCCCAGACGGTTGGCCGGTTCCGTGCCCGCTTTGGAGACGACGTCGCTGTGCTTCATTCGCGGCTCTCTGTTGGGGAGCGCTTCGATCAATGGGATGTCGTGCGCCAGCAGGCCTGCCGCGTGGTTGTTGGGACGAGGAGCGCGCTTTTCGCGCCCTTGCGTGATCTTGGGCTCATTATCATCGACGAGGAGCACGAATCCAGCTATAAGCAGGACTCCTCCCCGCGCTACGATGCGAGGCGATGCGCGTTGAAGCTTGCCGAGCTGCGAGGCGCGGTCCTGGTGCTCGGGTCTGCAACCCCCAGCCTCGTCACGCTCGCCAGTTGCTCGCACGGCCCTTTGGGCAGGGGATGGGACCATGTTGTCTTGAGCGAGCGTCCTCAGGGCCAAAGCCTCCCCGAGGTCGAGGTCGTCGATATGGCGGCGGAGTTCGATCGCGGCCACCGCTCGATGTTCTCCTCAAGGCTCCAAGAGGAGCTTCTCGC
>CAVCDT010000127.1:0-5357 GCA_963600995.1 Akkermansia muciniphila | reverse complement strand
GTGCGAGTTAAGTTAACCGGGGTGGGTCCTGCCTAATCGCCGTCAGAATGAAGAAGAGAACCTCCTGTATTCTCTAGGTGACCAAACCAATAGAGAAGGGAGATCCTCTTGCTGACGAATGCTACCATGCGCGGCGCCCTCGAGGGAGCCGCCGTCGACTATTTCCTGCCCGAGCTGCTCGCAACCGAGGACTTCGACTCCTTCGAGGAGGCCGTCGCGGGCGGTGCGCGCTCGCTTGCCGCCGCATGCGTGAGAAGGTCCATAGAGGCCTTCGACGCCATGCTGAGGACGCAGCTGCCGCGCGGGTGGTCGCTCCACGAGGTCGCGGGGCGCACGATAGTCACGCTGGTGGGCGCCGTCACCTACAGGCGGTCGGTCTACCTCGACAGGTTCGGCAGGCGCAGGGCCTGGGCAGACGAGCTTCTGGGCATACCGAAGCGCTCGAGGCTGTCGGCGGGGGCGTTTTTGTGGGTGGTGAGGCGCGCGGCCGAGGTCTCGTACCGCAAGACCGCCGCCGCGTTCGAGGAGGCGACCGGCGAGAGGATAAGCCACGTCACCGTGATGAACTGCGTGCGCGAGGAGGGCAGGCTCCTGAAGTCGGCGCCGCCTGCGGGCGGGCGCATAAGCGCCGATACGGCGTTTCTCGAGGTAGACGGTTTGTGGGTCCACCTGCAGAGCGAGAGCCACAGGGAGGAGGCGCTGCCGCGCTTTTTGTACGAGCAGGCCAGGAAGACGGCCTCCTTCGAGCTCAAGATGGCATGCTCGTACTGCGGCAAGCGCGAGGTCTCGCCCGGCAGGTTCGAGCGCGGCAACCTCTCGGTTGTCGTCGCAGACGAGGACCCGGACGCCTTCTGGGAGCGCGTGTCGTCGCAGCTCGCGGCCGACTACGAGCTGTCGGACGTGTCCGGGCTGCAGGTCGGCCACGACGGCGCCAAGTGGTGCGGTGCCGACCGGATCGCGGCTGCGATGCCCGCGAACGTCGCGGTCGAGGGGTCGCTGGATCCGTTCCACGTCGTGAAGTACGTGCGGCGCGCCTATCCCGAGGGGCCGCTCCGCGACTGGGCGGTGCGCCTGGCGTGCAGGGGCAAGGGCAAGCGGCTCGCCGAGATGGCGCAGCGCGTCTCGTCGGCCATGGCACCGGGAAAGCGCAGGGACAGGGTGCTCGAGCTCGCATCGTACGCCTCCGCCAACGCCGCGGACATACGCTTCCCGAAGGCGTCGATGGGCACGATGGAGGGCACCAACTTCCACGTCGGCGCCAGGCGCTGCAAGAACAACGCGACGTCGTGGTCGCGTGCCGGCGCCGAGGCGATGTGCCTGGTCAGGGCGGCCATCCTCACGGGGAGGGACCTGATCAAGCCCGACAAGGGGCAGCTGTTCACGGCCCGGGAAGCGGAGGCGGAGAGGGGCTTCCTCTCGAAGGTCGGCGCCTCGAAGGTCCCGCTGACCTGCGGGCGGGGGCGCGAGGTGCGCAGCCACTCGATCCCGAAGTCCGCCTCGATCAGCCTCGCGAGGCGCTGTTGATGCTATGATTGCGGCGCTTTGATCGCAAGGTCGCCGGCTTCATCGCGGATGACGATCTGTGCCCCTTACCCCGGTTAACTTAACTCGCACGGGCCTTTCGCACCGCTTGAATCCATCCCGCTCAATGCCTATAATGCAGCCTTATGAGGTATTGGCATCATGCCAATATGATGAGGAATCACAAAGAGGATGGAATACAACATGAGAAAACAACTAAAGGCAATCGCTGCAGCTGGCATCACCGTCGCATTGGGCATGTCCTGCGTGGCATGTGGCTCGAGTTCCACTGCTTCCGATAGCAGCAAGGACGCCACGGCAGATACCGCAGCAGAAGAGACCGCGGCCGAGGCCGAGGGCACCTACGTCACCGTCGACTGGCTCAAGGAGAACCTCGACAAGGTCTACGTGGTCGACGCCCGCAGCGTTTCCTCCTACACCTCCTCTCACATCCCCGGCGCTGTGAGCGGCAACTGGAACAACCTCTCCAACGTCACCGTCAAAGAGGGCGAGAAGGGCTGGGCCGCCGTCAACGACGCAGAGACCAACCTCTCCGCGCTCGCGCTCGAGGGCCTCACCAACGACAGGCCCATCGTCGTCTATACCAGCGTCAACGACGGCTGGGGCGAGGACGGCCGCACCATGTGGACCCTGCAGCAGGCCGGCTTCACGGATGTCCATATCCTCGACGGCGGCTGGGGCGCTTGGATCGGCGCCAAGGGCGACACCGAGGGCGTCGTCACCGGCTTCGCCGAGAGCGCGACCGATATCAAGTCTGTGAGCACCGCCTACGTCAAGAAGGCCGTCAAGAAGGGCAGCGCCGTGATCGTCGACGCCCGCGCAGAGGCCGAGTACAACGGCACCACCAACATGGGCGAGGCCAAGATGGGCCATATCCCCGGTGCTGTCAACATCCCCAACGTCTCCCTGTTCGAGAAGGACGGCAAGCTCAAGAGCAGCGAGGACCTCGAGGCCATCTTCACCGAGGCCGGCCTGACCGATAAGTCCGCCGAGGTCATCACCTACTGCACCGGCGGCGTGCGCGCTGCCAACGTCGCGCAGGTCCTGCATGACAACGGCTTCACCAACGTCAAGGTCTACACCTGCTCCTTCGCCGAGTGGGCCGGTCTGGGCAACAAGGTCGAGAAGTAACGCGCTGCCAATCGCAGCAGCTTTTGCAACGGCAACGGGCGGGATGCGAAATCGCGAGCACATCCCGCCTTGTGCCCCACTCAAACGCGTTTGACTGTTGTGCGCCGTCGCGCGCATACGATAGACTCGCTTGAAAAGACATCGAGAAGCGCTGGGCAGCAAGGCCGCAGCGCTTCTCGGCGGTTTAGGAGGAATTCCCAGTGAGGCAATTGGTAATCCACAGCCTTAAGATGCGCAAGGTGCAGTCGGTCTCCATCGCTGTATCCGTCGCGCTCTCCGTCATGATTCTGGTGACCTTCGGGTTGGTTTACGGCGGCGTCATGCAGGGCGTCGACGCATCGGCCAAGCGCGGCGGTGCAGACATCATGGCCGTGCCGGACGATGCGCTGCAGTACATCGGCGACACGGAGCTGCTCTACAGCGGCGCGCCGGCCCCGGTCTATATGAGCAAGGACGTCGTCGACAAGATCGCAGGAGCGCAAGGCGCCCTCAAGGTCTCGCCGCAGTTCTACAGCCAGACGCTCAACGCCGGGTGCTGTTCTTCCAACGGCGAGACGCGCCTCATCGGCATCGACCCCGCTACGGATTTCGTGGTGAGCGGCCTTTCAAGCGACGATGCTGTCGCCCAGCTGTCCGACCATACGGCCATCATCGGCGCGGAGGTGGGCGGCGTGACAGACGGCCAGATCAAGATCTTGGGCGAGTCCTACACCGTGCTTGCCACCATGGCCTCCACGGGCAGCGAGTTCGATTACTCCATCGCCGTCAACATCGACCAGGCGCGCGCGCTGAGCAAGAACATCGAGGGCTATGACCACTACTGGGAGAAATACGGCGACCCAGACGGCCTCGTCTCCTGCGTCACCGTCGATGTGGCCGATGACGACGAGGACGCGCTCAACGCCGTCAAGGGACGCATCAACCTCACGGAGGGCGTCACGCCGCTCGTCAAGTCCGAGGTTGCGGATAAATCGCAGGCGCAGCTCAAATCCGTCTTCCTGCTGCTGGTTATTGCCGCGTGCATCATGCTGGTCGTCACGCTGCTGCAGCTCTTCGCGCGCTTCTACAGCACGGTTTGGGACCGCAAGGCGGAGCTTGCCCTCTACCGCGCCATCGGCGCGAGCAAGGGCGATATCCGCAACCTCATCCTAGCCGAGATGGGCGCCTTGGTGCTAAGCGGGCTCGTCGTTGGCTGCATCCTGGGCTTTGCCGCGCAGGCGGCTCTGCTGTCCATCATGCAAGACGGGCTCTCCTTCCCGTACCTTGCCCTGGGCGTCCTGCCGTGCGCAGGTCTCGTGGTCGCGGTCATCGCCGTGTTCGCGATCGTCTGCGCGATAAGCATCATCTGGCCGCTCTCGCAGATCTCGCACCTCGACCCGTCCACCGCGATGCAACAGGGAGACATCGATTAACATGCCGCTGCTTACGATAGAGAACATCTCCAAGTCATTCGAGGATACCCAGGTCATCTTCGATACTTCGCTTTGCGTCAACCCCGGCGATGCAATTGCCTTCGTGTCGCCTTCTGGCTCGGGCAAGTCGACGATGCTGTCTATGGCGGGGCTCTTGCTCACGCCGGATACGGGGCGCATCCTAGTCGAGGATGGCAGCAACGCCCTCGAGCTGGGCGATAAGGAGCTCTCGCGCCTGCGCCAGAGGCTCTTCGGGTTCGTGTTCCAGAGCACGCAGCTCATCGGCAGTCTGCGCGCGATCGAGAACGTCATGGCACCGGCCGGGTTCGCAGGCAAGCTCGACTTCGACGTCGAGGCGCGCGCCAAGGAGCTGCTCGAGCAGTTTGGGCTGGGGCAGCGCATGTACCATTACCCTCATCAGCTGAGCGTGGGCCAGAAGCGCCGCGTGGCCGTCGCCCGCGCGCTGCTGCTCAAGCCCAAGATCCTTATCGCGGACGAGCCCACCAACGACCTCGACGACCAATCGGCGGCAAGCGTGGCCGATGCGCTCTTCGATTACGCCGCGCAGGGCAACGCGCTGCTCTTTGCGACCCATGTCTCGCAGCTCGCGCAGCGTGCGACGAGCACCATGGTCCTGCGCGACAAGCGCTTCGTGCCGCAACAATAGAGGCACCGGCCGCGCAGGCGGGCCTCTGCTCAGGATGACTCTCGCAGCGGCATCGAGGCACCGTGAGGTTTCGGGAATCGCAATGGTGCAGAGCCGCGTAGGGGACGTTGCATTGTTCGTCATTCTGAGCGAAGGCCCCGGTAGGGGCCGTAGTCGAAGAATCTAATTGCGGTTCATTGTTGGCCTGCGGGGGCGCGCGCTCAGAGGGCGGCCGCGCAGGAGGGCCTTGCGCTCAGACTCGGCAGCGACACGCGCTCGAAGCGCCCGCAGCTGCGGAGAAAACGCCTTCGGCGTTTTTGAGTCCTCGCTTTCGCAGGCGCTTCTCGCGCGATCTGCCTCGCATTCGCTCGGCCCGCCTGCGCGTCCTTGCGTCAGGATATCTCTTGTAACGACATTGAGGCACCGGGTGGTTGCGAGGATTGTGACGGTGCACAACCGCGTAGGGGAGAGCGACGCGCACGAAGTGCGCAGCTCTCCCGGTAGGTTGCATTGACCCGCGGCCATTAATGTCCTGCGCAGCTGGCGCTGCGCCAAGATACGTCGCGGCTAACGCCGCGACCGGGCGAGCTAGCGGGCTTGCGCCCGCGTCCGCTCGCCCCTACGCG
>CAVCDT010000126.1:0-5394 GCA_963600995.1 Akkermansia muciniphila | reverse complement strand
CCGAGATGAGCCGCCGCGAGTGGTACCGCGAAGGCCGTGTGCCCCTGCACACCCTGCGCGCTCAGATCGATTACGGCTTCGCTACCGCACACACCACCATGGGCTCCTGCGGCATCAAGGTGTGGGTCTACTACGGTGAGGTTCTGCCTGGCCAGAAGCCTACCAACCCCGCACTCGAGGGTGTCTCCAGCCAGCGCCGTGGCCGCGGTCGTCGCGAGGGGAGGAACTAAACTATGTTGATGCCTAAGCGTGTCAAGCACCGCAAGGTGCAGCGTGGTTCCATGAAGGGCAAGGCTAAGGGTGGCACGAAGCTCAATTTGGGCTTCTGCGGCATCCAGGCTCTCGAGGCCCACTGGATCACCAACCGTCAGATCGAGGCTGCTCGTATTGCCATGACCCGTTACATGAAGCGTGGCGGTCGTGTGTACATCAACATCTTCCCTGACAAGCCCATCACCAAGAAGCCCGCAGAGACCCGCATGGGTTCCGGTAAGGGCAATCCCGAGGAATGGGTTGCAGTGGTCAAGCCCGGTCGCATCATGTTCGAGATCGACGGTGTGTCCGAGGAGATCGCACGCGAGGCAATGCGTCTGGCTATCCAGAAGCTGCCTATCAAGTGCAAGATGGTTTTCCGCGAGACTGAGAAGGATGGTGAGTAAAGAATGAAGGCTTCTGAACTTCGCGAACTCAGCACTGCTGATCTGAACGTCAAGCTGGAGGAGGCTCGTTCCGAGCTCTTCAACCTGCGCTTCCAGATGGCCACCAGCCAGCTGGACAACACGGCTCGCCTCAAGACCGTGAAGAAAGATATTGCCCGTATTCTCACCGAGCTGCGCGCTCGTGAGATCAACGCTTAAAGTTAGGAGTACACGATGAGCGAAGAGCGCGGTCGTCGTAAGGTCCGCCAGGGCGTTGTCGTCTCTGCGGTCAATGACAAAACCATCGTCGTGCAGGTCAAGGAGCGCAAGCCCCATCGCGTCTACAAGAAGATGATGACCACCACGAAGAAGTTCCATGCCCATGACGAGGGCAATCTCGCTGGTGTGGGCGACACCGTCCGCATCCAGGAGACCCGTCCTCTGTCCAAGATGAAGCGCTGGCGCCTGATCGAGATCGTCGAAAAGGCCAAGTAAACCTCGTAACCAGAAAGGAATGTATCGATGATTCAGATGCAAAGCATGCTGGCTGTCGCCGATAACTCTGGTGCTCGCAAGGTTCAGTGCATCAAGGTTCTGGGTGGCTCCAAGCGTCGTTACGCTGGCTTGGGCGACACTATCGTCTGCAGCGTCAAAGAGGCCACACCCAACGGCCAGGTCAAGAAGGGCGATGTCGTTCGCTGCGTCATCGTCCGCGTCAAGAAGGAAGTCCGCCGTAAGGACGGCTCCTACATCAAGTTCGATCAGAACGCCGCTGTTCTGATCAACACCGACGGTTCTCCCCGCGGCACCCGTATCTTCGGGCCCGTCGCTCGCGAGCTCCGCGACAAGAAGTTCATGAAGATCGTCTCCCTCGCTCCCGAGACGCTGTAAGGAGGACGGAAGATGTCTATGAATATCAAGACCGGCGACAAGGTCAAAGTTATCGCTGGTAAGGACAAGGGCACCGAGGCCGAGGTCATCGCCGCTTTCCCGCGCGAGGGCAAGGTCAAGGTCGCAGGCGTTGCAGTCGCTACCAAGCACTGCAAGCCCTCCCAGGCCAACCCCAACGGCGGCATCGAGCACGTGGAGGCCAAGATCGACGTCTCCAACGTCATGCTCGTCTGCCCTAGCTGCGGCGTTGCCACCCGCGTCTCTGTGGATCGCTCCTCCGGCAAGAAGGTGCGCGTCTGCAAGAAGTGCGGCAAGGCTATCGACTAATCAAGTCTACTAGTCTATAATCTTGGATTCGCGTGCTGCATTGCGTGGCACGCGAATCTGTGTGTAAGGCCCCTGTGCCTGCCAGGCTTGCAGGGGGGTGAGGTTGGAACCCCGCCTTAAATCTCGGTAAGGAGAAAAACATGGCACCTCGTCTTCAGGAGAAGTACAAGAACGAGATCGCTCCTGCTCTCAAGGAGCAGCTGGGCATCGAGAACGTCCACTGCGTTCCCAAGCTCGAGAAGATCGTCGTCAACATGGGCGTCGGCGAGGCCGCAACCGATAGCAAGGCTATCGATGCTGCCGTCAACGACATCCGCATCATCACCGGCCAGCAGCCTATGATCTGCCGTGCCCGCAAGTCCATCGCAGCCTTCAAGCTGCGCGCTGGCATGCCCATCGGCTGCAAGGTCACGCTGCGCGGTGCTCGCATGTACGAGTTCCTCGATCGTCTTCTGGCTTGCGCCATCCCCCGCATCCGTGACTTCCGCGGCCTGCCCAACAACTCCTTCGATGGCAACGGTAACTACTCCATGGGCGTTACCGAGCAGCTCATCTTCCCGGAGATCGACTACGACAAGGTCGACAAGACCCGTGGTATGGACATCACCTTCGTGACCACCGCCACCAACAACGAGCATGGCAAGGCCCTGCTCGATGCCTTCGGCTTCCCCTTCAAGAAATAAGACGAAGCCTTATATAGCTTTTAGGCGACTAGCGGAGTCCGTCGAGAAAATTCTCGGCGGGCTTCGCTGTTTTTTATGAGATAATGAAAAACTGTCCCGTTGTGTGTAATTTAGGAGGCATTGCATTGGCAAAGAAATCGATGATCGCCAAGGCTAAGCGCGAACCCAAATTCAGCACTCGCAGCTACACTCGCTGCAACCGTTGCGGTCGACCCCATTCTGTCTACCGCAAGTTCGGTCTGTGCCGTGTTTGTCTTCGTGAGATGGCCCTTAAAGGCGAGCTCCCCGGTGTCCGCAAAGCTAGCTGGTAGGATCTAGCATCCCGCATAGCTAAGCCCAGCAACATGCCGGGCTGCCCTGAGAAGGCGTGACCGCTACGGGCGATCACGAACCGCTCATCCGCAGTCATCAACGAACCATAGGAGGAATCAATGAGCGTCACCGATCCCATCGCAGATATGCTTACGCGCATCCGTAACGCAAACACTGCGAACCATGAGAAGACATCTATGCCGTCTTCCAAGAAGCTCGTCGAGATCGCCCGCATCCTCAAGGAGGAGGGCTACATCGCCGAGTACGAGGTCACAGAGAAAGCACCTCAAAATGAGTTGACCGTCACTCTCAAGTACGGTGAGAAGAAGTCCAAGGTCATCAAGGGCATCCGCCGCATCTCCAAGCCGGGTCTGCGCATCTACGCCGGCAAGGACGAGCTGCCCCGCGTTCTCGGTGGCTTGGGCACCGCAATCATCTCCACCTCTAAGGGTGTCATGACAGACCGCGACGCACGCCTCGCTGGCGTGGGCGGCGAAGTCCTGGCATACGTCTGGTAATCGGTTAACGGGAAAGGAGCATTTACATGTCTCGTATCGGTAAACTGCCCGTCTCCGTTCCTGCCGGAGTCGAGGTTTCCATCAACGGCACTGAGGTCAGCGTCAAGGGCCCCAAGGGTGAGCTGACCCAATCTTTCTACGACAAGCTCACCATCGAGAAGGCAGAGGACGGCTCCATCGTCGTCTCCCGCCCGGATGACGAGCGCTACAGCCGCGCACAGCACGGCCTTGTCCGCACTCTGATCAGCAACATGATCACCGGTGTCTCCCAGGGTTACTCCAAGACCCTCGAGCTCGTCGGCGTCGGCTACCGTGCCGCCGTCAAGGGCGATCACCTGGAGCTCAACCTCGGTTACTCGCACCCCGTGATCGTCAAGACCCCTGCGGGCATCACCTTCGAGTGCCCCGATCAGGCAAAGATCGTTGTTTCCGGCATCGACAAGCAGCAGGTCGGCCAGGTCGCGGCAGACATCCGCAAGTGGCGCAAGCCTGAGCCCTACAAGGGCAAGGGCATCCGCTACCAGGGTGAGCACATCCGCCGCAAGGAAGGCAAGACTGCTAAGTAGTTCTCGCCGGTTGCCAAACCGGGCTGATTTCAAGGAGTGTAAGAAACAATGGATAAGCAGAAGCTTAAGAAGGAGGGTCTCGCCCGTCGCGTTCGCCGCGTCCGTGGCAAGATCTCCGGTACCCCTGAGCGCCCTCGCCTCCGCGTGACCCGCTCTAACACCAACATCTACGCTCAGGTCATCGACGACGTTGCCGGCCATACCCTGGTCAGCGCATCCTCTCTCGATGCCGAGTTCAAGGCCACCGGCAAAAACGGCGGCAACAAAGAGGGCGCCGCTATCGTCGGTAAGCTCGTTGCCGAGCGCGCTTTGGCCGCTGGCATCGATACCATCGTCTTCGACCGTGGTGGTCGTCTGTATCATGGCCGCATCAAGTCTCTCGCGGACGCTGCCCGCGAAGCCGGCCTCAAGTTCTAGAAAGGGGAGTGGATTTCATGGCACAAAGGTCTAACAACAGGTCCAACAGGCAGTCCAATCCTGCAGTCCCCGAGCTCGAGGAGCAGGTCGTCTCCATCAGCCGCGTCTCCAAGACCGTCAAGGGCGGCCGTCGCCTGAGCCTCTCCGCTTTGGTCGTCGTGGGTGACCGCAACGGCAAGGTCGGCATCGGCATGGGCAAGTCCGCCGAGGTCCCCATGGCCATCTCCAAGGCCGTCGAGGACGCCAAGAAGAACATGTTCTCCGTTCCCGTGACCGAGGCTGGCACTGTCCCGCACGAGGTCATCGGTGAGTTCGGCGCAGGCCGCGTCCTCATCAAGCCGGCTGTCGCCGGTACCGGTATCATCGCCGGTGGTTCCTGCCGCGCTTTGTTCGAGCTCGCAGGCATCAAGGACGTCATGTCCAAGTCCTTGGGCACCGACAACGCGATGAACGTTGTCAAGGCTGCCGCTGCTGGTCTGGCAGATCTCTCCGCTCCGGAGGATATCGCCAAGAAGCGCGGTATGAACCTCGGCCAGATCTACGGAAAGAAGGTTCAGTAATGGCAGCAGAGAAGACTCTCCGCATCACCCAGGTCAAGTCCGCTATCGGCTATAAGAAGGACCAGCTCGCCACTCTCAAGGCTCTGGGCCTCGGCCGCATCGGCAAGACCCGCGACCATGTCGACAACGACTGCATTCGCGGCATGATCTTCAAGGTCAAGCACCTTATCAAGGTCGAGAACATCTAAATCGGTTATAAACCGGGCCGCTTATCGCATAGGCGGCCCGGTTTGGAAGTCTGCCGGCGGCGAGCTGCCGGCACACTGGTATGCTCATGCGTATCGGTGCTAGCGATTCGAAGGAGAATCATATGAATTTGCACGACCTCAAGCCGGCACCCGGCTCCACCCACTCCCGCAAGCGCGTTGGTCGCGGCCATGGCTCCGGCAACGGCGGCAAGTCCGGCCGTGGTTCCAACGGCCAGGGTTCCCGCGCCGGCGGCACCAAGGGCCCGGGCTTCGAGGGCGGCCAGACTCCTCTGG
>CAVCDT010000125.1:0-5574 GCA_963600995.1 Akkermansia muciniphila | reverse complement strand
GCCGAAGCGCTGGCCGCCGAACTGCGCCTTGCCGCCCAGAGGCTGCTGGGTGATGAGGCTGTAGGGGCCAGTCGAGCGAGCATGGATCTTATCGTCGACCATGTGGGACAGCTTGAGGATATAGGTCTGGCCGACGGTGATGGGCTCGCGGAACTTCTCGCCCGTGCGGCCGTCGAAGAGCTCCGTCTTGCCCGTAGCGGAAAGCTGCGGGACGAAGGGCTCGTGGACCTTGTCGCCCAAGTGCGCCTTGACCTTGTTCATAAGGTTCTTGTTGGCCTTGAGGATGCAATCCGAGATCTCATCCTCGTGCGCGCCGTCGAAGATAGGCGTCGCGACGTAGAAGGGGCCCTCGACCGGCTCATCGGAGCTCTCGTCGTCGCTCCAGGCGTTGAGCGCAGCCCAACCGAGATGGTTCTCCATCAGCTGGCCGACGTTCATACGGGAGGGAACGCCCAGGGGGTTCAAGATGACGTCGATGGGCGTGCCGTCTGCCATGTAGGGCATGTCCTCGACCGGCAGGATACGGGAGATAACACCCTTGTTGCCGTGACGGCCGGAGAGCTTGTCGCCCTGCTGGATCTTGCGCTTCTGGGCGACGAACACGCGGACGAGCTCGTTGACGCCGGGTGCCAGCTCTGCGCCGGCAGCGCGGGAGAACTGGTGGATGGCGATGACGCGGCCGCCGGAGCCATGGGGCACCTTGAGGGACGTGTCGCGGACCTCGCGGGCCTTCTCGCCGAAGATGGCGCGCAGCAGGCGCTCCTCTGCGGTGAGCTCCGTCTCGCCCTTGGGGGTGACCTTGCCTACCAGGACGTCGCCGGGATGCACCTCTGCGCCGACGCGAATGATGCCGTCGACGTCGAGGTTGGCGAGCATGTCCTCGGAGATGTTGGGGATCTCGCGGGTGATCTCCTCGGGGCCGAGCTTGGTATCGCGGGCATCGATCTCGTACTCCGCGATATGGACGGAGGTAAGCAGGTCCTCTGCCACGACGCGCTCGGAGACGATGATAGCGTCCTCGTAGTTGAAGCCCTCCCAGGGCATGTAGGCGACCATGAGGTTTTGGCCCAAGGCGAGCTCTGCGTGATCGGTCGAGGGGCCGTCTGCCAGGCAGTCGCCGGCTGCGACCTCGTCGCCAAAACGCACGAGCGGCTTCATGTTGATGCAGCCGCTCTGGTTGGAGCGCTGGAACTTGGGAAGCTCGTACTTATCGACCTGGCCGTCTGCACGGGTGACCTCGATGCGCTTGGCATCGACGTAGGTGACGGTACCGTTGTTGACAGCCAAGGGCAGCTCGCCGGAGTCGACGGCGATGCGGTGCTCGATACCGGTACCGACCAGCGGCGCGGTGGGGCGCAGCAGGGGCACGGCCTGGCGCTGCATGTTGGAGCCCATGAGGGCGCGGTTTGCGTCGTCGTGCTCGAGGAAGGGGATGAGCGCGGTAGCGACGGAGTTCATCTGGCGCGGCGAGACGTCCATGTAGTTGACTTGAGAAGGAAGGACGTCGTCGGGGTCGCCGAATATGCCGTCGGCGTTCTTGGTACGGCACAAGACGGTCTTGGCGGGATGGAACACACCGTCGACAGTGGTGCCGAACTCGCGGGTATCCGGGTCGAAGGACTCGTTTGCCTGCGCGATGGTGTAGTTCTCCTCCTCGTCTGCGGTGAGGTACTCGACCTCATCGGTGACCTTGCCGTCGATGACCTTGCGGTACGGGGTCTCGATGAAGCCGAAGGGGTTCACGCGGCCGTAGGTTGCCAGCGAGCCGATAAGGCCGATGTTGGGGCCTTCAGGCGTCTCGATGGGGCACATGCGGCCGTAGTGGGAGGTATGGACGTCGCGGACCTCGAAGCCTGCGCGCTCGCGGGAAAGACCGCCGGGGCCCAGTGCGGACAGACGGCGCTTATGGGTGATACCCGCAGCGGGATTGGTCTGGTCCATGAACTGGGACAGCTGGGAGCTGCCGAAGAACTCCTTGATGGAGGCCACGATCGGGCGGATGTTGATGAGCACCTGCGGGCTGATCTCATTGGGATCCGTGTTGGACATGCGCTCGCGGACGACGCGCTCCATGCGGCTGATGCCGATACGGAACTGGTTTTGGATGAGCTCGCCCACCGTGCGGATGCGGCGGTTGCCAAAGTGGTCGATGTCGTCGGTCTGGTAGCCCTCTGCGCCGGAGTGCAGCTTGACGATGTACTTCATAGCGCTGACGATGTCCTCTACCGTGAGGGTGGACTCGTCGCCGGCCAGATCGAGGCCGAGCTTCTTGTTGATCTTGTAGCGGCCGACCTTTGCCAGATCGTAGCGCTGGGGGTTGAAGAAGAGACCCTCGAGCAGGTTGCGCGCGCTGTCGACCGTGGGCGGCTCGCCCGGGCGCAGGCGCTTGTAGAGCTCGATCAGAGCCTCCTCGCGGTTGGAGGCGACGTCTTTCGCGAGCGTATGCTGGAGCATCTCGGACTCGCCCAGGAGCTCAACGATCTCCTGGTTGGTCTCGGCGATGCCCAAGGCGCGGAGCAAAAGGGTGGCGGGCTGCTTGCGCTTGCGGTCGATGCGCAGGGACAGGACGTCGCGCTTATCGGTCTCGAACTCGAGCCAGGCGCCGCGAGCGGGGATGACCTTGGCGTTGTAGATCATCTTGTCGCTGGTCTTGTCGCGCTCGCGCGAGAAGTACACGCCCGGGGAGCGCACCAGCTGGGAGACGACGACGCGCTCCGTGCCGTTGATGATGAAGGTACCGCGGTTGGTCATGAGCGGGAAATCGCCCATGAACACGTTGGATTCCTGCATCTCGCCGGTCTCTTTGTTGATGAAGCGGATGTCGACGAAAAGCGGAGCCTGATAAGAGACGTCGCGTCTCTTGCACTCCTCGACAGAGCACTTGGGATCGCCGAACTCGTGGTCGCCGAACTCAACGCACATGGTATGGGCGTTGTTCTCGATCGGGGACATATCCTTGAAGGTCTCCGCCAGACCCTCGTTCATGAAGCGCTTGAACGAGTCTGTCTGGATGGAGATCAGGTTGGGGATGTCCATGACCTCGGGGATCTTCGCGAAGCTCTTGCGATCGCGATAGACGTTGGTCTTTGCCACCTACTGTCCTCCTTCTCAATTACTGGAAAATAGGCCCTCTGGCGCACTTTGCACCATAAGGACCTAGACAATAGGGCGATATATAAGAGAGGTCAAGAAAAACTTTGCCCAGCGGGCATATGCCCTGGCACTACTCGGCGAACGGTCGAATTTATCGGATAAAGCCATTATCATGTTACTTGTCAAGCAAAAAATTCGGATGCTGCCAAAGCACGCCCCGGCGTAGAGGCGCGCAGCACAGAAGAGCCTGGCGGCAAAATAACTATTCCGCAATCGGAACCCTTTTCGCGCATCCTGTTCCAAACGAAACTATTCCGTAGTCGGAGCCTTTTTTACGCATATCATTCCGAGCGAAACCATTCGGTAGCAGGAACCCTTTCTTTGCGATCGGTGACCAAGAAGGAACGAGAATCATCGCTGCAACACGCAACGAAAAAGCCCCCTTGCCAGCGGCAGGGGGCTTTCAAAATCACAGGTTATTGCGCAGTGCGAGGCACTAGCCCAGCCATTTGGAGAGCACGGCAGCGAGGCGCCCGAAATCGAGCGGCTTTGCGATGTGCTCGTTCATACCCACGGTCTTTGCGGCCTGCACATCCTCGGCAAACGCATTGGCCGTCATGGCGATGATAGGCAGCTGCCTGCACCAGTCGCGATCGATCGATCGTATGGCCCTGGCCGCATCGTAACCGTTCATCTTGGGCATCTGGATATCCATGAAGACGACGTCGTAATAGCCGTCCTCGCAAGCCGTGATTGCATCGACTGCCTGGACGCCGTCGTAGACGCATTCGACGCCAAGGCCACTCATCTCCAAGATCTCCTTGGCGATCTCTGAGTTGAGCTGGTTGTCCTCGACCACGAGCGCGCGCTTGCCCGCGCAGGAGACGCTCTCGACCTTGGAGATGGGTTTGCTGATCACCGGCTCTTGTGTGCCATCGCCCAACAGGGCATGGAAAGTGCGTGCCAAACGCGAGCGGAACAAGGGTTTGGTCACGAAGGCGTTGGCCCCCGCCTCGCGGGCCTCCTTCTCGATGAGGGTCCAGTCGTAGGCGGACACGATGATGATGGGCACGTCGTCGCCCACCTGGGCGCGTATACGGCGCGTCGCCTCGATGCCGTCGACATCCGGCATCCTCCAATCGAGGATGCACGCGAAGAAGTCGCGGCCTGCCTCGTGGTTGGCGCAGGCGAGTTCGACCGCCTCGCTGCCGCTGAGCGCGCCCGTCGTCTTCATCCCAAAGCCGCTTAGGATGTTGCAGGTGGAGTCGAGGCTTGAGCGGTCGTCGTCTGCGACGAGCACGTCGAGGTCGACGAAGCTCGTGAAGTCGTCGACGATCTCCTTGTCCTGGAGCTTGAGCAGGATGGTGACGGTAAAGCGCGAGCCCACACCCTTCTTGGACTCGACCTTGATGTCTCCGCCCATCATGCGCACGATGTTGCGGCTGATGGGCATACCCAGACCCGTGCCCTGCACCTTGCCCACGAGCACGTCGTCCTCGCGTGTGAAGGGCTCGAAGATATGCTCGATGTAGCTTTGATCCATGCCGATGCCGTTATCCTCGAACACGAACTCGTAGCAGGCGACCTTGGCCTGGTTGGAGGGCTTCTCGCTGATGTGCAGGCTGATCTTGCCGCCGTTGGGCGTGTACTTGATGGCGTTGCTCATCACGTTGACGAACACCTGCTGGATGCGCAGCGAGTCGCCGATGACATGTTCATGGACCAGCTGGTCGGAGCTCACGCAGAACTCGTGCGCATGGGTATCGAGCTGTTGGTTGACCATGATGATCAGGCTGTCGAGCAGCTCGGACAAATTGAACTCGTCCTCGGAGAGCACAACGCTGCCCGTCTCGATCTTGCTCATGTCCAAGACCTCGTTGATGAGACTGAGCAGGTGCTTGCTCGAAAGGGATATCTTCTTGAGGCAATCGGCCACGCGCTCCTCGTCACCCATATGGGCCGCCGCAAGGGCGGTCATGCCGATGATGGCGTTCATGGGCGTACGGATGTCATGGCTCATCGAGGACAGGAAAGCCGTCTTTGCCTGGTTGGCGCGCTCGGACGCGAGCAGTGCCTCCTGCAAAGCGCGGTTGGTGTTGGCGCGCATCGACGCTTCCTCGCGAATATCGCGCAGAAGGCAGGCGCAGCAACCTTCCTTGCCGGCCGGCCAGCAGTTGACCTGGAGATAAAGGCCGAACTCCTCGCATATCGACTCGAAGCTGCAGTTCTGCCCCATGTAGGCTGCCTTATAGCAGTAATCGAGCCATTTTTGCTCGCCATGGGGGAACACGCTTAAGAAGCGCTTGCCTGCGAGGCCGTCTGAGGGCATGCCCTCGAGCTTGTTCATGACCTCGTTGGCGTAGAGGAAGGTCCAGTCTGCGGGCTTTTGGCCTGCATCGAGCTCGAGATGGATGATGCAGAAAGCCACATCGCTTTGGTCGAACACATCCAACGAGAAACCGGAGGCAAGACCATCAAGCT
>CAVCDT010000124.1:0-5811 GCA_963600995.1 Akkermansia muciniphila | reverse complement strand
GTTCAAGGCCCAGCATGCAGGCGTGCAGCTCGACGCGATGGCGATGCAGCGCGTCCGCGAGGCGGCGGTTCAAGCCAAAAAGGAGCTCTCCAGTGCTGCCTCGACCACGGTGAGCTTGCCCTTCCTGGCACAGGCAGACGGCCAGCCCGTCCACCTGGAGGCAGAGCTCACGCGCGCGCAGTTCGAGCGCATGACGGCCGATCTAATCGAGCGCACGAGCGGCCCCGTCAACCAGGCCCTGCAGGATGCGGGCGTTGCGGCCAAGGACCTCGACCAGGTGCTGCTCGTGGGCGGCTCCACGCGCATCCCCGCCGTCCAGGAGCATGTGCGCCGCCTTACCGGCAAGCAGCCGTCGAGCTCCATCAACCCGGACGAGTGCGTGGCCTGCGGCGCTGCGATCCAGGCCTCCACGCTTGCAAACGCGCTCGCGCATCGCGGTACAGACGCGCAATCCGCTCCCGGGGCAGAGATCTTGCTTCTGGACGTGACGCCGCTCACGCTCTCCATCGAGACGGTGGGTGACAACGCCTCGCCCCTGGTGCATCGCAACACCACGCTGCCTGCGCACTACAGCCAGATCTTCACTACCACGAGCCCTCTGCAGACGCAGGTCGAGATCAACGTCCTGCAAGGCGAGCGCCCGCGCGCAAGCGACAACAAATCCATCGGCAAGTTCAGGCTCAAGGGCATCAAGCGCATGAGCAACCCGCAGATCGAGGTTACCTTCGACATCGATACCAACGGCATCCTGCGCGTGAGCGCCAAGGACCTGGGGACGGGCAAGGAGCAGTCCATCACTATCGACAACGACGAGCGTATGAGCGAGGCAGAGATCGAGGCCGCCATCCGCGACGCGCAGCAGTACGCTGCCCAGGACAACGAGCGCCGCGAGGCCAGCCGCGTGCGCAACGAGGCCCAAAGCCTGCTCAACACGGCGCAAACGGCTCTCGAGGCGCACAAGAAGGATATCGAGAAAGATGAGAAGCGCGAGCTGCAGCGCGACATCGCAGCTCTGCAGAAGGCGCTTTCCGCCCGTCCCAAGAAGGATGCGGAAAACGACGTCTCCGCCATCAAGCAGGCGGCAGAAACCCTCGAGCGCAGCAGCGCCCATATCCGCAGCCTGTAGACATTGCGGTAGCGGCGGACTGCCGGCGGCATCGGTACGGGAGCGGCAGCTGGCGTCGCATCGAGTACGGCATGCGGGGTGGGTATAGCGGCGGGCGAAGCGGCAAGCACGCCGGCAGGCGGCTGCTTTGGCGCTGCGGCACCGCTTGGGCCCTTTCATAGCATCGAAACACTTTAGCGCGCTAAAGTGTGCGAGAATAACGCCACTAAAACGAGCGGGTTGGCGCCCGGTTCGCCGTCCGCTGCACTGCCTGCGCCGCAAGCGCAGCCGCCCGCCCTCAAGCGAAAGGAATGCCATGTCACGCAGCGCCAAGGTCTCGCGTGCCACCAAGGAGACCAGCATCGTCGTCGAGCTCGAGCTCGACGGCACGGGCATCACGGACATCGACACCGGCGTGCCGTTCTTCGACCATATGCTCGACGCCCTGGGCCGTCACGGCCTGATGGACCTCAGCGTCCATGCAAAAGGCGACGTCGAGGTCGACGCCCATCACACGGTCGAGGACTGCGGCATCGTCATCGGGCAGGCCCTGCGCGAGGCCCTGGGCGACTGCAAGGGCATCACGCGCTACGGGCAGTCGCTGCTTCCCATGGATGAGACGCTTGTCATGGCTGCGATCGACGTCTCCGGCCGCGGACAGTGCCACGCGCAGCTCGACATCCCCGCGCCTAGCGTGGGCACGTTCGACACGGAGCTTGCCGAGGAGTTCTTCATCGCGCTCGCGGCGAACGCCGGCACCACGCTGCATATCCGCCAGATCTGCGGCAAGAACTCGCACCACATCATCGAGGCTGCCTTCAAGGCGGTGGCCCGCGCCCTCAAGGAGTGCGTGAGCATCGACGCGCGCATCGCCGGCGTGGTGCCCTCCACCAAGGGGGCGCTCTAGGATGGCGGCGCGCATCTGCGTTATCGACTACAAGAAGGGCAACCTCGCAAGCGTGCAGCGCGGCCTGGCAGACGCCGGCTTCGATGCCTTTATCAGCAGCGACCCGGCTGATATCCTCGCCGCCGACGGCCTGGTCTTGCCGGGAGTGGGCTCCTTTGCGGATGCGATGACCACGATGAACGAGCTTGGGCAGACGCAGGCTATATGTGACAAGGTCGCAGCGGGTGCGCCCATGATGGGCATCTGCCTGGGGATGCAGCTATGCATGCAGACCGGCGACGAGGGCTGCGAGCCTGGCTGCAGCATGGAGGGCCTGGGGCTTGTGGCCGGCCGCGTGGAGCGCATGGCCGCGACCACCCCAAGCGGCGACAAGCTCAAGGTCCCGCACGTGGGTTGGAACAGCGTCACCGCCGTGCAGCAGGGCAACCCGCTCTTTACGGGCATCGGGCAGGACAGCTACTTCTACTTCACACATTCGTACATGTGCGTATGCGACGATGAGGCCGATGTGGCGGGCCGGACAGAGCACGCCCAGCCCTTCACGAGCTCTATCTGCAAGGACAACCTCTATCTCACGCAGTTTCATCCGGAGAAGTCCTCGACCAAGGGCATGCGCATGCTCGCCAATTTCGGTGCGATCGTGGCGGAGCATGCAGCCGGGCAGAAAGGAGCGCTCGCATGATCCTCGTTCCTGCGATCGACATCTTGGGCGGCAAGGCCGTCCGCCTCAAGAAGGGCGACTACAGCCAGGTCACCGTCTACAACGACGACGCCGTAGCGCAGGCCGCGGCCTTTGCGTCAGCCGGCGCCCAGCGCGTGCACATCGTCGACCTCGATGGCGCGCGTGACGGCGACACCACCAACATGGAGCTCATCAAGCGCATGGTGGCCGGCCTTGACTGCGAGGTCGAGGTAGGCGGAGGCATCCGCACGATGGAGGCTATCGAGCGCTATGTGGAGGCTGGGGTGCGCCGCGTGGTGCTGGGCAGCGCCCTGGTCAAGGACCGCGCCTTCGCACAGCTTGCCGCCAAGGAGTATGGCCCTGTGATCGTGGCGGGAGTCGATGCCAAAGACGGCATCGTCGCCACGGAGGGTTGGCTCGACACGGCAGACGGCCTGCCTGCCCAGCAGCTCATCGCCGACCTCGAGGACATGGGCATCACCAGCCTGGTCTATACGGACATCGCGCGCGACGGCATGCAGACGGGCATCGACGCGGCGGCCTACGCGTGTATGGCCAACAGCTTCCCGCGTGTCAAGGTCACGGCAAGCGGCGGCCTTGCGAGCTTGGACGACCTGCGCAACCTCGTGGCGACCGGTGCGCCCATCGACGGCGCCATCACCGGGCGCGCCATCTACGAGGGCAGCTTCACCGTGGAGGAGGGCATCGCCTGCATCCGCGAGGCGCAAGCCAAGCTCGAGAGGGGGGAGGCGTCATGCTAACCAAGCGCGTCATCCCCTGCCTGGACGTCAAGGACGGCCGCGTGGTCAAGGGCGTCAACTTCGTTAACCTGCGCGATGCGGGCGACCCGGTCGAGCTTGCCGCGGAGTACGACCGTCAAGGCGCCGACGAGGTCGTCTTCCTGGACATCACGGCTACGCATGAGGGCCGCAAGACCACCATCGATATGGCGAGCCGCGCAAGCGAGGAGGTCCATATCCCCTATGCCGTGGGCGGTGGTTTCAAGACCATCGCGGACATGCGCACGATGATCGCCGCAGGTGCCGATAAGGTCTCGCTCAATTCTGCGGCCATCAAGGATCCCAGCCTCATCACGGCGGGCAGCCTTGCTTTTGGAAGCCAAGCGGTGCTCGTTGCCATCGACGCCAAGCGCGTGCCCGGCAACCCCAACAAATGGACGGCCTACGTGCGCGGCGGGCGCGAGGACACGGGGCTTGATGCCGTCGAGTGGGCGGTCGAGGCGGCCCGGCGCGGTGCGGGAGAGATCCTGCTCACGAGCATGGACTGCGACGGCAGCAAGGACGGCTTCGACTTGGCGCTCACGCGTGCCGTGGCTCGCGCGGTGGATATCCCCGTCATTGCAAGCGGCGGCGTGGGAAAGCTCGAGCACTTTGCCCAGGGCATCATCGAGGGCGAGGCAGACGCCGTGCTCGCCGCGAGCGTCTTCCATTTTGGCGAGCTGTCGATCGCCCAGGTCAAGGAGTACATGGCGTCTCAGGGCATCGCGGTGCGCCTGTAGCAGGTGCGCGGCTGACTGCGTGTGCGGATGGCGATGACGCGTGCCGAGTTTCGTGCAGACCGCTCGCTTGTCCGTTCGCAGAACGTAGCCGAGCATGCGCCTGCGTGCTGCTGCGCAGGTGACGGGTAGGCTCAAGGTAGGAGATAGAGGTTATGGCTATGTCAGACAACGTGCATGCCGTTTGCTTGGACTGCATCGAGCTCAAATACAACGACCAGGGGCTCATTCCCTGCGTGGTGCAGGAGGCCTCGAGCGGTGATGTCCTTATGGTCGCGTGGATGAGCGAGGAGAGCCTGCAGCTCACTTGCAAGACCAAGACGACCTGGTTTTGGAGCCGCAGCCGTCGGGAGCTATGGAACAAGGGCGCGACCAGCGGCAACATCCAGCACGTGCGCGAGCTTTACTACGATTGCGATGCCGATTGCCTGCTCGCCAAGGTCGACCCCCAAGGCCCGGCCTGCCACACCGGCGCCCATTCGTGCTTCTATCGCAGCATCGAGCTAGGGGAGTAGCTAATCGGCGCGTGTCGCTGCTGCGCGAGGCCTTGACCCAAGGCTACACAGACGGGCCGAGCGAATGCGAGGCAGATCGCGCGAGAAGCGCCTGCGGGAGCGAGGACTGTCTGAGCGCCGTAGGCGCGAGTTCCGCAGCTGCAGGCGCTTCGAGCGTGATCGGGTGCCGAGTCTGAGCGAAAGACCCGCCTGCGTAGCCGCACCTGGAGCAGCGTGTGCCCTCATAAGCCCGCCAATCGCTGCAGCCTACCGGGCGAGCTGCGTGCTGCGCTTCGCTTGCACGTGTCCGCTCGCCCCTACGCGGTTGTGCACCGTTGCGATTCTCGAGAAACCACCCGGTGCCTCAACGTCATCACGAGAGCCCCTTGACCTAAGGCCGAGTAGGGTTGCCTGCACCTCCGCCGACTACCGCTTGGCAAGGCGTATTTAACATTCGTGTAACGAGAATCGTGCACTTGGCGGTATAGTGGCTCCACTGTTTTGCAACGAAGCCACAGGAATCCTTTGCGAGACCGGTGGCAGAGCAAGCTCTGGAGAATCCCTGGAAAACGGGTGCCGACGGTGCAAGGCAAAGGTGGTCCAGGCCACTACGCCGAAACTCTCAGGCAAAAGGACAGAGTGAACACGCTGCTTTAAGGCTTGCAGCCTTGGCCATTGGGATTTTGGCCCTCATGTCGTGTTTTTCCTTAGCTCCCCAGGGCAAGCTCACTCACTTAGAAGGGGAGGAACCTCGAACCAATGGACGTTTTGCTAACCATCGTTCAGACGATCAACACGTATCTTTCCAACTACGTGCTGCTTATCTTGCTCATCGGGCTCGGCCTGTACTTCACGATCCGCACGCGCTTCGTTCAGGTGCGCTGCTTTGGCCAGGGCGTCAAGAGGCTTTTTGGCGGATTCAACCTCAACGGCGAGAAGCACGAGAGCGGCATGAGCTCGTTCCAGGCACTGGCCACGGCTATCGCCGCGCAGGTGGGCACCGGCAACATCGTCGGCGCCTGCGGCGCTATCCTGATCGGCGGCCCTGGCGCTATCTTCTGGATGTGGGTCATCGCCTTCTTGGGCATGGCCACCAACTACGCCGAG
>CAVCDT010000123.1:0-5848 GCA_963600995.1 Akkermansia muciniphila | reverse complement strand
GCGCTGTGCTGCCTGCTGCTCCCGCAGGGCCTCTTCGAGAGCTTTGCCTCCCGTGCCGCCATCGGCACGGTTGCGTGGATGGCCTACTGGTGGGTCGCGGCACCCGTCGACTACGCGGTTACCGCATTCTTGCCCATCGCGCTCAACGCCATCTTCCAGATGACCGACCAATCCCAGGTCATCGCCAACTACGCGTCAGAGATCATCCTCCTGCTCTTGGGCGCCTCCATCATCAGCGTCTCCTGGGAGGAGACGGGTCTCGACAAGCGCATCGCTGCGCGCTTCTTGGGCCTGGTGGGCAGCAGCTTCAGGAGCCAGCTGCTCTTCTGGTTCGTCCTCTCCACCGTGCTCTCTGCGGTCCTGCCCAACGCCGTGGTCTGCGCCACGGTCAGCCCCATCGCTCTGTCGATGCTCAAGTTCGTGGGCGAGGGCGACCTTTCCAAGAGCCGCATCGGCGCCAAGCTCTTGCTCTATATCGCCTACGGCGCAGGTCTGGGCGGTTTGGCCACGCCTCTGGGCGGTGCGATGAACCTCGTGGTCGTCGATTATCTCCAGCAGGTCACCGGCGAGGAGTTCATGTACGTCGACTGGGTCGTGCGCTTCGCCCCGATCATGGTCGTCCTCTTCATCATCTGCATCGTCTTCATGCTGCGCGACGTCAAGAAGGACGAGACGCTGGGCGGCTCCAAAGAGTACTTCCAGCAGGAGTACAGCAAGCTCGCCAAGATCTCCCGCGAGGAGGCCGTCTGCCTGGCTGTCTTCATCATCGCAACTGTTCTGGCCTTCACGCGCCAGTTCTATGCAAGCGCCCTTCCCGGCCTCAAGCCCGCTTACGTCTTCATCACCGCAGGCCTCATCACCTTCATCTTCTCCAAGCGCGGCGGCGAGGGTCTCAAGCCCGAGCGCCTCATGCTCTGGAAGAGCGTCGAGGGTAAGATCACCTGGGAGCTCATCTACATCTACGCCGGCGGCTTGGCCATCGGCACGCTCATCAACAACACGGGTGCTGCCGCTGCCATCGGCAACGCGGTGTCTTCTGCTGGCCTGTCCGGCGGCTTGCTCTTCATCTTCGTCATCGTCTTGTTCACCTTGCTGATGAGCGACTTCACCTCTAACACCGCGACGGCGTCCATTGCGATCCCCATCGTCATCTCCATCGTGAGCGGCATGGGCGAGAACCCCATCCCGTACATCTACATCGCCACTATCGGCGTGAACCTGTCCTTCATGCTGCCCACCTCTATCCGCGCGATCCCCGTGGGCTACGGCCTGTCGCCCAAGTACATGCTCAAGGAAGGCTGGAAGATATCAGTTGCCATCGTCATCCTGATGAGCCTTCTGGGCTATGCGCTCATGACCTTCTGGCCGGCTTTCAGCGTGGCATAGGGCTGCCTTCCGGCGGGCTTGCCCTGCACGGTTAGGCTCGATCCATACTCAGCAAGACAAAGGAGAGTCGTCCCCTCGGGCGGCTCTCCTTTCTTGTCGCGGGTGCTTGCGCTGGCGGTTGCGGCGGAGGTTACGGGGTTGTGTGAGCTGCGTGCTTGCGCGGCTCGTGATTTGCAGCTTGCGGATAGGGCCAGTGCTTTATGCCGAGCAAGGGCGCCTCACGGCCCCGATGCGGGTCCCGGTCTGTCGCTTTGTCCTGCGTCTCGTGGAGACCTGACGTGCTTTGCGGCGCGTTTTGGTCGAATCGCTATAATTTATCGGATATGTGCCCTGTTGGTTTGCTAGCTCTAGAAACGTGGTTATGAAGCTCAACATCACCAAGATCAAAAAACGCTACTTTGGCGAGTCCTCCAAGATGAAGTTCCTCTTTGCCAAGTACGCGCAGCAGCCCCTCGTCGAAAACGCGATCCTGTTCGAGTCCTTCCATGGCAAGAACGTGTCGGATTCCCCGCTGCATATGCTCCAAGAGCTCATGCGCCAAGGGCACGCGGGGGATTTCACGATCTACTACGCGACCAACGACATGGAGGCCCATCAGCCGGTGGTCGAGGCCCTCAAGCTGCCGGTGACCTTGGTGGATATCCTCTCCGAGGACTACGCGCGCGTGCTCGCCACCTGCAAGTACCTGGTCAACAACTCGTCGTTTCCCGCGTGGTTCATACGCCGCGACGGGCAGCGCTATATCCAGACTTGGCACGGCACCCCGCTCAAGACCCTGGGTAAGCGCATGCGCCTGGGCATCGAGAGCATGTACAACGTGCAGCACAACTTCACGCAGGCGAACATCATCACCTTCCCCAACGACTTCACCAAAGAAGTCATCATGCGCGACTACAACCTCGAGCTGCTCTTCTGCAACAAGGCGGCGATGCTGGGTTATCCGCGCAACGACGTCTTCATGAGAAGCGACGGCGCGGATGTGCGCGCCCGCTGCGGGCTCGAGGGCAAGACCTGCTTCGCCTATATGCCGACATGGCGCGGGCGCAGCAACCACTCTGCCAATATCGAGGGCTATGCGCAGGACCTCGACAAGATCCTCACCGCCATCGACGCCTCCCTTGGCGACGACCAAGTGTTCTACGTCAATCTGCACTCCATGGTGGCAAGCCAGATCGAGCTTGGCGGCTACGAGCACGTCAAGCCCTTCCCTGCAGGCGAGGACAACTACGAGTTCCTCAACGCCATGGACGTGCTTGTTACGGATTACTCGAGCGTGTTCTTCGACTTCGCACTCACGCGCAAGCCGGTGATCTTGTTCACCTACGACATCGACGAGTACCTCGAGGACCGCGGCCTGTACCTCGACATCAGCACGATGCCCTTCAAGCAGATCTCGACCACGCAGGAGCTTATCGAGTCCATGCAAAGCGGCGACTACGCCGATTACCGCTATTGGGAAGGCGACTTTGCCAACTATCTCAAGTACGACTCGGCGCAAAACGCCGCCAAGGCGCTCGATCTGCTCTTTAACGACGAGGCCGAGGGCGTGCCCGTCGAGGACTACTCCTTCAACACCAAGCGCGAATGGCACTCCTTCTATCCCAAGAAGCAGCGCCATGTCGAGGATATTCGCACTATCTGCGAGACCGCAGACCCGCAAAACGAGATCGTCGTCTTCAACAAGAGCACCTTCACAGAGGATATGTCGGCATTTCTGCACGACAACTACCGCGACGCCTTCCAGTACATGTTCACCATCTACTCCTGCCCGCGTACGATCGCCGAGGACGTCGAGTCGCAGAAGAGCGATAAAGTGGCCGCCGTGCTCGAGCAGCGCAACAGGCGCCGTATCTTCGGGCCGCTCAACATCGTGGGCGACACGCGCGAGACGGCCTTCACGCCGCAGGAGGGCACGAGCCTCATCGAGAACTCCAAGACCGGGCAGGTCGTCGACGGCGTTAACACTACCCCGGTGGCCATCGGCAACGTGGGCAACGAGCTGCATGTCCAGCTGCTGAGCGACGAGTTCGATTACCAGCGCGTGTTCTTCATGGTGTCCGGCCTGCTCAAGGCCGTGCGCGACCTCACGCCGGAGGAGCTCGCGAGCAAGACCGCCGTCCTCGACTTACGCCAGGCCGCCACCATCGGCAACACCAAGGTGGGGACCAACGTGCGCGTCGGCTTCGCGGGGACGCGCAAGGCAGACGGTGCAGACGCCCAGACGGTCTTCATCTGCCCCATCGTCGAGAAGTCCGTCACGCAGAACAACCCGGCCTTCCTCACCAAGCCCTTCTTCTTCGACCTCGAGAGCTTCAGCTATGCAGAGCGCCACGAGTCCAACTACCTCAACAGCATGCTGCCCGAGGAGTCCTGCGCGCTTCTGGCGATGGCGCGTGCGAGCGACAACGCGCTGCAGGTCAAGCTCGCCAAGCGCGACGACTACCTGCGCCATATCGCAAAGGGGCATTTGACCAAGCTCAAGGTGGGGCGCAGCGGTGTGAGCATCGCCGCCAAGTTCGCGCTCGAGACCTTCCATGTCGTGGCCTTCAAGCTCAAGTACCGCAGCTTCGATGAGAACATCGAGTACGAGCTGCCCACTACGGTAAGGGCGGCGGGCCAGGGCGAGCGCGCGAGCGCCAGCTTCAAGCCCGAGGACTTCGAGCTCAAGGAGGTCTTCTGGGACGTCTACCTGCGCGTGGTCAACAACGACCTGGGGATCGACATGGACGTCCCCGTGCGCGTGCCCGCGCTCATCCGCTACCGCATGCTCGCCTCCAACATGCAGATCGAGCTTCCTGATGGCAACGTGCTGTTCCCCGGCTACGGGCGCGGAGCGGCGAGCCTCTACTTTGTCTACCGTCCGCTGTGCGAGTACGACAGCGCCGCCTACCGCCGCCGCGAGCTTGCCGCCTATGCGACCTATCGCCTGCTCAGGCCCTATTGGAGGTCTAAGAACATCCTCATCGTGCACGAGAAGTTCTGCTCGACGGCGCAGGACAACGGCTACTACTTCTTCAAGTACTGCATGGACCAGCTGCCTGCGGATGAGAAAGCGCGCATCTTCTACATCATGGATATGAAGGCTAAAGACGCCGCTAACCTGGCAGGTTACGAGGGCAACGTGCTCGAGTTCATGAGCTTCAAGCATCTGCTCTACGCCCAGGCCGCTAAGATCGACATCGCGAGCGACTCGACCAGCCACTTGTTCACCTGGCGCCCCAAGCCCAGCGTGGTGGCGCATGCCTTCAAGCGCAAGAAGACCTTCTTCCTGCAGCACGGCGTCACCGCACTCAAGCGCGTCGACTACATCTTCGGCAAGCGCGGAACGAGCCCCATGGCGTACTTCCTCACCACGTCCAAGCCCGAGCAGAAGATCGTGACCGAGCACTTTGGCTATACCACGGCGCAGGCCCCGGTCCTGGGCTTCTCGCGCTGGGACGTGCTCGAGGACAAATCGGACAAGAGCGCGCCGATGATCTTGATCATGCCCACGTGGCGCCAGTGGCTCGAAGAGCAGACCGACGAGGTCTTCGTCCAAAGCGAGTACTTCCAGCGCTACTCCCAGCTCATACAGAGCCCGGATTTCGCCAAACTGCTCGCAGACAACAACGCCACGGCCAAGTTCTTCATCCATCCCAAGCTGTCGAGCATGTTGGGCAACTTCGATGCGAGCAACGAGCGCATCCAGCTCATCGAGCAGGGCTCCACGCCGCTCAACGAGCTCATGATGCACTGCTCGATGCTCATCACGGATTACTCGAGCGTGTGCTGGGATGTCTTGTACATGGACAAGCCCGTGAGCTTCTACCAGTTCGACAAGGAGCGCTATAACAACGTCGTGGGCTCCTATATCGACTTCGACCGCGACCTTCCCGGGGACTCCTGCGGCGAACTCGACCAGCTGCTCGAGTCTGTGGCGGCGAGCTTCGAGCGCGGCTTCGAGCTTGCGCCCGAGCACGCGCGCAGGGCTGCTCGCTGGTACGAGAACGAGGACAAGCTCAACCGCAAGCGCACCTACGACTACATCGTCGAGCAGGGGTATTAGGCTCGCAGGGTTCTGCGGGGCGTTGCTGGGCTGGCTCTGCCCCGACGAGTACCGCAGGAGCCTTGGATACGCCGTCTAGGCGGTCCAAGAAAATGTCCGCACCCCCATCGTTCATATCTGGTCTCGACGGAGGGGGGCGCAGCTGGATAGTGGGCCGCGGGACGCGGTAACACGCGCGGGTGACTGGCCGCCTGCGGTACTTGCGGAGAGCGGCCGAATGTACCCTACGGCACTTGCGGGCGCAGCCGGCAGGCCGGGCAGGATGCACCTCCGTGCTATCATCGTTGGCGTCGCAGCGCGTAGCGCAGCTGCGGCGCCAACTCGATTTCACCATCCGCTTGATTGCAGTCCCAGACCTGGCTGCGGCGCCAACGCGAGCTGCGGCGATCAAACCCAAAGGAGCCCTACAACATGGCT
>CAVCDT010000122.1:3899-5910 GCA_963600995.1 Akkermansia muciniphila | reverse complement strand
CGCACCCGAGCTTGCTCGGACGGCTTGCAGCTGCGGAACTCGCGCTTCGCGCTCAGACAGTCCTCGCTCCCGCAAACCGTCCGAGCAAGCTCTGCTTCGCGATTCGCGCAGAGCTGGCAGACGCCCCGAGGCAAGCTGAGGAGTCGCAAAGCGAGAATCTCCTGAAAGCAAAAGAAAGCCCTGCAGCTCGATACTGGCTGCAGGGCTTCATTGCCGTGCGCGTCTGGTGCGGGGGAGGGTTTAGTCGAGCCCGTACTCGGCCAAAAGCTGCTGGCCGGAGGTGGTGCCGGGGTAGGCATCGCCGGTCTCGGTCAGGTACTGGGACATCCTCACCAAGGCGATGCGGTCGTGCTCCTTGTCTGCCTTGACGCGGACGACCTGCATCTTGGACTTCTCTGCTAGCTCGAGGTTCGACTTGCTGAAGAAGGAGACGACGAGCTTACCCTGCGCTTTGGCAATAGCGCCGTAGAAGGCGCGGCGCTCGTCGTTGAGGACCTTCTCCCTGGCCTCGGGCGTGCTCACGACCTCGAATGCATCGCGGGAGGGATAGAAGCCGTCCACGCACCCGAACACGTAGACGTTGTCTGCCTCGAGACCCACCATGTTCTGCGGGTACATGATGCGCAGGATGTGGTTGTTCTGCGGGAACTGCGGTGCGAAGAAGCTCTTGTCCACCATGGCGGCGATCTGCGCGGCGCTCTCGTCGCCTGCCAGCTGGGCCATGATGTTGGAGAACTCCGGCAGCTTGTCGGCGCCCACAGCGCGCATCAGGGCAAAGCCCCTGCGGGCGCGGTCCTTCTTGATGAACGCCTGCGCTTGCTTGTAGCGTTCGGCGAGCACATGGGACTTGGGGAAGGGCTCTTTGGCCTGGGCTGCGACATGGGCGAGCTCGTCGAGCATGTCATGGCCGTTTTGCTCGGCAAGCTCCTCGAGCTTGGCCCAGAGGTCGCTGTTGAGCAGGAAGTTCCCAAAACCGAGCCAGCTGCGCCATGCCACGACGTCTTGCGGGTTGGCGAGCAGGCAGAGCTTGGCATAGGCCATCTGCGCTTTGCAGCGCTCGGTCTCGCGCGGGTCGCCGCCGATCTGCTCGCCGGCGCCGATGAGGCTCACGGTGAAGCCGCGCTGGGTGAGGACCTTGCGCAGCAGGTGCGCCCAGCGCGCGTTGGGGACGATCACGCTCGTGCGGCTCTCGTGGGCGTTGGGGATGGCGTCGATCTCCATGCGTAGGTACTTGGTGAGCGCATCGAGTTCTTTTTCGGGGTAGTCCCATTTGACGGCGATGACCTTGGCGGCCTGGTCGTCATCTTCGATTACAGCCTCGACGCTTGCGTCCATGTCGCCGTGTGCGGTGAGCGCCTGGGCGAGCTTGGCGGCGTTGGGGTTGCCGTAGGTCTTGGTGAGGGTGATGACCTCGACGCCCTCGCGTTTGTCCTCGAAATGCGCGAAGCCCTCCGGGTTGGGCGTGATCTCGCTCAGGTTGACGCACTCGTTGACGTTTCCAGCGACGAGCAGCTGGTCCTTTGCGATGATGCAGGCGCAGAGCTGCTCTGCGGTGCTCAGGTTCTGGAAGTCGTCGACGAGCACATGGGTATAGGCGCCGCGTGCGGCCTTGCCGCCCTCTGATGTGAGATAGCGCGCGGCGATCGCTGCGATCTCTTGGACGAGCACTGCCTTGCGGTTGACGAGCGTGGACTCCAAGCGCTTGATGATGGTGTGCTCCTCGCCCAGAAGCACCCATTCGTCACGGTCGACGAGCTCGCTCATCTGCTTGAAGTAGTAGGCGAGCGCTCCGCGGACTTTGCGGTTGGTGGCTCCCAGCACTTTGAGGTCCTCTTGCAGGAACTTGTACTCGGCCTTGTTGAGGACGCGGGGCACGCGCCCGGTTGCCCGCTGCGCCTCGTCCGTGGACAGGACCTCCTGGCACAGCTCGAGTGCCGTGATGACCTTGACCTGGGCTGCTGCCTTGGCGTTGTCGGGGCCTGCGGCGGCAGCAAGGCGGTCGGTAAAGGCC
>CAVCDT010000122.1:0-3889 GCA_963600995.1 Akkermansia muciniphila | reverse complement strand
GTAAAGGCCTGTGCGGCCATACCGGTGCTTGCGAGCACCAAGATGCCGCCGGCGTCGACGCCTTGGGCGATGAGCTGGGTGCAGCGGTCGATGAGAAGCTGCGTCTTGCCGCTTTGCGCGGGGCCGCAGATCTTGACGATGCGCCCGCTAAGAGACGCGTTCGTTTCTCCCATGTGCTAACTCCTTACCAATGTGGCGGTTCAAAGAAAAAGGCGCTTGGGGTATGGCGCAACGGTCTTGCCCCTGCGCGCGGTGCCTCAAGCTATGGTTCTAGGCGATCTGCTCGCTGGTGACGAAGGCACCCTCCTGCGAGTCGTACGGGCGCACGACGCCATCTGCGCCGACGACGTCCCAATAGCGGAAGTCGACGTCGAAATCCGCGACGGGGAACTCGTATTGCGCCATGTGCTCCTCCAAGGTCTCCATGGCGGCCTCCTCCTTGGCGATCTGCTCGTCGGGGTCTTCGAGGAAGTTCTCCTGAGCCTCCTCGCGGCGGCGCTCGATCTGCGCCAGGCGCTCGGCCTCGGCAGCCTCGGCAGCTGCGGCTTCTGCCGCCTCGCGCTCGGCGCGGGCGATCACGCCTGCGGCCTTCTGGAGCTCGAGGCTCTTGGCGCTGGGCATGATTACATGCGTCACGCCCTCGCCCAGCTCGCCTTTGACGATGGCGTTGCGGCACTTGGTGGCCATAGAGGCGGTCTCGGGCTTGATATCGCTGTTGGAGTCGAGCGCGAAGGCGATGGTGTAGCTGCGGTTTTGGAGCTCGAGCTCGAGATAGTCGAAGTACAGCTCGATGCCGCCCTCCTTGCGCTGGCGGCGATTGTAGATCTTCATGCAATTGCCCAGGTTGTGGAACATCGAGTGGATCCAGCGCTCCATGATCTCATCCCAGTAGCTTTGCGAGTCCTCGCTTGCGTCCATGTACTCCTTGCTCACCATGGCCAGAAGCTTGATGACGTTTTGGTGCGGCTGGCCTTCCTCGACAGCGTGGGTGCGTATCAGGGCGTTGCCCACATGAGGGTAGCAGCGCTTGATCTCGAGACGGGTTTCCTCTGTCGCAAGCGCCTCGTCGATGTCGAGGATCATAGTCCCAGATGGACGCGGTTCCATATGCTCTCTCCTTAAAGCTTGGTTGTTGCGTTTTTGCTGTCGCATGGGTCCGGGCATGATGCGCACACCTCGGCTTTTGCGGCGGCATGAGCAGTATATTTGCACCGTGAGCAGGACTTTAATCCCTTGGGGATGATATTGGGGATGCCTCATCCATCCGTCTCTTATGATTTGGGCGCTCGCCCCGTGGCTAAAGTTTCGAAACGTAAACGCGTCATGCACAGCTTTGTTGCGCAAGCGCCTTGCCTCATGTTCATCCTCTTTTCGAGGCGCATGTGCAAGCCCCCGAAGCAGTGCGTGGCGCATCGTCACGAAAGCCCTGCAAAAGCAGGGCCGAGAGAGAATCCGAGAGGAGAGAAGCATGTCGAAGCTTTCGCTTACAAGGCGCAGCTTTGTCAAGGCGTCCGCCATTGCAGCGGCGGCTTGCGGTTTGTCTTTTGCCGCAAAGCCCTCCAACGCACTGGCCGACGGCGAAGACACCACGGCGGGTGAGGTCAAGCGCATCCGTTCCTGCTGCCGCGCCTGCGGAAAAGTCGAATGCGGTGTCTGGGTTACGGTCCAGGACAACAAAGTCATCAAGGTTGAGGGCGACGAGTCCACAGCACACGGCCGCGGCCACTGCTGCTCGAAGTCCCAGTCCTCCATGCTGGCTTTGTACCACCCCGATCGCCTGCGCTACTGCATGAAGCGCACCAACCCCAAGGGTGACAGCGATCCCGGTTGGGTCCGTATCTCTTTGGCCGAGGCCTTCGATGAGGCCGGTTCCAAGTTCAAGGAGATCGTCGAGAAGTACGGCGGTCAGGCCAACTTCGCCATGGGCGGCACGTCCCGCGTTTGGGCTCAGCCTCCCTACGGCACCCTCAAGTCCATCTTCCCCACCCCCAACGCTCATCTCGCCTACGAGATCTGCAAGGGCCCGCGCCACTTCGCCGGTATCCTCACCGACGAGATCGGCTCGCCGTGGATGGAAGTCGAGCAGGAGCCGTTGGTTTACGTGCAGTGGGGCACTGCATCCGAGTATTCCAACTACGACTCCAACAACCGTACCGTCGTCGACTGCTCGCAGCGTGCCTACAAGCACATCCTGGTCGACCCGCGCATGACCCCGCTGGGAAAGGAAGCCGACCTCTGGCTGCCCTTGCGCGTAGGTACCGACTTGTGCATGTCCTTGGCATGGAACAAGTGGATCATCGACAACGAGGCCTACGACGACCTGTTCGTGCGTCGTTGGACCAACGCTCCGTTCTTGTGGAACCCCGAGGAGGGCGGCAAGACCAAGAAGGGCTGGTTCATGGAGATGAACGGCGGCATCGACATGGTGAGCCGCATCATCACCGAGGCCGACTGCGACCCCGACTGGATCAACAAGTACTGGAAGTACGAGGGCCGCTACCAGCGCTTCATCTGCTGGGATGAGAACAACCAGAAGCCTACGTACTGGGATGCAGAGGCATGCCAGTGGGAAGGCGAGAAGCACAAGATCCCCACGACCGGCGTTTGGATCGAGCATCCCTACAAGCCGCTGGTGGCCGACGCTTGGCTGCCCGACCCCTCCCACTTCGCCGATCCCGGCGACAAGGCCTACGACGACTACTGGGACGAGGGCAACGAGGGCGGCAAGAAGTCCAACCCCTTGGGCCTGCCCAAGAGCCCCGCTCTGCTGCCCGGCACCGTCAAGGTCAAGCTCAAGAACGGCAAGACCATCGGCGCCGAGACCGTTTGGAAGGAGTGGCTGCACAACCTCGAGGAGTACACCCTCGACTATGCGGCCGAGGTCACCGAGGTCCCCGCAGAGAAGATCGAGGAGGCAGTGCGCATCTACACCACGCGCCTGAACCCCCTGCACGGCAACGGCGGTATCCACTACCAGCTGGCTCCGGACCAGACCGGCCACGCTGTCCAGAACAGCCGCTCCCTGCAGATCATCGCCTGCATCACCGGTAACTCCGACGAGCCCGCCGGCAACCGCGGCTCCTCCAAGGCCGAGGTCGACGGCTGCGCCGGCCGCGCCAACATGCTGGTCACCGACTACAGCAGCAAGGACAACTCCTACCATGAGCGCTGGGAGAAGCACCCCTCCAAGACCTGGGGCCACATGGGCACCATGGAGCTGGGCAACACTCCGCGCGATCTGACCCTCGAAGAGCAGATCCCCCTGGTCCAGAAGTTCGTCAAGTACCTCATCGACGAGAAGTCCCCGCTTGCCGAGCGCTACGGCAACAAGGTTCCCTCCAAGGAGGAGTGCCGCTGGATCATCGAGCGCAAGGGTGGCGCTTACAAGAAGACCACCGCTTGGCCCGGTCCCGCAACCGTGTGGGAGAAGAACGAGAACCAGATCTCTGCCGAGCGCTTCCCGCTGCTGCGCTACTGGAGCCGCTGGGCTGACTCTGCCACCATCTGGGACTCCATCAACGAGATCGACACCCCGTACCAGATCCACGGCGGCGTCTGCATGTCCGGCGACTTCATGAACGAGTCCAACCTCATCGAGGCTTGGGAGGCTTTGACCCGCCTGGACTTCTGGCTGGACTTCAACCTGTGGTCCTGCCCCAACAACGGCTGCGCCGACATCGTCATCCCCTGCACGCACTGGCTCGAGACCAACACCGGCCGCGTGTCCCAGGGTGCTGGCGGTCTCTTCGGTGCTGGCCAGCGTGCTGTCACGCCTATCGGCGACATCACCTTCGACCCCGTGTCCGTCATCTGCCTCTACAAGTCCATGGGCGTCGTCTGGAACAACCGCGACCCCGAGTACGACGAGTGGAACAACCTCGACTACAAC
>CAVCDT010000121.1:0-6021 GCA_963600995.1 Akkermansia muciniphila | reverse complement strand
GCCTTATGGCAATCCGTGCAAGCCTGCTCGCCGTGCTGCCAGGAGTGCGGGTTGCGGATGATGACCGCGGGGTCGTCGGACTCCTTGGCGGTGAGCGCCGTGAGGTCTGCGCGGGTCATGGCAGAGCCGTCGTCGTTGACGTGGCAGCCGCTGCGCAGGCAGAAGGCATCGCCCGTGGTGCCGCGGGCCTCGGTGAGCTGGGTGCTGTTGCGCTCGGTGAGCTTGGCGCTGCCGCCGTCCTGCTCGACCAAGGTGTAGTTGCCGCTCACCCACTCGCCGCCCTCGGTGAGCTGCTCGCTCATCGTGGGAACATGGCAGTCGAGGCAGTTGGCGTTGGCATCGTCGCTGCGATGCACTGCGGCCAGCATGCCGCTGGCGTCGGCGACCTCGTTGCCCCACTTATCCGTGGCTGCCTGGCCGGGCTCGGCCATGTAGGTCTCCAAGTAGCCGTCCATCGGCGTATGGCAGATCGCGTTGCAGAAGCTCGGCTGCTCATGCCATACCAGCGCGCCGGCGCCCGCTGCGACTACCACAGCGACCACCACGCCGGCGACGATCCCCACGCGCTTCTTGCTGCGCTTGGGTTTTGCCGCCTGCGGTGCCTGGCTCCCCTTCTCTTTGTCGTCCATGTTTCTCTCCTATCTAATCCACACGGATACCCTTTTCACGCTTATGCGCGAATCAATACGTGCCGATAGTAGGGAGCAGGGGTTGAAATAGCGTCACGCGAAGTCGGGTATTTTTGCGTTATCGCAGGTCAACGGCAGGGTATATGGGGGTATCACCTCCCCTGGCGCAAAGCTTAGAGCCGAGCATGGGCACCGCCTTGCATGCAGCTCTCGACAGGCGAACACCTCCGCGCATACGGATTTGAGAGCGCTTTTAGCGAGTATCGCGGAATCCATCATCGGCAAAAGAGAACCCGGCTCGCAATGAGCCGGGTTCCTTGGATGCTATGCGCTTGCCGCTTTAGCGTGCGGCAGGCTTGTTGCTAGACTGCGGACTCGCCGCGCTCGCCGGTGCGGATGCGGACGACTTCCTCGACCGGGGAGACGAAGATCTTGCCGTCGCCGACTTCGCCGGTCTGACAGGTCTGGCAGACCAGGTCAATGACCTTCTCGACCTCCGCGTCGGTCACGACGAACTCGCAGGAGATCTTGGGCTGGGTGGTGACCAAGACCTCGGACCCGCGGAAGTACTCGGTCCAGCCGCCCTGCTTGCCGCAGCCGTGAACCGTGCTGACGGTCATTCCGCCAAGCCCCGCCTTGCTCATGGCGTCCTTGAGGGGCTCGAGCATCCCGGGGCGGACAATCGCTTGAATCTTCTTCATAAGAGACTCACCTTTCTCTAACAGGGCTGACTAGTCGAGGCCGTCGAAGGCGGGGTAAGCGGACTCGCCGTGGAGCGTGACGTCCATGCCCTGCGCCTCATCATAGCCCTGGATGGCCAGGCTGCCCTTGCTGCAGGCCTTGACGATGAAAGCGATGATAGCAGTGACGACGACCACGAAGACCAGGGTGACGACGATGCCCTCGATCTGGGCGATCAGCAAGGTGGGGTCGCCGGTGTAGAGCAGGCCGCCAAAGTCGGTCCAGGACAGCTCGGGCACGCAGAAGATACCGGTGAGGATGCCGCCGACGATACCGCCGATGCCGTGGCAGCCGAAGGCGTCGAGAGCGTCATCGTAGCCGAGCTTGGTCTTGAGCTTGGAGACGCAGAGGTAGCAGATGGGGCTGACGACGATGCCCATGATGAGGGCTGCCCAAGCCTCGACGAAGCCAGCGGCCGGGGTGATGACGACCAGGCCGGCGACGAGACCGGTGCAGGCGCCGACGAGGGTGGACTTGCCGGTGAAGATCTTATCGGTGACCATCCAGGAAAGGGCGGCCGCTGCGGATGCGATCAGGGTGTTCATGCCGGCGATGGCAGCGACGCTTTGGCCGTCTGCGTTGCCGAAGGAGTCAGCCAGAGCAGAGCCGGCGTTGAAGCCGAACCAGCCGAACCACAGAAGAGCTGCGCCCAAGGCGACCATGGGGGTGTTGTGAGCGCGGTAGGAGGCATGGCCGAACCCGCGGCGTGCGCCGCAGATGATGCAGAGGACGAGGCCGGTGACGCCAGAGGAGATATGGACGACGTCGCCGCCTGCGAAGTCGATGGCGCCGATGGTGCCGCCGATGAGGCCACCGCCCCAGACCATGTGGGCCAGCGGGCCGTAGACGAAGATGATCCAGCAGGCGATGATCGCAGCGAACGCACCGAACTTGATGCGGCCGGCGACGGAGCCGACGATGATGCCCACGGTGATCATGCAGAACGCGCCTTGGAAGATCGCGAACGCCATATCGGGCAGGCCGTCAACATTGGTGTCGCCAGTGCCCAGCGTGTCGGTCCCGCTGAGGAACAGCTGCTGGAAGCCGCCGATGAACTGACCGAGGGTGGTATCGGCGAACTGTCCGTCGAAGGCCACCGAGAAGCCCTCGACTGCCCAGAGGACACCTACGATGCCCAGGGCCAAGAAACACATGATGATGGTGTTGCCCACGTTCTTCTTGCGTGACATGCCGCCGTAGAAAAACGACACGCCAGGCGTCATAAAGAGCACGAAGAACGCGCAGATCAGAATGAAAGCTGTCAATGCAGTATCCATGTTGATCCCTCCCGTATAACGATCGAATGCTTTAACGAACAACAGGAATTAAACAGCGAAAAAACACCTTGAAAGTTAACGAGCAATTACAAAGGGATACCTGCCGTTAAGCTTGTGTTTCTCGAATATTTCTGCTCTGTTACTTATGTTTCTGAAGTGTTTCATTATCGTTGATTGAAAGACTTTTGCAGGCCTTTGCGGCCTGCGAGCCGGGCCCTGCCGTCCGCAAATGCCCCGGGCACCGCACGACAAGCCAGATAGGGGCGATCCGGCGCTCCCCTTGCCTACCGGCCAGCCCCCACCCTGCCGCTCGCGTCGCAGCGGGCAGGTATACTTTCCAGAGCAATCAACCCAGGAGGAACCCATGCCCCAAAGCGCAAGCAACAACGCAGCCAACCGCTCTGTCGCCGTTATCGACGGCAACTCGCTTACCCACCGCGCCTACCATGCCGTAGGCGCGGCTATGACCGCACCGGACGGCAAGCCCACCAACGCCTGCTTCGGGTTCATGAACATGCTCCTCAAGATGCTCGCAGATTTCAGACCGGATGTGGTCATCTGCGCATGGGACGTCCATCGCCCGGATTGGCGCATGAAGCTGCTCGAGCGCTACAAGGCGCAGCGCCCGCCCATGGACCAAGACCTCGCCGTGCAGTTCCCGCTGATCAGGGGCCTGCTCGAGTCGATGAACATCCCCTGCGTGAGCATGGAGGGCTTCGAGGGCGACGACATCCTGGGCACAGTCGCCGCCATGGGAGAAGCCAAAGGCTACCGCGTCTATCTCATCACGGGCGACAAAGACGCCTACCAGCTCTCTACAGAGCTCACGAGCATCGTCACCACCAAGAAGGGCATGAGCGACATCGCCGTCATGGACCCGGCGGCTGTCGAGGAGCGCTACGGCGTGCGCCCGGACCAGGTGCCGGATTTCCTGGGCCTCAAGGGGGACACCAGCGACAACATCCCCGGCGTACCGGGCATAGGCCCCAAGAAGGCGGCAGACCTCATCTCCAAGTACGGCACGCTCGAGGCCGTGCTCGAGGATGCAGACAACATCAAGGGCAAGATGGGCGAGAACCTTCGCGAGCATAAAGAGGACGCGCTGATAAGCCGCGACGTCGCCACCATCCGCAAGGACGCCCCCATCGACATCGACCTCGACGCCCTGCACTTCCCCAGCTTCGATCCCGCTGCCGTGAGGGACGCCTTCGGGGCGCTCAACCTCAGGACACAGCTGCCCAAGGTCCTCGAGCTCGCCGGCGGCACAAGCTCCGCGGCGTCTGATAACGGCGCCGACGCCCCCGCGCAATGCGAGCTGGGGCTCGAGCGGGCAGAGAGCGCCGTCGCGCTGGTGCACGACGCGATCGATGCGAACGAGCGCATAGGCGTCGCCCTCGACGAGCCCGAGGAGCTCTCGCTCTTCGGGGCGAATGCGCAGCTGGTCTTTGCCGACGGCGAGCACGTCGCTGTAACAGATGCTGCCGAGGGCCTGCCCCTGCTGCTGGAGCTTCTCCAAAAGGGCAGAAGCGCCTTCACCGATGCTAAGGGCACCGTCGAGCGCCTGCGCAAGCTCGCAGGGCAGGGCTGCTTCGAGATCAGCCTCGTCGAAGAGCTGTTCACAACGCTCGAGGGCGCTTGCAACGCCCCGGCAGGCGAGATACCGCGCTTGTTCGACGCATCGCTTGCCGCCTATCTGCTCGACTCCGCGCGCGCTAAGTACAATGCGGCAGAGCTTGCAGCCGATTACCTAGGGGCAGCGATCCCGCAGGGCGACGATGCGCCCAGCGAGGGCGCGATCAACGCGGCTGCATCGCTTGCGCTTGCCGAGCCCCTTATCGCCAAACTCGACAAAGACGGGTCTCTCGCGCTCTTTGCAGAGGTCGAACTGCCGCTCATGCCCGTGCTCGCGCGTATGGAGTACGTGGGCTGTTACGTCGACTGCGACGTCCTCAAGGCCATGAGCGCCAAGCTGGGTGAGCAGATCGACGCCCTCAAAGAGCAGATCTTCGAGCTCGCAGGCGAGGAGTTCAACGTCAACTCGCCCATGCAGCTGGGCGTCATCCTGTTCGAGAAGCTGGGGCTGGACGTCAAGAAGTCCAAGAAGACCAAGCGCGGCTACTCGACCAACGAGGCCGTTCTCCAAAAGCTCGCCGACGACCACCCGCTGCCCGCCAAGGTCATCGAGTACCGCGAGCTCGCAAAGCTGCGCAGTACCTACCTGGACGCCCTGCCGCAGCTGGTCGACGACGCAGACGGGCGTGTGCACACCACCTACAACCAGACCGTCACCACCACCGGGCGCCTGTCGTCGAGCGACCCCAATCTCCAGAACATCCCTGTGCGCAGCGACCTGGGCCGCCATATCCGCGAGGCCTTCGTCGCAGGCGAGGGCAGCGTCTTCGTAAGCGCGGACTACTCGCAGATCGAGCTCAGGCTGCTCGCGCACTTGAGCGGCGACGAGGGTCTCATCGCAGCGTTCAACAGCGGCGAGGACTTCCATACCGCAACAGCCGCAAGGGTCTTCGGAGTTCCACTGGAGGACGTCACATCGCAGCAGCGCAGCCGCGCCAAGGCAGTCAACTTCGGGATCGTCTACGGGCAGCAGGCCTTCGGCCTGAGCCAGAGCCTGCATATCTCCTGGCAAGAGGCCCAAGAGATGATAGACCGCTACTTCGAGGCATATCCCGGGGTGAAAGCCTATCTCGAGAAAGCCAAAGAGGATGCGCACACAGACGGCTACGCCTCGACGATGTTCGGGCGCAAACGCTATATGCCCGATATCAACTCCACCAACAAGAACCTGAGGGAGTTCGCTGAGCGCACAGCGATGAACCATCCCATGCAGGGCAGCGCGGCAGACATCATCAAGAAGGCGATGATCGAGGTCGCACGCGAGCTGCGCGAAGGGGGCTTTGCCGCCAAGATGGTCCTGCAGGTGCACGACGAGCTCGACTTCGAATGCCCACAAGAAGAGCTCGAGCGCCTGCGCGAGATGGTCGAGCGCGTGATGAACAACGTCGTCGACACCAAGGCCCCGATGCGCGCCGATGTGGGCGTAGGCCCCAACTGGGCCAGCGCACACTAAGCAGGAGAGCAGCGACGGCGCAAAGTCTCGCAATCCACTGCTACCTACCGGGAGAGCTGCGAGCTGCGCTGCGCGCATCTCGCGTCGCTCTCCCCTACGCGTTTGTGCACCGGACCCATCCTCGAGGCCATGCGGTGCCTCTGAGCCGTTGCAGGAATCGCCCCTAAAGACCTCCGCGCTGAGCTACAGGACCACGAGAACCACGACGCCACAGGTGCGCGTAGGGGCGAGCGAATGCGGGCGAAGCCCGCTAGCTCGCCCGGTCGCGGCGTTAGCCGCGACGTAATAG
>CAVCDT010000120.1:0-6091 GCA_963600995.1 Akkermansia muciniphila | reverse complement strand
GATGAAGCTCAGGCCGCTGTAGCCGAGGTTGACGATGAGGGCTGCCACGATGAGGAACGCCGTGACGATGGTAAGTGATTTCTTGCGGGAGAAGCCCGCGCCGTCGCAGATGATAGAGACGCAGGTCTCGACGAGCGAGATCGAGCTCGTGAGCGCGGCGAAGATGACGAGGATGAAGAAGATTGCCCCCAAGATGCCGCCGATGGATCCCATGGAGTTGAAGACCTGGGGCAGGATGATGTACATGAGGGAGGGGCCGGCGTTCTGTGCGACGGCCTCGCCGCTTCCCAGTGCCGCGAAGGCGGAGGGGATGACCATGAGACCGGCAAGCAACGATACCCCGAAAGTCGTGCCGGCGATCTGCATGACGCTGGTGGTGAGCTTCTCCTTCTTGTCGAGGTAGGAGCCGTACGTCACCATGATGCCCATGGCAAGCGACAGCGTGTAGAAGGTCTGGCCCAAAGCGGATATGACGAGCTCCGGTGAGAACTTGCTCGCATCGGGGACGAGGTAGTACGCCAGGCCCTCGAGAGCGTTGGGCATAGTGAGGACGTAGATGCCGAGCGCGGCCGATACGATGATGAGGGCGGGCATCATGATGAGATTCGCTCGCTCTATGCCCTTGTTGACGCCCAGGCCGACGATGGCGCAGGTCGCCACTGCGAAGATGAGCAGGAAGATGGTGCTGGGGATGGGGTCGGCGATGAAGTTGGCAAAATAGGTGCCGCCATCGGCTATGGCTGCGGGGCTATCGGTGAAGTAGGAGAACATGTACTTGGTCGTCCAACCACCGATGACGCAGTAGTAGGGCACGATGATGAAGGGAACGGCTGACATGAACACGCCGATGAAGGTGAATTTCTTGCCAAAAGCGCTGAACGCGCCGATGGCAGACTGCTTGGTCTTGCGGCCCAGAGCGTTCTCGAGCAGCAGCAGGGAGATGCCGATGGTGAATACGAAGAGCAGGTAGACGAAGAGGAAGGCGCCGCCTCCGTACTTGGCTGCAAGATAGGGGAAGCGCCACATGCTACCCAGCCCCACGGCGGATGCGGCGGCGGAAAGAACGAATGCCAAGCGTCCGGACCATGACGCGCGCGTCGGTGAAGCCTCGTTTGCCATTACCTGCTCCTCTTGGTGTTCTAGCTTGCGAAGGGGCGCTACGAGGCGGCCCCGTTGAAAATAAAATCAAGCTAAGGTAACACTCGCAGCGCGTGATCCCGTTGCGCAGGCATCGTCTGTCCCGCCGGCGGTGAGCATATGCTATGCCGCGTGCAGGCGTTAAGCGAAACTTAAGGGGCTTTTGCATTCGCAAGGGCATGGCAAAGCCCCTCGCGCGATGGGCGAGGGGCGTCGAGCTTGCGATGTGCCGATAAGCGGCTTACTCGTAGAGGTCGTAAGGCGTGGTCTGGTAGACGTAGTAGTTGAGCCAGTTGGTGTAGAGCAGCTGGGCATGGCTGCGCCATGTGGAGCGCGGGCGCTGGGCTGGGTCGTCGCTAGGGAAGTAGTGCTTGGGCATCTCGGCGAAGTCCAAGGTGCCGGCCTTTTGGCGCTCGAGGTCGCGCTTGTACTCCGCGGCAAGGGTGTCGCGGTCGTATTCAGGATGCCCGAAGACGAAGAAGTGCTTGGAGTCGGTCGATTTGGCGATGTAGACGCCCGCCTCGGCCGAATCTGCGATGACCTCGAGCTTGGGATGCGCTGCGACATCCGACTCTATGATGCCCGTGTAACGGGAATGCGGGGCGTCGAAGACGTCGTCGAACCCGCGCACGAGCGGGGAGGACGGCTTGATGACCTCGTGCGAGAAGATACCCGTGAGCTTGCCGGGCAGTGTGCGCTTGTCGATCCCGTAATGGTGGTAGATGCCCGCTTGCGCACCCCAGCAGATATGCAGCGTGCTGTGGATGTGCTCGTTTGCCCAATCCATAATTTTGACGAGCTCGTCCCAGTAGTCGACTTGCTCGAAGTCGAGCAGCTCCACTGGAGCACCGGTGATGATCATGCCGTCGTAGCGGGAGTCTCTGATCTCCTCGAAGCTACGGTAGAAGGTCTCGAGGTGGCGGCTCGGGGTGTTTTTGGCCTCATGCGTGATGGGGCGCAAGAGCTCGACCTCCACCTGTAGGGGGGTGTTGGAGAGCTTTCGCAGTATCTGGGTCTCGGTGACGATCTTGGTGGGCATGAGGTTGAGGAGCAACACACGCAGGGGACGTATGTCCTGGTGGATAGCGCGGTATTCGGTCATCACGAAGATGTTCTCTGCCTCGAGCTCCGATGTGGCGGGAAGCGAGTCGGGGATGCGGATGGGCATGCGTTGGGTCCTTGGTCTAGAAGTTTCGCATGTAGGTTAGCATACCTGGCTTGCGTGCTGCTTAGAGCTCGGCCACGGCGTCGCAGAGCTGCTCGAGTGCCTGCGCGAGCACGCTGCGCGGGCAGGCGACGTTGAATCGTATGAACCCGGCGCCGTCGGCCCCGAAGATGTCGCCCATATCGAGCCATAGGCGGGCCTTATCCTCCACGAGTTCTTTGAGGCCATCCGCATCGAGGTCCAGGGACCTGCAGTCGACCCAGGTGAGATAGGTGCCCTGGCAGTCGACCATATGCAGGCTGGGGGCATGGGCGGCGAGGTAGTCGCGCATGAAGCAGATGTTGCCGTGGATATAGCTGCTGACTTGCTCAAACCAGCTGGCGCCTACGGTGTAGCAGGCCTGGGTGGCGGTAAGGCCGATGAGCGAGGGCTCGTCGTAGCCGGTGGCGCCGCGTGCAGCGTCGAAGGCGTGGCGCATATCGGCATCGGGGATGAAGATATTGGAGATCTGAAGGCCGGCGATGTTGAAGGACTTGCTGGGAGCTGTGCAGACGAGCCACCTGCACCCGGTACCGGCGGCTACGCTTGCGAAGGAGCAGAACTCGCGCCCGTCCCAGACGAAGTCTGCGTGGATCTCATCGGATGCGACGATGACGTCGTGTTCGGCGCAGATGGCAGCAAGCGTTGCAAGCTCTTCGCGCGTCCAGACGCGGCTTGCGGGGTTGTGGGGGTTGCATAGGATGAAGAGCTTGGCGTCGCTGTCCACGATTGCCTGCTCGAATGCGTCGAAGTCTATCGAGTAAGCGCCTTGCTCGTATGACAGCGGCGCGTTGACGAGCTTGCGCCCGTTGTCGACGATGACGTTTTTGAAGGGATAGTAGACCGGCTGTTGGATGAGCACGGCATCACCCGGTTGCGTATAGGCGCGCACGGCGCATGTCAAGGCGAAGACCACGCCGGGGGTGGTGATGAGGTGCTCTTTGGCAGGGCGCCAGTGCTGGTGCGTCTCGACCCAGTCGAGCACGGCTTGGTAGTAGGGCTCGAGCGGCAGCGTGTAGCCGAAGATCCCATGGTTGATGCGAGCCTTGATGGCGTCGAGCACCTCTGCGGGGAGCTGGAAGTCCATATCGGCCACCCAGAGGGGCATGAGGTCTGCGTCTTTGCCGCGTGTGGCGTGGAAGTCGTATTTGAGGCTGCCGGTGTTGGTGCGGTCGATGATGCGATCGAAGTCGAATGTCGTCATTGTCTGCTCCTTATGCAAGTGCGTGATCGAGGTCGGCGATGAGGTCTGAGGCGTCTTCGAGGCCCACGGAGAGGCGGATCATCTTGCTGTCGATGCCCTTTGCCATGCGCTCCTCGGGCGAGAGGTCTGCGTGGGTTTGGGTGAGGGGATAGGTGATGAGACTCTCCGCGCCGCCCAGGCTTTCTGCGAACTTGATGAGCTCGACGCCTTCGAGCAGCTGGCGCGCGGTCTGCTCGCTGTCAACGTAGAAGGTGAGCGTACCGCCGAAGCCCGTACCCTGCTCGAGGCTCAAAGCGTGACCGGGGTGGTCTGGCAGACCGGGGTAGAGCACGCGCTCGACCTTGGGGTGGCCCTCGAGCCATGCGGCGATCTCGAGCGCGTTTTGCTGGTGCTTCTCCATGCGCAGGGGTAGCGTCTTGATGCCGCGCTCGACAAGCCAGGCGTCAAAGGGCGTGAGCGTGGCACCCGTTGTGTTTTGGATATAGCGCAGCTTATCGGCTGTCTCTTGCGTAGCGGCGACGAGAAAACCGGAGAGCACGTCGTTGTGGCCGCCCAGGTACTTCGAGCCGCTGTGGATGACGATGTCTGTGCCCAAGGTGATGGGCTGGCAGAAGTACGGGCTCAAGAAGGTGTTGTCGGCGATGAGGAGGGCGCCGTTGTCGTGTGCGAGCTTGGCCACGGCTTTGATGTTGCTTACCACCATGGTGGGATTGGTGGGGCTTTCGATGAGGATGGCTTTGGTGGCAGGCGTGATGGCTGCTGCCACGGCGGCGAGGTCGCTCGTGTCGACGGAGGTGAAGCTCAGGCCGTTTTTCTTGGAGATGCTGTCGAAGAGGCGGATTGAGCCTCCGTAGAGGTCGAAGGAGGTGACGATATGGTCGCCGGGGGAGAACAGCTCCATGAGACAGGTGACGGCGGCCATGCCCGTCGAGAAGGCCAGCGCGTCGGCACCTTGCTCGAGCCCGGCGATGGTGTCTTCTACCGACTGGCGCGTGGGGTTCTGCGTGCGCGTGTAGTCGTATCCGGTGGAGCGGCCCAGCCCCAGATGGGCGAAGGTCGAGGTGAGGTAGATGGGGGTGGTCACGCTTCCCGTGGGCTCGCTAAAACGGGGAGCGTGGTGGATACAGGCGGTTGAGAACTCCATGGTGAGAGAGGCCTTTCTCTTGCGTGTAAGTGCCCTGGCGTGAGGTACCCGGCGCCGTTAACGGTGGTTGCTTGTCTTGGCTGCGCAGTACTGCACAGCGTGCAGGCTCGAGCCCCTGCCTGCCGCAGACGATGCGACGGGCGGTTGGCGCCGTCTATTATCGCAGCGGGGAGCTGGCAGGCCTCTTTCCAAGTCATTGATATTAGCGATGGCGCATTATCGGCAAAGGGCAGCGCAGTGCCGTTTGCCGCGAGCGGCGAGCGGGCGCGGCAGGCGCGCGACCGGACGCGTGTCGCAGCGATTTTGTATACTCATAGGCCTAGCACGTGCATCCTGAGGACGGCCGCGGCCCAAGCCCTGGCGGGCGCCGAGTGCGCTTTGGAGCTTGGGGCTTTGCGGTTTCCAGTTGCGTTGCGTTTTGCAGCGCTGGTTGCGCTGGCTAGTAAAATGTTACATTCGCATTTGGCATCGCCTGCGGGCGGTGCGCCATAAAACGTACACGACGAAAGCAGCAACATGGCAAAAAGCACGGCCGCCTACGGCAACGACAGTATCCGCCAGCTCAAGGACGAGGAGCGCGTCCGCCTTAAACCCGCGGTCATCTTCGGGTCGGACGGGCTGGAGGGCTGCGAGCACGCGGTATTCGAGATTCTCTCCAACTCCGTCGACGAGGCGCGCGAGGGCTACGGCAACCTCATCACGCTCACCAAGTTCGCAGACGGGTCGATCCAAGTAGAGGACAACGGGCGCGGCTGTCCGCTGGATTGGAACCCCAGCGAGAAACGCTTCAACTGGGAGCTCGTCTTCTGCGAGCTGTATGCCGGCGGCAAGTACAACAATAACTCCGGCGGCGACTACGACTACTCGCTGGGCACCAACGGCTTGGGCTCGTGTGCGACGCAGTACGCGTCCGAGTACATGGATGTCACGGTTTGGCGCGACGGCAACAAGTACGACCTCCATTTCAAAAAGGGCAAGGTGGTTGGCGCCAAGAAGAAGGCGCTTGCCGTCGAGTCCATCGAAGACCCCGCCCAGGCGCATCGCACCGGCACCACCATCAAATGGCGCCCGGACCTGGAGGTCTTCACCTCTATCGACATCCCGCAGGAGTACTTCGAGGAGACCTTGCGCCGCCAGGCCGTGGTCAACGCCAACGTCACCTTCCGCCTGTGCGTCGAGGGTGTCGAGGGCTTCGAGGTCAAGGAGTACTGCTACCCCAAGGGCATCGAGGACTATATCCTCGAGAAGACCGGGCAGGACTACCTCACAGAGCCGAGCTTCATCGAGGCGACGCGCCGTGGCCGTGACCGCGAGGACCTGCCGGATTACAACGTGAAGATCACCGCCTGCTTCTGCTTCTCGCGCACTATCCAGATGCAGGAGTACTACCACAACTCATCGT
>CAVCDT010000119.1:0-6140 GCA_963600995.1 Akkermansia muciniphila | reverse complement strand
GACCTCTTCCTCGCTCTGCTTGGTGACGGCCAGGTACTTCTCGAAGCTCATGCTATAGCTCGTCTTCCAGCCTTCGAAGCTGTAGCCGGCCTTCTCGGGGGCTGTGCCCTCGAGCTGGAACAAGTCGCCCACGTATGCCTTCTGCTTGCGCCAGGTCTTGCCGTTGACCTGGAGGGTGATCGTGCACTTGGTGGGATTGGCGAGCTGATGGAGATTGGCGTCGACCCATGCCTCGCGCTGCGTGATCCACGAGCGCAGGCGCTCGACCTCCTGCTTGAAGGTGAGCGCGCTCGCAGCAGAGTCGTCCTCTTCATCCGAGGCGGCGAGCGGGGACATGCCCCATTTCTCTACGTTGTAGTCAACCGCGGTCTCGATGCGCGAGGCGAACTGGTCGAGCTTTCCACCGCTTGCCGTGAGCTCGTCGAGAGCCTTCTTGAGCGTCTGCCAACGCTCGACGAAGAGCGAGGCAAACTGCTTGTCGTTGAGCAGGCGCGGCACCCACATGCCGTACTTCTGCTGCCAGCCGCTGGTGTTTGCCTTGTCGTACTCCGTCGAGCCCCATGCCACGTAGTCGAAGTCCCACATCGGGCCGAAATAGAGCTTACCGCCACGCTTCTTGTAGAGGTAGTTGCTACCGCCTACGTAGGCATCGCCGTTATGGCTGAACTCCTGCATCCACAGGTAGTTCACAGCAGAGTCGATGTCGAGGTAATCCGTGTAGCGTTTGCCGGATTTGTCCTTGAAGTTATCCGAGAAAAGCGCTGCCTCAGTCAACTCGATGTAGTTGCGGATGTAGTTGTACTGGGCGGCGTTGAAGTAGCCGTCGAACTTGGGGCTCTCGATGGTCCACTGCGTGCTCACATCGCCGCTGTTGGTCTCAAATCCCTGGTTGGGGTCTGTGAACTCCCCCAGGTTGAGCAGGTAGCCGCCGGATATGGTCTCCTCGTCCGTTGCGTCCTTGGAGTCCTCGAGATCGTCGATGTCAAGGCGGTTCTTGCCCACGCGCACCTGCTCGCACAGGTAGTAGCTGCCGTAGTACTCGCCGTTCATCACGACCTCGACCGGCTCGAGCTTGACGGTGTACTCGAACCCGAGCTGCTCGCTGAGCCAATAGGAGATCTTGTTGCGCAGCTGGCTGTTGTCGTAGTAGTTGGCGATGAGCACCCAATGCTTGTTCTTGCCCATGCCCAGAAGGCCTGCGCTCTTCTCGAGTTTGAGCTTGTAGGGCTTGTGGCCGGTATCGGCACCCCAGGTGGAGTTGCCGCGGCCGCGCACGTACTCGAGGTCGTAGCTCTGGCTTGCCAGCGTCTCGCCCGTGTAGTCGCTCGTATAGCCGGCAGGTACGTTGACATCGATGCTACCGTAGCACTCGACGCTATGGTTGTCAGACGAGTTCATGGCATCGACCGTGCCCAGTTCCTCGTCGATGTTGAAGTAGACCACCGGCACGGTGAACTTCATGAACTCGAAGCCCTTGAAGAGCATCTGCACGTTGCTCGAAGAGGCGTCCAGCACCTTGAAGCTCACCTTGTGCTTGCCGGTGAGGTTGAGCTTGCTGATGTCAACGCAGTAGTCCTTGGTGCCAATATCCCAGCTAGAGGCCTTCTTCTGCGCCTTGAGCTTGAAGGTGGCGACAGGCGTGGAGCCGCCGTCCAGATAGCAGGCGAGCGAGGCGCGAGTCCTTTGGGCCATCAGGGCCTGAACGCGGATACGGCTCACCGTCCCGTCACCGAAGTCGAACTCGCGCCCAACGCCGATGCCCTGGCTGGCAAGATCGTTTGCCGGGCCGCTCACCATCACGCCGTCGTAGGCGTCGTTTTTGGCGAGCTCGACGCTTGAGCTGACAGAAAGCTGACCTGCGTCAAGCAAGCTGGCCATGCTCTGCATGCTGTAATCGGCGCTAAGGGAGCTCTCCTCCTGGCTGCCGGCGGCATCAGCTTGACCTTGGCTTGCCGCAGCGGCGCTTGCATCGACATCGGCTTGGGCGCTCACCGGCGCCGCTACGCAGAAGGCGGAGGCCAAGGCGACGCTCAGGCAGATGCTCGTTGTGGCACTGAGGGCTTTCTTCCAGTTTCTCATGTTGTTGATCCCATCCTCGAAAGGCGCCGCTCGTCGTGAGGGCGCAGTTGCTCATGCAAGGGTAACGCACACGCAGGCGCGCGCTATGCCTCGCAGGCAGATAGCAGCGCACAATTAAGAAAAGCCTAAGGGCCCGCGACAGGGCGATCTCACAATGCACGGACGCCATCCCCTCCCTGCCGATATAAGCGCCAGAGAAAGCAGAAAGCCCGCCCTGTCCGCTTGGGACAAGGCGGGCTGCAGATGCAAGCGCATCCCTTTGGCTGTCAGATCCTAGAAGCTCTGGGGAGCGGGGTTGTAAGGATCGACCTGCTTGCCGCGGCCCTCCGGGCCGATGTACTGCGAGGAGCCCAAGCCGATCATGAGCATGAAGATGGGGTTGAGGAAGACCAGGCCCACCGTCCAGCCGGCGCCGTGCCCATAGGACAGGGAGAACTTATAGAGCTGCATGATGCCGATGACGCAAGCAGCTATCAAGACGACGAGGTCGACGAGCAGGATAGCCAGCGAAGCGTCGTCGCCTTCGAATGCGGAGAGAACGCCGTACACGATGCAGAGACCGAGATACACCCAGAACATCTTCGTGTTCCAAGTGATCTTGTAGAGGACGTACGTGTTGTAGACGGGGATGATGGCCTTCCAACCGGCCTCGCCCGCCTTGGTGAAGGTCTTCCACAGCGCGATTACCTGCAAGACATACCAGACGATACCGATAACGACTAAGAAGCCGATAATGCCAGCTACCATGGCTCCCGCAGCAATCAAATCAGAGTCGCTCATGAGCACTCCCTTCTGTTGATGAACCGAACACGCACATTATAGAGATTTTGTGAAGAAGCACATAGCTGGATAGCTTTTCTGAGCATAAGAGAAGCGTCCCTTTGCAACAAGTTGGGGCTCACCTACCTCTTGGCCCTGACACCCTGACGTCCCAACATTCATGGCAAGAACCAAACGGGGCCCGCCCATGACGAGCGGGCCCCGCATACGGGCTGCGTCCCCCTAAGCGGCGCAGCCTACCTGACCGTCACCTTCTTGCCGCTGTTTGCCTTGGCGAAGATGGCCTTGTACTTCCCGACCTGCTTCTTGTTGGTCTTCTTGACGCTGGAGACCTTGACTTTAACGGTCTTGACCTTGCTGCCCTTGAGGCTGTTCTTGACGCCCTTCTTGGTGAGCTTCGCGCTCTTGACGACCACGGTCTTGGCCTTGCTGCCCTTGAAGGCCTTGGCCTTGATCTTGGTGACCTTGAAAGCCTTGCCGCCCACCGTGATGCTAGCGGGCACGGTGACCGTCTTCCTTGCGGCGGCCGCCTTGCTAAGCGCAAGCGTGCTTCCGTTTACCATGTACGTGGAGCCTTGGTACGTGACGCTCTTGCCCGCCTTCACGGCACTGTTGATCTTGCCCGTCACCGCTCGCGTGGCCGTGGTGACTGCCTTGGAGCTGGGCGTGGTCTTGAGCAGCGTGGTCTTGTAGCTCTCGCCGGCCTTGCTAAGCTGCGTCTTCGCACTGGTCACGGCCAGCTTGAGGTCATAGTAGTCGCTCATGGTCATCCACTGCTTGCCGGCGGGTACGTCGATGCCGCTGGAGCTCACCACGACAGAACCCAGGAGCTTCTCGCCCTTGGCGGCGGCGGATTCGAGCTTGCTCAGCTCCTTCACGCTCGCGTAATCTGCGAGCTCCGCAAGCGCCTTGATGGAGGCGTTGTCAACGACGCAGTCCTCGTTCTCCTGCTTGATCTTCTTCACCACGCCGGTCCAATCGGCCCACACGGTATCGCTTGCGGCACCGCCGAGCTCGGATTCTGCCGAGGACGCGCCGGTAAAGCTCTCGCCCTTGTTGACGATGCCCTTGTAGTAGACCTTGCTGCGCGTATCGACAGCTTGCTTGACCGCATCGTCGATCATCTCCACGATGTCGTCGCTCTTCATGAGCTTGTCGACTTCTTCCTTGACGGCTTCCTCGACAGTGCGCCCGTTGAGCTGCGCTTTGCCCTCCTCGGTCGTGTAGAAATCCTCCATGTTCTTAGAGAACCGGGCCCTGTAGCGCTTCTCCAGGACCTCCCGCTCCCCTTGGCCGTACTTCTCAAGCTCCTCTTCGGATAGCTGGGGACAATCCGTGTTGATCGCAGCGCCCTGATAGTACTTGCCGTCCGCGGCCTGTTGAGTGGTCACCACGGCATAACGCTGACCCTCGCGCATGGGGACCCAATCGTCCTCATCGATGCTGATGCGGTGATACCCGCCGTAATCGAAGGTCTTCGTGCCGGTATACGCGAGCGTCGAATGCTTTGGGTCGGTGGGGCTGGTCGCCTCGTCATCAAGCAAGAACAGCTGGTAGGTGACGGTGGTGTCCGTCTTGTAGGTCTCGCAGGACAGCGTGCGCACATCCATGTCCATATCGGCCTTGAAGATATTGGCCGTGTAGACGGGGGTCTCGGAACCCTCGGACACCACTGTATCGCTCACGGGCAGGTAGTCGTACTGATCGATCTTGTAGTCCTCGTTGCCGGTATAGGAGTCGAGATCGAAATTGAACGATTCGAACAAGGTGAGGCTCTTGTCGTAGTACGAGATCCAGAAATAACCGGTATGCTCGCCCTTGTCGTTCTCTATGCCCCAATCGTAGGAAAAGTTATAGTCCCCACCGGCGCTGTCCGTCTCGGAGCCCCAGCTGTTCTTCACCAGCCAAGCTCCATTGCCCGCCGGCGTGTGGACTGCAGCGCCCTCCTCGGAATCCTCGAAACCCTTAGCGAAGTTGACGGCATCGTAGTTATCGTCCCATCCGACGATGGTCACCGCATGGTTCGCGCCAGATTCATCGTAGGTGTAATGCGCCCATTCGGTGCTGATGTACTGAGCCGGGTCGTCGGCATCGCCGGGCATGGAAACATCCGCCGCGAAGCCAACGGAGACAGCGCGGCTAAAGTCATCGGCATCATCAGGGTCCTTGTAGAGCTCGTTTTTGATGTTGTCGACCGCATCCCAATTGACGCTTTGGAACTTGCCGTTCTCATCGAGGTTGCGCGTCGAAGGAAGCTCGTTGCCGTCCTCGAGGTTGCGCAAGGCATAATTCAGCCAAGAATCGTCCTCTTTGTCCTCTTGCTGGGACTCGACGGTCCAATCCGTGTAGACCTTGTTGCCATCGGCATCTGTGTAATTGCCGGCATAGTACAAGACCCTGCATGAACGCACCGAGCTATCGTTTTTGGCAGCTTCGATCTGGGACTTGGTAAGGAACTCCACATTGGTTTCGAGTACCTTGCCGCCCTCCTTAACAGAGCTCTCGCCTGCGCTTTGGGAGGCATCTTGATCTGCGTCCGCAACATCGCCATCATCGGCCGCGTCATCATCAGCATCCACCAGCCTGCTGACAACGACCTGGTAGACAGGGTCGTCGTCATGGGCAGCGCCATTTTTGTAGATTCCGGTATTGCGGTATTCGGCAGAGCTTTCGAGCATGGGCCCGATACCCGATGCGAAGACGTTGGCGCCGTAGCTCATGTAACCGCCGAAGCTAAAGCCGACGTTGGGGTCGTCAACGGCAGATATGAAACCCTCCCCTGCCTGAGCAGCGCCCACGTACTTCTCCGGTGCGCCCCTACCGCCCAAAACCGCCTGGACAAGCTGCAGCTCGGAAAGATCGAACTTGGTATCCTCGTAGGTCTCGCCTGACTTGGAGAGAATGGAGGTCTCACAAGCGGCAATGGTGGAAAATCCCCAGCAAGTACCCCAGGGGCTTTGCATCTTGACGGGAGTGACCACGCTATCGCTGGTATCGCCGTCGCCGTCAGGGTCGCGGAGGTCGTATTTGGAGGGGAGCTCTGTGGCCCCCTCTTGCGTTTGAGAGGAGTCCGCGTCTGCGTCAGTCGTGATGAACGCCTGGTAACCCGCGCTCACAGAGTTCTGGGCCGCTTGAGCCCAACTGTCCAAGACGCTGGATGTATCGGCGAAGGCCGATGCCGGCATCACACCGGAAAACGATGCTGCCACAAGCGCCGCAAGGCTCATCTTGAAGCCGCGCACGGGCAGGCCGCAGGAAAAGCGCGCTGGCCCTCCATGAGT
>CAVCDT010000118.1:1066-6262 GCA_963600995.1 Akkermansia muciniphila | reverse complement strand
CAATCCCCGAGAAGGCCGGCTACAGCTTCGAGGGTTGGAAGACGAGCTACAGCATGAGCTTCGAGAAGTACCTGGCCGTCACCAAGCAGAGCGAGGAAGAGGTCATTGCTGAGCACGGTGCCAAGAAGGTGGCCAAATGGAAGAAGAACGGCTACAGCTTCAGCGGCGCCGTGGACGAGTACACCTTCAACGTCCCGGGCAATATCACGCTTAAGGCCGTGTTCAAGCCCTCATCCGATAGCAAACTGGGGCAAAGCGTGACCAAGAGCGGCGTGGTTTACGAGATCACGGGCGATACAGCCGCGGCCGGGCGCAGCGTGCGCGTCGCGGGGCTTGCCAACAGCAAGGCCAAGAAGGCTACCGTCGCCAAGAGCATCAAGGTCGGCGGCAAGAGCTATGCGGTGACAGAGATCGGCGCCAAGGCGTTCAAGGGCTGCAAGAAGCTCACCACCCTCAAGATCAAGGCTCCCGGTGCCTACGTGCGAAGCTCGACGTTTGCGGCGCTGCCCGCCAAGGTCACCATCAAGGTTCCCAAGGCCGGGCTTGCCCACTACCGCGCCATGATCCACGGGCGCACGGTCAAGTCCCTGTAGCGCGCTGCTCTGTCCTGCGCGCCCTTCGAAGACTAGGAGCCTTTGGATGAGGAAGAGATATGTCGTAGCGGCGGCAGCGGCAGCCGCCGCGTGCGGTGCCGTTGTCGCCTGCCGCAAGGTGCGCGATGCGCTCAAACGCCGCAGCTTGGGCGAGTACAGCTATCCCACGATGTTCGGTACGGCAGAGGTCTTCACGATGCAGGACCCCGAAGGCGCCGAGGTGCGCGTGCTCTACGTGGGAGGCGCGTTCCAATCGGCAAGCTATCTGGGACCGCGCAGGTTCGAGCCGGTGTTCGAGTACTACCGTGCCTTCGACCACATGTTTGAGGCCGGGTTGCCCATAGCGCGCGTGGCTATGATCGGCGGGGGAGGCTTCTCGTACCCCAAGCACCTGCTCACCTCCACCAAAGACGTCGCGATCGACGTGGTCGAGCTCGACGGCGCCATTGTCGACATCGCCCGCAGGCATTTCTTCGTCGACGAGCTCGAGGCGTCTTTCGGGCCGCAGGGCAGCGGCAGGCTGGGAATCTATGTCCAAGACGGGCTCGAGTTCATGCGAGAGAGCCTCGACGGCGCCTACGACGCTGTCATCAACGACTCCTTCGACGGTGCCAACCCCACTGTGGGGTTGCTTACGAGCACGGCGCTCGCCCAGGCAAAGCGCATCCTGTGCCCCGGCGGGCTGTTCATGCTCAACGCCGTCGTGCCCCAAGACGATCCGGATATTCTCAAAGCCTTCATGGAGATCGTGGCCGAGGGTTTCGACAACGTCTATGCCATCCGCGCCTTCGACGAGCAGTTCGCAGGAGAGGACAACTGGCTCGTTATCGGCACGGATGGCAGCTATCGCTTCGAGGGCACAGAGGCGATGCTCGCGCAGTGACGCGGGGTTTCCAGGACAGACCGCGATGTCCCTGTTCTAACCGCTTGACATTAAGAGCGGGTAAACTAGGGCATCGCGGCGCCCTGCTGCATCGCGCGAGTGGTTTAATAGCTTGAACACCAAGTTACGGCATCTCTTTCGCGGATGCCCATAGCGGTCGCTTCGCGCGGCTTTTTTGGTTTCTGAAGACAGGAGAGGCGGGTTATGCAGAAGATTTTGATCTTGGGCGGCGGGTTTGCTGGCTACCACGTTGCCAAGGGTTTGGAGAAGAAGCTCAAGGCGGATGAGGCCCAGATCACCTTGGTCGATATTCGCAGCCATATGTGCTACCAGCCCTTCCTGGCAGAGGTCGTCTCCGGCTCTATCGAGTCGCGCCATATCCAGGTTCCCCTGCGCAGCCATCTCAAGCGCACGGAGGTCGTCCAGGCAAAGGCCAAGGTCATCGACCCCGTCGCCAAAAAGGTCACCGTCAAGAAGCGCGACCGTGTCTGGGATATCCCCTATGATCAGCTCGTCGTCACCTTGGGTGCGGTTACCAAGACCTTCCCCACGCCGGGTATCGCTGATAACGCTATCGGCCTCAAGACCACCGAGGAAGCCGTCTATATCCGCAACAAGATCATCGAGAACTTCTCTATCGCGAGCAGCCTTCCGGCTGGAGACCCGCGCCGCAAGCGCTTGCTCACCTTCATCGTCGTGGGCGGCGGCTTCTCCGGCGGCGAGGGTTTCGCCGAGATGGTCGACTTGTGCCATGTCCTGCTCAAGAGCCATCGCAACATCAAGCTCGAGGACCTCGAGCTGCATCTGATCGAGGCTGCAGACCGCATCATGCCGGAGCTGCCGCCCGAGCACAGCCAGTACGCCATCGACAAGATGACCGCCCGTGGCGCGCACGTCCATCTCAAGACCTTCGTGGAAAGCGCCGTCGACGGCGTGGTCAAGACCTCCGACGGCAAGGAGTACCCCACAGACCTCATCGTCTGGACGGCCGGCACCTCTGCCTGCCCCGTCCTGCGCGACTCACCGCTGCCACTTGACGGCCGCGGGCGCCTCAAGGTGCGCACGGACCTGCGCGTCGAGGGCGACGAGGGCATCGTCGAGGGCGTCTGGGGCTGCGGCGACGCCACGGTGTGCGAGGACCTCTCCGGCTGCGGCCTGCCCGACGGCTCCTGCGCACCTACGGCCCAGCATGCGCTGCGCCAGGCAAACCAGCTGGTCAAGAACCTGGTCGCGACGCTTCACGGCGGCGAGCTGCACGACTACTTCCACAAGAACGCCGGCTGCGTCGCCGGCTTGGGCGCCTGGATCGGCATCTTCGCCTCCGGGCAGAAGAAGCTCATCATCAAAGGCCCCCTGGCTTGGTGCATGCACCGCGGCTACCACGGGTTCGCCATGCCTACCTGGGAGCGCAAGTTCCGCGTCTTCGGCGACTGGACCGGCGGTTTGATTTTGGGCAAGGACGTCACCTCCACGCACGAGATAGAGCGTCCCAAGTCCTTCTTCCAGAAGTTCGCCATCCGCCCCAAGCCGGCGGAGTCCAAGGAGGACTAAGCGCTTCTCATTTCGGGTTGCAGCCTCTAGCGGCGGTGGGGGTTTCCCTGCCGCCGCTTTTGCTGTGCCTGCGGCTGCCTGCACAGTTTACGTTTGGAAAAACGCCCGCTACAGGCCGATTTAAGCCTTGCAACATATGAGACAATGGGGCGGTTTCTGACCGCTAGGGCGGTTCAGACCTAATTTCCTAAACTTTGGTAGGAATTAACGGCTACTATGTTCGCTATGTGTTTAGCGCTACTAGGCTGGCAGGGGAGGTGACAAGATGGATTTCGCAGCGATGGCCCAGTACCTTCCCCTTTACGAGACGGCTATGTGGCTCACCTTGCGCATCGGTTGGGTGGGCATCATCGGCTCCATCGTCATCGGCCTCGTGGTTGCCATGGTCAACCACTTCAAGGTCCCCGTCTTGCACCAGGTATGCAGGGTCTATGTGGAGCTCTTCCGCAACACGCCCTTGCTCATCCAGCTCTTCTTCTTCTATTTTGGCCTGCCTCGCATGGGGCTCACCGTATCGGCAGAGGCCTGCGGCATGTTGGGCGTCGCCCTCTTGGGCGGGGCGTACATGGCAGAGAGCTTTCGCGCCGGCCTCGAATCCGTCGAGCCCATCCAGACGGAGACCGCGCTGTCCTTGGGCATGAGCCGTATGCAGGTCATGCGCTATATCGTCTTGCCCCAGGCGGTCACGCTCTCCATCCAGTCCTTTGTCGCCAACGTTATCTTCCTCCTCAAGGAGACGAGCGTCTTCAGCGCCATCAGCTTGATGGACCTCATGTTTGTGGCAAAAGACCTCATCGGCCTCTACTACAAGACCACGGAGTGCCTGTTCATGCTCGTGATCTTCTACCTGATCATCATCCTGCCCGTCTCCATCTTGGGCAGCGTCATCGAGAGGAGGTTGCGCCATGGAGCTTTTGGGGATTGACGTCTTGTTCAAAGGCACCAACGCCGTCCGCCTCCTGCAGGGGCTTTGGGTGTCTGTCGAGATCGGCCTCGTATCCGTGGTCATCTCCATCTTCCTGGGCCTCCTCTTTGGCGTCTTCATGACCTGGAAGAACCCGGTGGCCAAGGTCATCAGCCGCATCTACCTCGAGATCGTGCGCGTCATGCCGCAGCTGGTGCTCTTGTTTATCGTCTTCTTTGGCGCGACACGCGTAGCAGGGCTCGACCTCTCTGCAGAGCTGTCGTCCATCATCGTCTTCTCCTTCTGGGGCATAGGCGAGATGGGAGACCTCGTGCGCGGTGCTTTGGTGAGCATTCCCAAGCACCAGTACGAGAGCGCGCAGGCCTTAGGCATGTCCAAGGCGCAGGTCTACTACCATATCGTGATCCCGCAGGCGGTGCGCCGCCTTATCCCCATGAGCGTCAACCTCATCACGCGCATGATCAAGACCACGTCCTTTGTGATGATGATCGGCGTGGTCGAGGTCATGAAGGTCGGCCAGCAGATCATCGAGGCCAACCGCATGACCAGCCCCAATGCCGTCTTCGGCATCTACGGGACGATTTTCTTCCTGTACTTTATCGCGTGCTGGCCGCTTAGCATGCTTGCCAGCTATCTCGAGAAGAAGTGGAACTAGCTATGTCAGAAGCCCTGCTCAAGATCGAGCACCTCAAGAAGGCCTACGGCGACAACGTCGTCCTCAAGGACATCAGCGTCGACGTCGCATCGGGCGAGGTCATCGTCATCATCGGCCCGTCGGGCTGCGGTAAATCCACCTTCCTGCGCTGCATCAACGGACTCGAGCCCATCCAAGGCGGCAGCGTGAGCATCGAGGGGCAGCTCATCGACGGCAGCTCCAAGAACATCACCAAGCTGCGCCAGCGCATCGGGATGGTGTTTCAAAGCTATGAGCTCTTCCCGCACAAGACCGTGCTCGACAACGTCATGCTCAGCCCGCTCAAGGTCCAAAAGCGCCCCAAAGACGAGGTCAAGGCAGAGGCGCTGGCTTTGCTCGAGCGCGTCGGCCTCAAGGACAAGGCCAAGAGCTTCCCGCGGCAGTTGTCCGGCGGCCAAAAGCAGCGCGTCGCCATCGCACGCGCCCTGGCTATGAAGCCCGAGGTCATGCTCCTCGATGAGATAACGGCAGCCCTTGACCCGGAGATGGTTCGCGAGGTGCTCGACGTCATCTTGGACTTGGCGCGCGAGGGCAAGACCATGCTCATCGT
>CAVCDT010000118.1:0-1056 GCA_963600995.1 Akkermansia muciniphila | reverse complement strand
CATCGTCACGCACGAGATGAGCTTCGCGCGCGCCGTTGCAGACCGCGTCCTGTTCTTCGACGGGGGAGAGATCGTCGAGCAGGACATCCCGGAGGAGTTCTTCGACAACCCCAAGACAGAGCGCGCCAAGAAGTTCCTGCATACGTTCGAGTTCGAGCAGGTGCGCGAGCACGGCGCTGCCAACCAAGCCTCATAGCTTCTTTGCGAACCCGCGTCCCTATGGCGCGGGTTTGCTTTATCTTGGGAATAGCGTTATCGCGTTGCCGATGGTATGCGTTTGGATAACGCATAAGGGAGCGTTTGGAGGGAGACGGACCCCGTTCGAGAAAAACATACCTGATTAGTAGGATTTAACTTGACCTGCGTTTAGGGCAGGGGTATTGTCTCGGCAATGCAAAAACCTTAAATCCCGTAGGATTTTAGGGAATAAAGAGAGAAGGAGAGAACAGATGAAGAAGAAGATCTTTGGGGCCATTGCCGCTGTAGCGGCTGTCGCGCTTACCGCGGGCTTGCTCGCCGGGTGCGGTTCGAGCAGCTCCAGCAGCAGCGACAGCTCCTCGAGCTCGTCCGATAGCGGCGCTGTCTACCGTACGCTCGATGAGATCAAGGATTCCGGCAAGATCGAGATCGGCGTCTTTAGCGACAAGAACCCCTTTGGCTATGTGGATGAGAACGGCGAGTATCAAGGCTATGACATCGAGCTCGCGCGCCAGATCGGCGAGGACCTGGGCGTTGAGGTCGAGCTCGTCTCGACTGAGGCCGCAAACCGCGTCGAGTACCTCGAGACCGGTAAGGTCGACATGATCTTGGCCAACTTCACCGTCACCGACGAGCGCGCCGAGGCCGTCGACTTCGCAGATCCCTACATGAACGTCGCGCTGGGCGGCGTGTCCCACAAGGACCATGTCATCACCTCGCTTGACGACGTCAAGGACGAGAAGGTCATCGTCATCTCCGGCACCACCGCAGAGACCTATCTCACCGCCAACTACCCCAACCTGACCCAGCAGAAGTTCGACACCTACGCTGCCGCCAAGACCGCGTTCGAGAACGACA
>CAVCDT010000117.1:0-6313 GCA_963600995.1 Akkermansia muciniphila | reverse complement strand
CCATCGTCAAGGGCGAGAACATCCCGCCCGCAGAGATCCCCGAGTCCTTCAAGGTTCTGGTCAAGGAAATGAAGTCCCTGTGCCTGGACGTGAAGCTCATCGGCCACAAGCAGGAAGAGGAGGAGACCCCCGAGGAAGAGGAGGAGCTCCTGCTCGGCGCTGCTGCAGACGAGCAGCCTGAAGAAGAGATCGACGCCTTGGAGGTCCTGGCCAGCGGCTTGGCCGACCTTTCCTCCGAGGATGATGAAGAAGATGCAAGCGATGCCCTGTTGGGCACTACCGATGAGGAGGAGGAGTAATCGATGACCGAGTTTGATGTCAACAACTTCGACGAGTTCCACATCGGCCTTGCCAGCGCTGAGAAGATCCGTTCCTGGTCTTACGGCGAAGTCAAGAAGCCTGAAACCATCAACTACCGCACCCTCAAGCCCGAGAAAGACGGCTTGTTCTGCGAGAAGATCTTCGGTCCCACCAAGGACTGGGAGTGCGCCTGCGGCAAGTACAAGCGCATCCGCTTCAAGGACATCACCTGCGAGCGCTGCGGCGTCGAGGTCACGCGCTCCAAGGTCCGCCGCGAGCGCATGGGCCACATCGAGCTTGCAACGCCGGTAAGCCATATCTGGTACTTCAAGGGCTCCCCGTCGCGTCTGGGCTACCTGCTCGACATCAGCCCCAAGGACCTGGAGAAGGTTCTCTACTTCGCCAGCAATATCATCACCTGGGTTGATGCAGAGGCCCGCGAGGAGGACGCAGAGGAGCTTCGCGAGGAGCTCGAGCAGTCCTTGCTCGACATCGACGCAGAGCGCGACAAGTACATCGAGGAGACCCGTCGCCAGTCCGTCGACTACCTCGACGAGAACGGCGAGCGCGTCTACGACGAGAAGGACCTCCTCTCCCCGGAGGAAGTCGAAGAAGAGATCGCCGACATCATGGACGAGTTCCAGGAGAAGAAGGAGCTCGCACAGGAGGCGCTCGACACCTTCATGAAGATCGAGCCCAAGATGCTCATCCAAGACGAGCTCCTCTACCGCGAGATGCGCGCCAACTACCGCGATTACTTCCGCGGCGGCATGGGTGCGGAGTCTGTGCGCGACCTGCTCGACGCCGTCGACCTCGAGGCTACCGCGCAGGAGCTGCGCGAGACCATCAAGACCGGCAAGGGCCAGCGCCGCGCCAAGGCCATCAAGCGCCTCAAGGTGGTCGAGGCCTTCGTCCGTTCTGATAACAAGCCCCGCGACATGATCCTGGACGTCATTCCCGTGATCCCGCCCGATCTGCGCCCCATGGTGCAGCTCGACGGCGGTCGCTTCGCCACGTCCGACCTCAACGATCTCTACCGTCGCGTCATCAACCGCAACAACCGCCTCAAGAAGCTGCTCGACCAGTCCGCACCGGACATCATCGTCAACAACGAGAAGCGCATGCTCCAAGAGGCCGTCGACGCCCTCTTCGACAACGGCCGTCGCGGCCGTCCCGTCGTGGGTCCCGGCAACCGTCCCCTCAAGTCCATCGCAGACATGCTCAAGGGCAAGCAGGGCCGCTTCCGCCAGAACCTGCTGGGCAAGCGCGTCGACTACTCCGGCCGTTCCGTTATCGTCGTCGGCCCTACGCTGAAGATACATCAGTGCGGCCTTCCCAAGCAGATGGCCCTGGAGCTGTTCAAGCCCTTCGTCATGAAGCGCTTGGTCGAGCTCGAGCACGCTGCTAACGTCAAGGCGGCCAAGCGCATGGTCGACCGCGGCGCATACGTGGTCTGGGACGTCCTCGAAGAGGTCATCCGCGACCATCCCGTGCTCCTCAACCGCGCGCCAACCCTGCATCGTCTGGGCATCCAGGCCTTCGAGCCCGTCCTGGTCGAGGGCAAGGCCATCCGCCTGCACCCGCTGGTCTGCACCGCGTTCAACGCAGACTTCGACGGCGACCAGATGGCAGTTCACGTGCCTCTGGGCGCCGAGGCCCAGGCAGAGGCCCGCGTGCTCATGCTCAGCGCCAACAACGTCAAATCGCCTGCACACGGCAAGCCGCTGGCCGTTCCTACCCAGGATATGATCATCGGCCTGTACTACCTCACCGCCGCTCGTGACGGGTTCCCCGGCGAGGGCCGTGTCTTCATGGACTTCAAGGACGCGCAAAACGCCTATGACGCCCGTGCGGATGTTGATCTGCAGGCCAAGATCCAGGTGCGCCTCAAGTACGACACCCGTGTCCTGACCAGCTACAACGAGGCAGTCGAGTACAAGGCCGGCGAGCGCATCGAGACCACCATCGGCCGCATCATCTTCAACGCCATCCTCCCCAAGGAGCATGACTACATCAACTACGGCATGAACAAGAAGGAGATCAGCCGCCTGGTCGAGGACTGCTCCAACATGTACCCCACGCCGGAGCTGTGCCAGATCCTCGACGGCCTCAAGGCCACGGGCTTCCATTACGCCACGCGCGCAGGCATCACCGTCTCCGTCTACGACGCCACTATCCCGCCCTCCAAGGCGCAGATCCTGGCCGATGCAGACGAGCGCGTCGCAGAGATCCAAGAGGAGTACGAGATGGGCTTCTCCTCTGCAGAGGAGCGCAAGCGCCAGGTCATCGGCGTTTGGAACGAGGCCAACGAGGCAGTCGGCGAGGCAATGGCCGATAACTTCGACCGCTTCAACCCCATCTACATGATGGCGTTCTCCGGTGCTCGAGGTAACATCAAGCAGATCCGCCAGCTCGCCGGTATGCGCGGCCTCATGGCCGACCCCCGCGGCGAGACCATCGACCACCCCATCAAGGCTAACTTCCGCGAGGGCCTCACCGTTTTGGAGTACTTCGTCTCCACGCACGGCGCTCGCAAGGGTCTGGCCGATACCGCTCTGCGTACTGCAGACTCCGGTTACCTGACCCGTCGTCTCGTCGACGTCGCCCAGGATGTCATCATCCACGAGGAGGATTGCGGCACTACAGACGGCATCGACTACAAGGTGCTCAACGCCAAGGGCGAGATCGACCTCAACTTGGTGGGTCGCGTCGTCGCCGACGACGTCGTCAACCCCGCGACAGGCGAGCTCATGCTCGAGGCCAACAGCTACATCGAGGACGCTGCGATCCTGGACGCCTTCAAGGCTGCCGGTGTCGAGGCCATCAAGATCCGCACGGTCATGACCTGCCACAGCCACCAGGGCATCTGCCAGAAGTGCTACGGCTACGACCTCGCAGCCGGCCGTCCGGTCAACCTGGGCACGGCAGTGGGCATCATCGCGGCTCAGTCCATCGGCGAGCCCGGTACCCAGCTCACCATGCGCACCTTCCACACCGGCGGCGTTGCCGGCGGCGACATCACCGGCGGTCTGCCCCGCGTTACAGAGCTCTTCGAGGCTCGCAAGCCCAAGGGCGAGGCCATCCTGGCGGAGATCGCAGGCACCCTGCAGATCAGCGGCGACAAGGATTCCCGTATCCTGTCGATCAACAACGAGGAGGGCGAGGTCGTCGAGTACACCACGTCCACCCGCGTCCAGCTTATGCCCGGCGTTGCCGATATGTGCACCGTCGAGGTCGGCCAGCAGCTCACGCGCGGTTCTGTCAACCCGCATGACCTGCTCCGCCTCACCGATGTCAACACCACCCTGCGCTACATCGTCGAGCAGGTGCAGGACGTCTACACCAGCCAGGGCGTCGACATCAACGACAAGCACATCGAGGTCATCGCTCGCCAGATGCTGCGCAAGATGACGGTCCTCGATCCGGGCGACTCCGACTACCTGCCGGGCGCCCAGGTCAACCGCTACGAGTTCGAGGAGGAGTGCGAGCGCATCATGATGGAGGACGGTGCCGCACCTACGGCCACGCCTCTCATCCTGGGCATCACCAAGGCCTCCCTGGCCACGGATTCCTTCCTCTCCGCCGCATCCTTCCAGGAGACCACCAAGGTTCTCACGGATGCCGCGATCGAGGGCAAGCACGACGACCTCGTCGGCCTCAAGGAAAACGTCATCTTGGGCAAGCCCATTCCCGCTGGTACCGGCCTCAAGCGCTACCGCGATCTGCAGCTCACCTACAAGGGCGAGAAGATCGATCGCACCGGCGGCGTCGTCGAGCAACTGCCCGACTGGGCACCCGAGGAGCTCCGCGAGACGGAGTCCCTGCTGCCTCAGCCGCAGGAGTGGTCTGTGGACGGCGAGAGCTACATCGGCGGCCCCGGCATGGGTTACCCCGGCAACTACACCATCGGCGGGCGCACCCTCGCCCCCGAGATGGCCAAGCTCTATCTCTTCGACGACTTGGGCGTCTCCCAGCGCTGGGCCAACAAGTTCAGCGAGGCCGGCATCGAGACGGTTGGCGACCTCGTGGGCAAGACGGAGGACGAGCTCTTCCGCATCGAGGGCATCGGCGTCAAGGCGATCGAGGAGCTCAAGGCAGGCCTCGAGGAGCGCGACCTGTCCTACTTGCTCGAGGACCACACCTCCACGGAGGAGCCGGATGCAGCCCAGCTGCTCGAGATGCTCTTCTCGCCCGAAGACGCCAAGTTCTCCGGTGCAGAGGTGCCCAAGAGCTACAGCGCAGATCCGGACGACATGATCGGCGGCTCTGTGATCAAGCCCCATGCGGCAGAGGACGACGCCATGCTCGAGGAGCTGCTCGGTGCAGGCTTCGGCATGACCGAGGGCGCAGACTCCAGCCTCGACGACGAGGACTAGACGCCAGCCTTAACCGCTAGGCGCGCATAGTTTCAAGAGGGCCCGTTGGCATCACGCCAGCGGGCCCTTCTTTGTGCGCGTCTCTGCATCCTCCAGTCGCAAGGTAGGGAAGGGGTACCCAAGACGCAGCAATGTGAGATAAAATCTGCAAGTTTTTCGTCATCAAGTTCCAAGAAACAGCGTTCCAGCAGCTCAGAGCGACGAAACTATATGGATACACCCGGCACCGTGGCGTTTGACGAGTTTGGTTTAGGAGCGTAATCTACCAAATCGCGCCTTCAGGTCTGTCGGCGCAGCATGCCCATGATACGTGCTGGTGTCGGGCTCCCTTTGGCCTCATGCAGCTAACACTGCGGCCAGACGGAACCTGACATCTTATCGTGGGCCTTGCGCCTGTCGCAGGGCGCAAAACCGTTTGTAAGAAGGTAGCAAGTAAGGAGAATAAATTGCCTACCATTAACCAGCTGGTCCGCAAGGGCCGCAAGCGCGCAGTGGAGCAGTCCAAGTCCCCCGCGCTCAAGGGCAACCCGCAAAAGCGCGGCGTCTGCACTCGCGTTTACACCGCAACCCCCAAGAAGCCTAACTCCGCTCTTCGTAAGGTTGCCCGTGTCCGTCTCGTCAACGGCATGGAAGTCACCGCTTACATCCCCGGCGAGGGCCACAACCTCCAGGAGCACTCCATGGTTCTGCTGCGCGGCGGCCGTACCAAGGACCTCCCCGGTGTCCGCTACAAGATCATCCGCGGCACGCTCGATGCCGCTGCGGTCAACAACCGCATGCAGGCTCGTTCCCGCTATGGCGCCAAGCGCCCCAAGGATAAGAAGTAAGGGAGGTATCTAGAACATGCCACGTCGTAATGCTGCAGTCCGTCGCGAGGTTCAGCCGGACGCCGTCTACAACAACCGTCTCGTCACCCAGCTGATCAACAAGGTCCTGCTGGACGGCAAGAAGTCCACCGCCGAGCGCATCGTCTACGGTGCCTTCGACATCGTCGCCGAGAAGACCGGCGAGGACGCCCTCTCCGTCTTCAAGAAGGCTATGGAGAACGTTCGCCCCACCGTCGAGGTCAAGCCCAAGCGCGTCGGCGGCGCAACCTACCAGGTCCCCACGGATGTCAACAGCCGCCGTTCCACCACGCTGGCTATCCGCTGGATGGTCACCTTCTCCCGTGCACGCAAGGAGCGCTCCATGGCCGAGCGCCTCGCGGCAGAGATCATGGACGCCGCTAACGGCACCGGCGCTTCTGTCAAGAAGCGTGAGGATGTCTTCAAGATGGCAGAGTCCAACCGTGCCTTCTCCCACTACCGCTTCTAGGGTGTGGTGAGAAATGGCTAAGAAGATCTCTCTGGAGAACACCCGCAACATCGGCATCATGGCCCACATCGATGCCGGCAAGACCACCACTACCGAGCGCATCCTCTACTACACCGGCAAGACCCACAAGATCGGTGAGGTCCACGAGGGAGCTGCCACCATGGACTGGATGGTCCAAGAGCAGGAGCGCGGCGTGACCATCACCTCCGCTGCTACCACCTGCTTCTGGAGCTACCCCTCCGGCGCCAAGGACGGCGACACCTACAAGATCCAGATCATCGACACCCCGGGCCACGTCGACTTTACGGCCGAGGTCGAGCGCT
>CAVCDT010000116.1:0-6324 GCA_963600995.1 Akkermansia muciniphila | reverse complement strand
CGTCCGGGCTCTGCTCGCATCTACGAGGCGGCGACGGCGGATTATACCGCCGAGGGCAATCTTCAGTCCGTCACCAACGCAACGCGTCTCGAGCGCGGCTACGAGCTGATGTGCGGGCCGGTTGCGCCTTACAGCGACACCATCGTGAGCATCGAGAAAGCCTAGGAGGAAGACTGATGACCAAGTTTGCAATCGCAGTCGACCTGCGTCGCTGCGTCGGCTGCCACACCTGCGCCATTGCCTGCAAGATGCAGAACAACGTGCCCGACGGCATGCTGTGGAACCGCGTCTTGAGCGAGGGCTGCGACATCATCGACGGCGCCGTGGGCACCTATCCCAACCTGAGCCGCGCCTATCTGCCGCTCGCCTGCCAACACTGCACCAACGCCGCCTGCAAGCGCGTGTGCCCTACGGGCGCCACGTACCGCGATGACAAGGGCCGTATCGAGATCGACTACGACAAGTGCATCGGCTGCCGCATGTGCATGGCCGCCTGCCCCTTCAACGCCCGCGTCTTCAACTGGAACGAGCCCGTTCGCTCTGCCGGTGGCAACTACGGCGGCGCCGGCGTGCCCGTGCGCAAGAAGGGCGTCATGGAGAAGTGCACGCTGTGCAAGGAGCGCACGGACAACGGCGAGGAGCCGATGTGCGTCGTCTGCTGTCCTACCTCCGCCCGCGTCTTCGGCGATTTAGACGATCCTGATTCCGAGATATCCCAGCTGCGCCGCGAGGGCAACGTCCGCATTCTGCTCGAGGACATGGGCACGCAGCCCCAGGTCTTCTATATCGACTAAGGGAGAGGTGAGGTAACAATGTCTAGCAACAATAAGCTCTTCACGGGCAAGTCCCTTGCCGCTGCCGTCGTCTGCGTCGTCTTGGCCGTTGCCGCGTTCGTCTGCTGGGTTATGCAGCAGATGGGCGGTCTGGGCATCACCGGCATGAACAACTCCAACTCCTGGGGCCTCTACATCACCGCGTTTATGTTCTTCGTGGGCCTTTCCGCCGGCGGCCTGATCGTCGCCTCGTCTGCGCATGTGTTCAACATCGAGAAGTTCAAGCCCGTGGCTCTACCTGCGGTTATCACCTCGACGGTCTGCATCTGCCTGGCCGGTGCCTTCGTCCTCATCGACTTGGGCGGCATCCAGCGCATCTGGCGCATGCTCACCGGGCTCAATCTCATGTCGCCGCTCGCATGGGATATGATCATCATCACCTGCTATCTCATCATCAACATCCTCGACATGGTGTGGCTGATGAAGGGCGACGAGCGCAAAGTCGAGGTCCTCTCGCGCATCGCGCTGCCCGTTGCGATCCTCGTCCACTCCATCACCGCGTGGATCTTCGGGCTCGAGATCGCCAAGGAGGGCTGGCACACCGCCATCCTCGCCCCGATCTTCGTCGCATCCGCGATGGATTCCGGCTTGGCCATCTTGCTGATCGGCCTGGCAGCGCTCGAGAAGGGCAAGGTCTTCGCTACGAGCCCTAAGCTCTTCAAAAGCCTTGCCGGTTTGCTGTGCACCTGCATCGCCGTCGACGCATACTTCATCGGCTGCGAGCTTTTGACCACCGCCTACAACGGCACGGAGGCGGGCAGCGCCCTGCTCGACGTGATGTTCACAGGCTCGACCGCCCCGTTCTTCTGGTTCGAGATCGTCGTCGGCTTGCTCGTGCCTTTCTGCATCCTGGTGTTCGCCAAGAACCGCGCCAACCGCAAGACGGCCTGCATCGCCGGTGCTCTGGTGGTGTTGGGCGTGTTCTGCAAGCGCGTATGGCTGCTCTTCAGCTCTTTTGCGCATCCCAACGTCTCTGGCGGGGCGGGTATCACGCTCGGTACCAAGGCCGCCCAGACGGGTGATGTCTACGACATGTGGAGCGTTATGGGCACCTATGCCCCCACGCTACCCGAGGTCGTGATCTTCATCGGCGTCATCGCCTTCGGCGTGCTGGCCTTCATGGTGCTCTCTATGAAGCTGCTCCCAAAGTGGGACGGCGGTGAGAAGAGCGCCGAGTAATACCTCTTGCGGGGTGTGTCCTATCATGGGCACACCCCGCTCTTCTTGTGCGAGTTGTTGTAGACAGGAGGGACTTCATGGCTAAGAACCTAACCGAATGCGATCTCCTCCCCGGTGCCTATCAGTACCTGGGTCCAAGCCTGCTCGAGCCTATAAGCCAGACTCCGCGTTTGGGGCTTGTCTCCGGTTATTGGGATGTTTTGCGAGACTTCGACAGCCCTGTGGTCCAAGAAGCGGCGAAGTCACTCAGCGACTTTGCGGCGGTGGCCATCTTGAACGAGGACCAGTCTGTCGAGGATATCAGCGTCGAGTGGACGCGCTTGTTCGTGGGACCGCCCAAGCCTGCAGCTGCCCCATGGGAGAGCTTCTATCGGGCAGACAACGTCAAAAGCGGTTTTGGGCCCGCGACGTTCGAGATGCAACAACTGCTGCGCGATTACGAGCTGGCCTTGGGTGGCGATTGCAACCAGTACGCGGACCATATGGGTATCGAGCTGCTCTTGCTTGCAGAGATGAGCCTGAGGGCGAAAAGCGAGGAGGACCTCGACAAGATCGGGTCCTATATGGTCGAGCATCCCCTTGGGTGGATCGAGGACTTTGAACAAGCAGTGGCTGCCTGCGAGCCCGACGGCTACTATCGTCGCATCATCTCGCTCTCGAAGGCATTGATGGAACGGCATCTGGAGATCTTGCAGGGCGCTGAGCCCAAGCTCTGCTCCTAGGACAAGTTGATATTCGAGGGCGGGGACTCGCAGTGATGTGGGTCCCCGCTTTTCTGTTCGCGCTTGCCGTGGCCTTACGGCTTACGCTTGTGACAGACGAGGCGACGTCGGCTCCGAGGGTTTTGTGCTGATTGTGGGCTCGCGCGGGGCCTGCGCTAGAATGGTGTGCGCTAAACGAGCATCTACCCGCCTCATGCAAAGGAGATTTCTATGAAAGCCGTTATCCCCGCAGCCGGCCTGGGCTCCCGCTTCTTGCCTGCGACCAAGGCGCAGCCCAAGGAGATGCTGCCCATCGTCGACAAGCCCACGATGCAGTACATCGTCGAGGAGGCCCTCGCTGCCGGTGCCGATGAGGTCGTTATCGTCAACAGCCACGAGAAGAAGGCCATCGAGAACCACTTCAGCCCCAACCCCGAGCTCGTGGCCGACTTGCGCCGCCGCGGCAAGGGCAAGTACGCCGATGCCGTGCAGGAGGCGGGCGATCTGCCCGTGAGCTTCGTATACCAGGAGGAGGCGCTGGGCCTTGGGCATGCGGTGCTGCAGGCTGCGCCCAAGACCGGCGACGATATGTTCATGGTCATGCTGGGCGATGTGGTCGTGCCTGACAACGACATCTGCACGGCGATGCAGACCATCAGCGCCGCGCATTCCAACGCGAGCGTCATCGCCGTCGTCCCCGTCCCCGACGATCAGGTGGATCGCTTTGGCATCGTCGGCTGCGTCGAGGAGGCAGATGGCGCGCTGCGTATCAAGAAGATGGTCGAGAAGCCGGCCCTCAAGGATGCCCCCAGCAACCTGGCGATTTTTGGCCGCTATCTGCTGAGCCCCAAGGTCATGAAGCTCCTCGAGACTACCGAGCCCGGCGCGGGCAATGAGATCCAGCTCACCGATGCCTTGGTCGAGCTGCTCCAGACGGAGAACGTCTATGCCTATGTCATCGATCCGGCGCAGGGTTTCGACTCCGGCACCATCGCCAACTGGCTCGAGACCAACGTCGCGCTCGCTATGCGCAACCCCAAGCTCGCGGCGTATCTCAAAGAGACCGTCGGGCATTACTTCGCGTAAAAGTCGGCTACAATAGGTAGCCGTTTCATTGGACGGATGGCCGAGTGGTTGAAGGCAGCGGTCTTGAAAACCGCCGAGCGTTTGTAGCGTTCCTAGGGTTCGAATCCCTATCCGTCCGCCAGTTGCAACTTGCAAGGCCCTGCATCATCGCGATGCAGGGCCTTTTTGCGGTAGAGCAAGTGTGCATTGTTTTGGAGGAAATCCTCGAAGTCGCGTCTCTCTTTATCGGAGAAACAGCCTTCCCAGTCCGTCCAGGTGTAAGAGGGCAGCTCGCAGCGAGCAGAATCGAAACCGGTTTCTGTGGGTCGCTCGAAGTGAACGAAGACTTTCGCTCCGTCTTTGTCCTCGATCAGCTCTGAGTGAATGACCTCGGTGCCGTCATCGAATGTCATGTAGGGATACATCATGGCTGCGACCTCCAATCTTTAGCTCGGATTATATCAGCGGGCCGCCCTAGCTGCCTCAAGTGCGTTTCCCTACATATCCCCTGAATGCGGCGTTGCGCTCCGTACCCATCTGCGGCGCACGTATAATTGCGCTCATGACACCAGAGCAGGACATAGAGTTCATGCGCCTTGCCATGCGGCAAGCGAGTATCGCAGCGGATTTGGGCGAGGTGCCGATCGGTGCCGTGGTCGTCTACGATCCCATCGACCCGGCAACGCGCAAGCATGTCTTGGAGAAGCCTCAGCTGATTGCCGCTGCTTGCAATCGCCGCGAGACAGACCAGGATCCCGCCGGTCATGCGGAGTTCATGGCGCTCAAGGCTGCGAGCGCTGCGTTGGGACGCTGGCGCCTTGCAGGCTGCACGGTGTATGTGACGCTCGAGCCATGCGTCATGTGCGCGGGCCTCATGCATCAGTCGCGTGTCGACCGCTGCGTTTACGGTGCGTCGGATGACAAGGCGGGTGCTTTGGGCACGCTTTACAGCATCCATGCCGATGAGAGGCTCAACCATCAGTTCGAGGTAACGCCCGGGGTTTTGGGCGACGAGTGCCGTTTGCAGCTCAAGGCGTTTTTCAAGGAGCTACGTGCCAAGCGCAAGGAGCGCAGTCGCAAGGCCGATAAGCAGGCGGCGTTGCACGAGAAGGTAGGGGAGTAGCATGCCGCAGGAGAGCAAGGCGTCGCGCCGAGCGAGGGCTGTCGAGGTCTGCCGCCGCATGGACGGCCTGTACCCGGAAGCCGAGTGCGCACTGCATTTCAAGAACGCCTTCGAGTGCGTGATCTGCGTTGCCTTGAGCGCACAGACCACCGATGCCAACGTCAACAAGGTGACGCCGGAGCTCTTCAAGCGCTGGCCGGGGCCGCAGCAGATGGCGCAAGCCAACGTCCACGAGGTCGAGGACGTTATCCGCAGCATCGGCTTCTTCCGCAACAAGGCGCGCAACTGCATCGCCGCATCGCAGAAGATCATGGCGGATTTTGGTGGAGAGGTGCCGGATACCTACGAAGGCTTGCAGAGCCTGCCTGGCGTAGGCCGCAAGACGGCCAACATCGTCATGAACAATGTCTACGGCGTGGTCGAGGGCATTGCAGTTGACACGCATGTCAACCGTATCGCGCATAAGCTGGGGCTTATCGTTCCCAAGCGCGAGACGGATCCTAACAAAGTCGAGCGTCAGCTGCTCGACCTCATCCCGCGCGAGCTGTGGGGGCCGGTCAATCACCAGTGGGTTCTGTTCGGCCGCGAGGTGTGCGACGCGAAGAAGCCTCGCTGCGGCGAGTGTCCGCTGCAAGATATCTGCCCGAGTGCGGGCAAGTAGGAGGATGCTATGGCCGGGATGAAGATTACCGTTGTCTGCGTGGGCAAGCTCAAAGAGCGGTTCTGGAAAGAAGCGGTTGCCGAGTACGCCAAGCGACTGGGCGGCTATTGCCAGCTCAAGCTTGCAGAGGTTGCCGACCGCGATCCAGCCAAGTGCGGCGGCGACGTTAAGGCGATGGAGGCAGAGGGCGCCGATATCCTCAAGGCCGTCCCAGATTCTGCCCGCTGCATTCTCCTTGCGATTGATGGCAAGCAGCGTAGCAGTGAGGCTTTCTCGAAGCACCTCGACCAGCTGGCCCTTGGCGGGGCAAGCGAGCTCGCCTTTGTGATCGGCGGCTCTACCGGCGTCGATGCCGCCGTGCGCAAACGTGCCGACGAGACCTTCAGCTTTGGAGCGATAACCCTGCCGCACAACCTAGCGCGCGTCGTGTTGCTCGAGCAGCTGTACCGCGCCTTCAAGATCAGCCGCGGCGAGCCGTATCACAAGTAGCTTTCTCCGGCGGCTATTGGCTCAGGTCAACTCCCATATCCTCTGCGTATCTTATGCAGGAATCCTGAAGCACCGCCAGGTCTGAGTCGATGACCTCCCAGATTATCTCTCGATCGACTTCACCGTAGGCGTGCGCCAAGCGGTTGCGAACGCCGCTTGCGGCGCTTCGCTCGAATCCATATCGTTGCGCTGTATCGTCGCTTATCTGGCCGGTTTCCTCGGTGATTCTGAAAACACGGTTCATGAGGCCTTCTGCTATGAGGTCATCTGTGC
>CAVCDT010000115.1:0-6341 GCA_963600995.1 Akkermansia muciniphila | reverse complement strand
ACCTGGCGAGCGACGTCGTTGAGGTCCTGGATGAAGCCATAGGAAGAGTGAGTGCGGCTCTTGTGATGGAAGCCCGTGCCGTACAGCGGGAACTCGTCCGTGACCTCGCCATAGCCATGGAAGCCGCCGTGGAATTCGGGGATGGCGTAGATCTTCTCGCCCTCCTCGAGCTCCCAGGTGTCGTTGAGCTTGTCGAGTTCTTCGGAATAGATCTCAATCAAACCGCTGGGCGTGCCGAGCGGATTGTTCTTGGGATCCTTGCAGAACGCCTCGAGGCCGATGGCCGGCTCGACGGCGCGCTTGTAGACGCCCTGCTCCTGGATCTCTTCCCAGCTGGGCATGTCGGGGTCGGCAGCGGCGCCGGCCTTGTAGAGCTCTTCCATCCACTCGTCGTGGGTCTTGCCCTCCGTGTACTCGTCGCGCTTGCCGAAGCGCTCGGCGAGGTCGGCACACACGTCGTAGCTGCTGCGGCATTCGCCGGGGGCGTCCTGCGCGGGCGTGCCCACGACGACGGCGGTGTAGTACTCGGAATAGCCCTGCGTCTGCATGTTCATCTGCTCGGAGCGCATGGCATCCGGCAGCAGGATGTCGGCGTACTTGGCGCTGTCGGTCATGACGGTATCCCAGCCCAGGATGAACTCGCACTTGGACTCGTCTTGTAGCAGATCATGCGTGGCATTGGCGTCGCCGTGCTGGTTGGTGATGCAGTTGCCGGCGTAGTTGATGATGCACTTGATGTCCGTGCCCAGCTTCTCCGCGCCGGTCAGGCCGGAATTAGTGGCGGTGAACTCGTGACCGTGGTCGACGGCATTGGCCCACATGTACACGGGGATGGTGGCCGTCACGGGGTTGGTGTAGGGCAGGCTGCCAACCAGGTACGTGGGCGGCTCGGCCTCGCGCTGGCCGGTGTTGGTGCCGGGCTTGCCCATCTGGCCGATGAGGATGGGGAGCATGCAGATGGCGCGGGTGGTTTCCTCGCCGTTGGTGTGGCGCTGCGAGCCCCAGCCCTGGCAGATGAACGGCGCCTTGGCGCTCGCGATGGTCTGGGCCAGCTCGCGAATCTTATCTGCGGGGATCATCGTGATCTGGGCGGCCCACTCGGGCGTCTTCTCAATGCCGTCTTCGCCCTTGCCCATGATGTAGTCCTTGTAGGACTTGTGCTTGCCCTTGGCGCTCTTGGGCATGGTTTTCTCGTCGTAGCCCACGCAGTGTTCATGGACCCAGTCCTCGTCCACCTGGCCATTAGCGATCCACTCATGCGCGATGCCGCACACCAGCGCGGCGTCCGTACCAGGGCGGATGGGCAGCCACTCGTCCGGATGGGCAGAGGCCGTCTCGTTCAGGCGGTAGTCGATGTTGATGATCTTGCCGCCGCGGGCAGTGACCGCCTCGCGCACTTTGGCGAAGTCCCACACGGCATTGGCGCCGCCCATGCGCGTCTCTGCCGGGGAGTTGCCGAACATGACCACGAGGTCGGAGTGCAGCGCCGCCTCGCTGAAGGAAGACGCATTCACGTTGTCGTACGGGCTGAACGCCGTCGCGGGCTTCTTGAGCGTCACGTGCAGGCCAGTCTCGGAATCAATGTAGGCGCTGGAGCCGTACATGTAGGGCATGACCGCCTCGAGCATATGAGCAGAGTAGTCGTAGCCCTGGTTCACATAACCGCCGAGCATGCCGAACAAGCGGCGGATGGGGTTGCGGCCCGTGGCGCTGTACATGCCGGTGGCGTAGATAAGGTAGATGGCCTCGTTGCCGTACTTGTCGATGATACCCTTCACCTTGTCGTGGATGGTATCGAGGGCCTCGTCCCAGCTGATGCGCTCGAACTCGCCGCTACCGCGCTTGCCCACGCGCTTCATGGGGTACATGAGGCGGTCCGGGTGGTTGAGCCAGCGGCGCATGGAGCGGCCGCGCAGGCATGCGCGCGCCTGAAGGTCCTCGTTACCCGTGTTATCGGTCTCCATATAGAGGACCTTGCCGTCCTTGCTGTGCCACTGGAAGATGCAATTGCCGCCGCAGTTAACGTTGCACTGGCACCAGTGGATGGTTTCCTCGGACTCCGCGTGAGCCTGCGGAACAGACTCATTGAAAAGCGATGCGCTGTTGACTGCGCCTGCGCCCAAGGCCGCCGCTGCGGTCAGTGCGCCGCCAGCTTTCACAAACGAGCGACGACTCATGTTCACGTCTTGTTGTGCCAACGAACTCACCTTTCCTCTCTTGTGCGCCGGGCTTATCGCGGCCCGGCAATCCTCTCTCTACAAACGCCGCGCATGCCCCCTCGAGTTGTGTGCACTGCATTGCGCATCGGCGTTTCTTGCGCTTCAATTTATGGCATGTGACAGCCAAAAACATGTCACATATTTTTTGTGAATTAGCACGTAAATGCGGGTTTTTTGGCTCTTTTGAGTCAAGTGCCATATTCTGTTTGCAACGCATTATGCGCAGGAGGTGAACATGGCGGAACAAGAAGCACAGAGCAGGCGAGCGCGGCTCATCCAGGCCGCGCAGCTGCTCAAACCCAATCCCACCTCGCTCGCCTACGCGCTCTTCGTGGCATCCAACGCAACCATCATCTGGGGCGGCGCCTTTCCCTTCCTGCCTCTCACCTTCCAGACTAAGGAGATGACCACGAGCTTCTTCTTGGCGCAGGCGCTTGCGTTTTCCGCCTGTTTCATGGCGGTGCTGGTGTCCATGCTGCTGCGCAAGCCCGGCAACGTCGTGCGCAAGTACCGCTTCACGCTCATCCCTGCCGCGCCCTATCTGTTAGGTTGGGGTTGCCTCATCGCGGCCATGTACTTCCCGCAGTGCTTTCACGCGCTGGGAATAGCCGGCGGCGCGTTCACCGGCTTTGGCGCCGCAGGGCTCATGCTCGTATGGGTGCGCTTGTTCTGCGCCAAGCCGCGCCGCTACGGAGCCGGCCTCATCACGCAGAGCCTGCTCTATGCGCCCATCATCTACTGGCTGCTCACGGCCATGCCCACGGCCATCGCGGTGTTCCTCATGCCCAGCGTGGTGACCCCGCTCATCATGCTCGCGCTCATGGTCGAGTCGCGCGACACGGAGTTTTCCGGGCCCATGTTCCAGCGCGTCCCGCGCGAGGACGTGCGCACCTACCAGCGCGTCTTCCAAGATTACTGGCGACTCGCGCTGTGCATCGCCACCTTCGGCTTCGCCTGCGGCGTCATGCGCTCACTCGTGATTGCGGATGCTTCCATGGGCGTGGCGGTGAACAACATCTCCATGGGCGGCTCGTTCATCTGCGCGGGCGCGTTCTTCTACATCTGGAACTACCGCACGGTGCGCTTCAACGCCGGCACCTTCTACCGCTGCCTCTTCCCCTTCGTGGTGTTGGGGTTCTTCCTGCTGCCCTACGGCGGCGAGGGCGGCAACGCCTACCCAATCGCGTTCGCCGGAGCACTCTACGCCATCTACACCGCGTGTTTCGCGCTCATCGTGATCCAGTGCGGGCAGGCAGCGCGCAATCGCGGTGTGAGCCCGCTCTTCATGTTCTGCATGGTAGGCGGCATCGTCTATTTGGCGCATGACCTGGGCTTTATCTCAGGGCAGTTCGCCGAGCGCCTCACCATCCCCGGCGCTGATGAGCTAGCTTCCATCGCGCTGGTGGCCATCTTCATCATGACCATCATGTACTACGTGGGGCAAGGCGGCTGGAAGGCCGCGACAAGCCCCAACCAAGCGCAGGTGGAGCACGTGGAGCTCATCGCCAGCGCACATTCGCCGGAGGCCCGCCACCGCGCAAGCGCCGGCGACCAAAGCGGCCAAGCGCGCGAGATCTTGGACAGGACCTCCAAGGGCTGCCAAGCTGTGCACAAGAAACAGCAGCTCCGCGACCTCGTGGAGCGCTACACGCCGTAAGGGGCGCGGGGGCGGGGGCCTGCTGGGCGTCCTCCCTAAACGTAACGCCGTGCAAAATGTCTTCGCCTTTGATTCTGAACACTGACCGTGTTACAGTAGAAATAAATTTATGATAAGTGTGCTTCTACTATTTATCATGCACATGGGAGGGCTGCCATATGAGATTCATCGGCAGGAAAAGCGAGCTCGCGAAGCTCGAGGCAGAATACAGCCGCGGAGGCGGCTTCGCCGTCGTCTACGGGCGGCGCAGGGTCGGCAAGACCACGCTCATCAAGGAGTTCCTCAAGGGGAAGACAGCGTTTTACTTCCTGGCGACCGAGGAGGTGGAGAGTCAGGCTATGAGGCGCCTCGCAAGCGTCGTGGCGCGCGTCACGGGCAACAGCTTGCTCACCCGTGCGACCTTCGACGACTGGCTCGACCTCTTCCAGGCGATCGCGGACTACGAGCCGGGCGAGAGGAAGGTTCTCGTCATCGACGAGTTCCCGTACCTGGTGAAAGTGAACCCGGCCTTCCCATCCATATTGCAGAACGTATGGGACGAGGTGCTGCGCGACAGCGACGTCATGCTGATCCTCTCCGGGTCGCTCATCGGGATGATGCAGAAGCACGCGCTCTCTTATGACAGCCCGCTGTACGGGCGCCGCACGACGCAGATGAGGCTCTCCCCGCTGCCCTTCACGGACGTCTACGCCGAGCAAGGGGGCAGCTTCGAGGAGGCGGTCGAGCGCTACGCCGTCACCGGCGGCGTTCCCAAGTACCTCGAGTTCTTCCAAGACGGCAAGCCTCTCGAGGAGCAGCTGGAGGAGACGGTGCTCTCCAAGAGCGGCTTCCTCTACGAGGAGCCGTACTTCCTGCTCAAGAGCGAGTCGATGACGGCGGTCAACTACTTCTCCATCATCAGGTCGATAGCCGACGGCAACCACAAGGTGAGCAAGATCGCCGGCACGCTGGGGGAGGGCACGTCTGCGATCGCCCCGTACCTGTCGACGCTCATCGACCTGGGGTTCCTGGAGAAGCGCGTGCCCGTCACGGAGAAGAACCCGGAGAAGTCGCGCAAGGGGCTGTACTTCATCGCGGACAACTTCATCCGCTTCTGGTTCCGCTACGTGTACCCGTTCAAGGGCGAGCTCGAGCTGGACAACGTGCAGGTGGTGCTCGAGGAGATCGAGAAGGATTTTACCCAGACATTCGTGGCGCTTTCCTACGAGGACGTCTGCCGCGACATATTCGCCAAGCTGTGCCGGGATGGCGACATCGGCTTCACGCCGTCGCGCATCGGCTCGTACTGGCTCAACGACTACGCGGGTGACACCGAGATCGACGTCATGGCGGTCGACCACCAGAACAGGAGGCTGTTCGCCGGTGAGTGCAAGTACCATGCCAAGCCCGTCGACGCGCCCGTCTACTTCAGCCTGAGGGAGAAGGTCGAGCGATCCGCCCAGATCCGCAAGGCGTTTGGCGGCTACGAGGTGTCCTACGGCGTGTTCAGCAAGAGCGGCTTCACCCAGAGGCTGATGGACACGGCGAGGGAGAACCCGGGCTTGCTTCTGGTCAACGAGGACAGTGTCGTGCGGTTTTAGGGAGCTCGTTTGTTAATTGCCGCCTTCGCGGTAAGGCACATTACAGGACGTTGTCTTCGTCCAAGTTGAACTCCGCATTGCCCCGGTTCTTCTGCCTCCTGTACGGCTTGCTTTTCCCCAAACCGAGATAACAAATGCCCGAAGCCCCTGCATCCTCATGCTCGCCTCGAACTTCCCGTTTCGACAATCAATCACCGCGGCATCAACTGGTTCGCATGTATACAGAGGGCAGAATGACAGTATCAGCCAATCGACTTTTTTGATGCTCTATGGAGGTGGTCGTAAACCTCGCAACTTAAAGGGAACTGCCCATGGGCAATCTTTCGGCTTTGCTCACCCTCGTTAAGAAACCATTTCTCCAGATCAGTGTGAAACTCAATCAAGAAACCCAGGCTTACGCTGTCCGCTTCGTTAAGGCCGCTGATGTTTTGCCTGTAGGCATCAAGCTTTGAGACATGCCCGCGGTTCCCGTCGCCGAACAAACCCGCATAAAGCGATTCCACGATGTTGTCGACGCAAGAATTGCACCCCAGCCTGATGGAATCGCTGATGGTCTCGCCGATGCCTTGATAAACTTCTTCCGACAGGTCGCTATTTATCAAAGTAACGTCGACGTCGAATCCTTTGGGTGGAGGCAGCGGGGTATGCGTGATACAATGGCGCCAACGACAGCCTGAGCCGCATACAGGCGACGCCGTTTTTAAGTTTGCGACGCTAGATTGCTCTAGCGTCGCGTCTTTTTACGACCATCACCCTTGAGGCAGGTCTGAGCAAGCCCAATCGCCGCCGCTGCAAGATCGAAGATCGATGCAAGGGCATTCAGGATTGCTGTTGCTAAGTCCACAGGTTTCACCTCCCTTCTTTAATGGAAGGCGTCGCCTGAAC
>CAVCDT010000114.1:0-6376 GCA_963600995.1 Akkermansia muciniphila | reverse complement strand
AGGGTGTGCAGGGGCACGCGACCCTCGCGGTACCACTCGCGGCGGCTCATCTCGGAGCCACCCAGACGACCGGTACACTGGATACGGATACCCTTGGCGCCGGACTTGCGGGCAGACTGGACAGCCTTGCGCATCGCGCGACGGAAGGCAACGCGGCCCTCGAGCTGGTCGGCGATGGACTGGGCGATCAGGCGGGCGTCGAGCTCGGGGCGCTTGACCTCGATGACCTCGACGGAGACCTTGCCGCCGACGATAGCCTCGAGCTCTTTGCGCAGAGCATCGACCTCGGAGCCCTTCTTGCCGATGACGATGCCGGGGCGGGCGGTGGTCAGGATGACCTTGACCTTGTCGCCAGCGCGCTCGATCTCGCACTTGGAGAGTGCGGCACCGGCCAGCTTCTTCTCGACGTAGTTGCGCAGCTCGATGTCGTTAGCCAGGGTAGCTGCGTAGTTCTTGTCAGCGTACCAACGGCTGCGCCAGTTCTCGGTAATACCGAGGCGGAAACCGGTAGGCAGAACTTTCTGGCCCATGCTTTACGCCTCCTTCGGTGCGACGATGACGGTGATGTGGCTCGTGCGCTTGCGGATCTTGCTAGCAGCACCCTTAGCGCGCGGGCGGAAACGCTTCATAGTGGGGCCCTCGTCCACATAGGCAGCCTTGATGGTAAGGCTCTCGGGACGGAGACCGAAACGGTCCTGAGCGTTTGCGGCTGCGGAGTTGACGACCTTTGCGACAACCTCGGAGATAGCGCGCTCGTTGAAAGCGAGGATCTCCTGAGCTGCGATGACGTCCTTACCGCGAACCTGGTCGATGACGATGCGAGCCTTGCGGGGAGAGACGCGCACGTACTTGGCAGTTGCCTTTGCTTCCATTGTGCTCTCCTCTCCTACTTAACCTTGTGGCCCTTGAAGGTGCGGGTGGGGGCGAACTCGCCCAGCTTGTGCCCGACCATGGACTCAGTGACGTAAACGGGGACATGACGACGACCGTCATGAACTGCGATGGTGTGACCGACCATCTCGGGGAAGATCGTGGAAGAACGGCTCCAGGTCTTGACGACGTTCTTCTCGCCTGCCTCGTTCATCTTGGTGATGCGCTCGAGGAGGCGGGGCTCCACGAAGGGGCCTTTTTTGAGACTACGGCTCATGTGTGATTCCTCCTTCGATTACTTCTTGCGACGACGAATGATCAGGCGCTGGCTGTACTTCTTCTTGTTACGAGTGCGATGACCCTTGGTAGGAACACCCCACGGGGTAACAGGATGACGGCCTGCGGACTTGTTCTTGCCCTCGCCACCACCATGGGGATGGTCGACGGGGTTCATGACCGTACCGCGGACGGTGGGACGGACGCCCATCCAGCGCTTGCGGCCAGCCTTGCCGATGGTGATGTTGGCATGCTCTGCGTTGCCGACCTCGCCGACGGTGGCGCGGCAGGTGAGGAGCACGCGGCGCATCTCAGAAGAAGGCATACGCAGGATAGCGTACTTGCCCTCCTTGCCCATCAGCTGGATGCTGGTGCCTGCGGAGCGGGCCATGGCAGCACCCTTGCCGGGCTGGAACTCGACCGCGTGGATCAGAGTACCGACGGGGATGTTGGCCAGCGGCAAAGCGTTGCCGGGCTTGATGTCCGCATCCGGGCCGGACTCGACCATATCGCCAACCTTGAGGCCCTTGGGATGAAGGATGTAGGCCTTGGCGCCGTCGACGTAGTGCAGAAGAGCGATACGCGCGGAGCGGTTGGGATCGTACTCGATGGTAGCGACCTTGGCGGGCACGCCGTCTTTGACGCGCTTGAAGTCGATCTTGCGGTAACGGCGCTTGTTGCCGCCACCCTGATGACGGACCGTGATGCGGCCCTTGTTGTTGCGGCCGGCCTTCTTAGGCAGCGGCTCGAGCAAAGACTTCTCCGGCTTGTTGGTCGTGATCTCTGCGAAATCAGACACAGTCTGATGACGACGACCGGGAGAAGTCGGCTTGAACTTCTTGACTCCCATTGTTTCTCCTTTCGTCCGTTTGCCAGCATACCGTCTGGGATTGGAGGTTGGTGCTGCCTCCGACGGCCCTGACCCCGGACTACCACGGCTCCGAGTGTCTCCATAATGGAGAGCAAGGAGCCAGCTAAACCCCCGCTGCACCGCGGGGGCTATAAACTAGTTTTAGGCCTGGTTAGCGAAAAGCTCGATGGTGTCGCCTTCTGCGACAGTCACGATGGCCTTCTTCCAGCCCTTGGTGTAGCCAGCAACCTGGCGAACGCGCTTGGGCTTGGGCTTGACGTTGGAGGTGTTAACCTTGAGCACCTTGACATTGAAGATCTCCTCGACCGCTGCTGCGATCTCGATCTTGGAGGCGGACTTGGCCACCTCGAAGGTGTAGCGGTTAAGCTCCTGCATGTCGAAAGAGCGCTCAGAGATGATCGGACGGATGATGATTTCGCGTGCGTTCATTATGCGAGCACCTCCTCGAGGTAATCGAATGCAGCCTTGGTCAGGACCAGGTTGGCGTTGTCGAGCAAGTCGTAGCAGTTGGACTCGGTCGCGCCGATGATCAAGACGTTCTCAAGGTTGCGGAAGGACAGGAAGGACACGAAGTCCTCGTCGTCGACGACGACGGTGGTGCGGCCCTTGATGCCCAGAGCCTCCAGGGAAGCCTTGGCTGCCTTGGTAGAGGGCTTCTCGAAGGCAAAGTCGTTAACGACAGTGAGCTCGCCGTCTGCAAGCTTGGCGGAAAGCGCAGAGCGCATAGCCAGCTTGACGACCTTGTTGTTCACGCGATAGGCGTAAGAACGGGTGTGGGGGCCGAAGACGACGCCGCCGCCACGGAAGTGCGGTGCGCGGATCGTACCCTGACGGGCGTTACCGGTGCCCTTCTGACGGAAGGGCTTGCGGCCGCCGCCGGAAACCTTGCCACGGGTCTTGGTGTTAGCGGTGCCCTGGCGAAGAGCAGCCAGCTGGGACTTGACGACCTCGTGCATAACGGGGACGTTGGGCTCGATGCCGAAGATAACGTCGTTGCCGGAAACAGTCTCGACGTCCTTGCCTGCGGGATCGATGATCTTGATATCTGCCATCTTTATCTCCTCCCTTAGGCCATACGAACCTGGACGAGAGCACCCTTGCCACCAGGCACGGCACCCTTAACGAGAATGAGGTTCTGGTCTGCGTCGATGCGAACAACCGAGAGGTTCTTCACAGTGACGCGGTCGTTACCCATGTGACCAGCCATGCGCATGCCCTTCAAGACACGAGAGGGGTAAGCGCACATGCCGATGGAACCGGGGGCGCGATGGAAGTGGGAACCATGGCCGCCGGGACCGCCAGCGAAATGGTGACGCTTGATGACGCCAGCGAAACCCTTGCCCTTGGAGACGCCGATGACGTCGACCTTCTTGGTATCTGCAAAGGAATCGATGGTGATGGTCTCGCCGCAGGAGTGCTGGGAGGCATCCTCGACGCGGACCTCGCGCAGATAGCGCATGGGAGCAATGCCAGCCTTGGCGAAGTGGCCCTTCATAGGCTTGTTGACCCTGCTCTCCTTGATGTCACCGAAACCAAGCTGAACGGCCTCGTAGCCGTCGGTCTCGGTGGTCTTGACCTGCGCGATGACGCAGGGGCCAGCTTGGATGACGGTCACGGGGACGATGTTATCGTCTTCACCCCAGACCTGGGTCATGCCCAGCTTGCGGCCAAGAATAGTGTTGACCATTTTCAACCTAACTAATCAGGCGATCGTGCAGAGGAAGCTTTTGCTTCGTGTAGTGGATCGCAGCCTTAGCTCTCCCCTTTGCTTTGTTGCTCTGGGGCGCTGTGAACAGTTGCCGCATGCCCATTTGGCGTGAGAGGCTTGAGGGCATACGACGCACTACGCCCGCGAAGGCGCAGCCTGTCCAGAATACAGACTTAATCCTCGCTTGTGAACCCCCTTTTTATAAAAACACGCCCCCGGGCGTATCTTTTTTTTGAGCGATTGCCAAGCGAGTGATGCGCAGCAGCAAAACCGCCGTAGCCAGAAGGCCACGGCGGTTCCAAAACTGATTTGCGAGGAGATTTTATTCCTGCCGAGGCGCAAAGGGCCGACGCGTACTTGAGCTGCGCGAGACCCTTTGCAACAAAGGCAGAGGCTAAATGCTCAGCTAGCATCATAGGAACGAGTCGTGGCAAAGGTCAGCGAGCGCGGTGATAGTGCGTGCAGCAGAGATGAAGAGAGCCCGGCATTGGCCTTTGTGCCATGCCGGGCTCTCTGAGGCTCTGATGTGCGTGCTAGCGCCGCCGCGAGGCGGCGCAATAATTACAGTTTGATCTCGATATCGACACCTGCGGGAAGGTCAAGACGCATCAGGGAGTCCACGGTGTTGGGCGTGGGGTCCAGGATGTCGATCAGACGCTTGTGGGTGCGCATCTCGAACTGCTCGCGGGAGTCCTTGTTGACATGGGGGCCCTTGATGACAGTGTAGAGGTTGCGCTCGGTGGGCAGGGGGATCGGGCCGCTCACGCGGGCACCGGTCTTATGGGCGGTGTCGACGATGAGCTTCGCGGACTGGTCCACGATCTCATGGTCATAGCCCTTCAGGCGGATGCGAATCTTCTGATTAGGCATCGTAATTCCTTCCTAAGTACAAAGCCTGCGGCTAGTTGCCGGACTTAGCGATGATCTCTTCGGCGACGTTCTTGGGGACGGGATCGTACTGCGCGAACTGCATGGTGTAGCTTGCGCGACCCTGGGTGCTGGAGCGGAGGTCGGTTGCGTAACCGAACATCTCGGACAGCGGAACGTTAGCCTTGATGGCGACGGCTGCACCGCGCTCTTCCTGACCCTGGATCATGCCACGGCGAGAGCTGATGCCGCCCATGACGTCGCCCATGTACTCCTGCGGGGTCTCGACCTCGACAGCCATCATCGGCTCGAGGAGGACGGGATCGGACTTGCGCATGGCCTCCTTGATGGCCATGGAGCCAGCAACCTTGAAGGCGGCCTCGGAGGAGTCGACATCGTGGTAGGAACCGTCGATGAGCTCGACGCGGACGTCGAGAGTGGGATAACCGGCGATGACGCCGTTCTCCAGAGCTTCCTCGATGCCCTTGCCGACGCTGGGGATGTACTCCTTGGGGATGACACCGCCAACGATCTTGTTCTCGAACACGAAGCCGCTGCCGGGCTCGCCGGGGTACATGTTGATGACGGCGTCGCCGTACTGACCGCGGCCGCCGGACTGGCGCTTGAACAGGCCGCGAGCGTTGAGGACCTCGTGGCCCGGCTTCTCGCGGTAGGCAACGCGGGGAGCGCCCGTGTTGCAGTCGACCTTGAACTCGCGCTTGAGGCGGTCGATGATGATCTCGAGGTGAAGCTCGCCCATGCCGGCGATGATGGTCTGGCCGGTCTCCTCGTCCGTGTGGACGCGGAAGGTCGGGTCCTCTTCGGCCAAGCGGGCCAGGGCCACGGACATCTTGTCCTGCTCGGCCTTGGTCTTGGGCTCGACGGCGATGTCGATAACCGGCTCGGCGAACTCGATGGACTCGAGGATGATGGGGTTGGCCTCATCGCACAGGGTCTCACCGGTGGTGGTGTTCTTCAGGCCAACGGCGGCGCAGATGTCGCCGGCGCTGATGAAGTCGATGTCATGCTGCTCGTTGGAGTGCATCTCGAGCAGGCGGCCGATGCGCTCCTTCTTGCCGTTGACAGAGTTGATGACGTAAGAGCCAGCATCCAGACGGCCGGAGTAGCAGCGCAGGTAGGTAAGCTTGCCGACGAAGGGGTCGGTCATGATCTTGAAGGCCAGAGCGGAGAACGGAGCCTTCTTGTCTGCCGGGCGCTCCTCCTGCTCATCGGTATCGGGGTTGACACCGACGATAGCGGGAACGTCGAGCGGGCTGGGCAGGTAGTCGACGACAGCGTCGAGCAGCTCCTGGACGCCCTTGTTCTTGTAGGCAGAGCCGACGAAGACGAGGTTGAGCTCCGTGGCGATGACGCCCTTGCGCAGAGCAGCCTTGATCTGGTCGACGGTGACGTCCTCCTCCATGAGGATGGCTTCCATGAGCTCCTCATCGAAGTCAGCGGCGGCGTCGAGCAGCTCCTGGTGCATCTCCTCGGCCTTAGCCTGGAACTCCTCGGGGATGGTATCGAGCTTCTCGGGGTAGGTCATACCCTTGTCGTCGGCCTTGAAGTCCCATGCCTCCATGGTGAGCAGGTCGATGACGCCCCAGAACTGGTCCTCGGCACCCATCGGCAGCTGCGCGGCGATAGCGTTGGCACCCAGGCGGTCCTTCATAGTCTGAATGGCATGCTCGAAATCGGAGCCCACGCGGTCGTACTTGTTGATGAAGGCGATGGTGGGGACGTTGTAGCGCTTGGCCTGACGCCAAACGGTCTCGGACTGGGGC
>CAVCDT010000113.1:0-6392 GCA_963600995.1 Akkermansia muciniphila | reverse complement strand
GTAACCCCTTCTGTCTCTATGGCTTCTTTTAGCTGCGGGTTTTTGATATTGGACGCAGACACGACATCGACTTCCCGACCGGTTTCTTGCTCTATTTTCTTCATATATTGCGACAGGTCTCTCAGGTTGAATCCTTTCCCTCTGTCGAGTTCTATGCGGATATCTACATCGCTGTTCGCGTTAAAAGTGCCCCTGGCAAAAGACCCGAAGAGAATTGCGCGGCTGATTGCGGGAAACTGCTTTGATATTGCCGCGATTGCCTGCGCGACATCTTCCTGCGTGAGTGCCTTGACGCCTTTTGAAGGCGGAGCCTGCCAATTGGACAGGGCATCAAGCACGGCATCCAATTTTTGGGACAGCGCTGCGCTTGCGTTTGTGTCGCTGTTGTCTTTCGTGCTGATGGCAAGGCGCAGGAAGTGCTCGTAGGCGTCTGTCTTGGTGAGCGCATGGGCGCTCGCATATGAGTCGACGGCCTCTACCACGTCGCGGGGAAGCCTTAGAGACACTGGGATTTTGAGCGTCGAAGCTTCCCCGGACATAGCAGTTCCAAACCTCATGTGAATCTATCGCGCTGTGAGTGTATCACAATTGTGATACAGCAATGACGCAAGAGAAACTCGGCCGAGATGCGGCCGAGCCAGCTTCCTTTTTCCTTCCGGGACCTGTGTCGCAGGGTTCTGATAAGGTGGCGGGCATAGGATTTCCAGCCGCTCTCGGTGCGAGAGGCGGCTTTTTGGCGTGTTTGGAGGATCTCAATGCTCATCGACCTGCTGCAGCGAAAGCTCTTTGCCGCGCAGCCCATGGCGCCCGTCGTCGAAAAGCTCGAGGCGGGGGAGGACGCATCGCTGGGCGTTGTGGCGTCCGTGCGCCCGTTCTTGGTCGCTGCGGCGTTCGCACGCAAACCGCGCCCGATGCTCGTCATCGTGAGCGGCAACGAGGCGGCAGAGCGCTTTGCGCGTGACGTGGCAGCGTATATCGGGCTCGAGCAGGTGCTCGTCCTGCCCGAGCGCATGGACCTGCCTTGGGGCGACACCCTGCCCGACCTCAAGGCAGTGGGCGCGAGGACAAAGGCCGTAGGGATGCTCGCTGCCGGGCGCAACGTGGTTGTGGTGACGAGCGCTCGCGCCTTGCTCCGCCGCGTGGCGCCTCCTGGCAGCAACGCCTTCGCAGCGCTTGAGATCAGCTGTGAATCCGGTGTCGTGGATGCGGCGACGGGCGAGGTCTTGGAGTACGAGCAAGTCGCCCCTGCGCTCATCGCGCGCGGTTACCAGCATCTCGAGCAGCTCGACGGCCCTGGCACCTTCTGCGTTCACGGCGATGCCATCGACATCTTCGGGGCGGGTATGACGGCTCCCGTCCGCATCGACTTCTGGGGTGACGAGGTCGACGGCCTGCGCCGCGTGGTGGCATCCACCGGGCAGACCATCGGAGAGATCGAGAGCGCCCAGGTGTGGCCCTGCCGCGAGTTCGCGGTAACCAAGCGCGGGCTCGAGCGCGCCCGCAAGGAGCTCAAATCGCAGCTTGCAAGCGACGAGGCCCTGGCAGAGGGCATGCGCAAGCTCGAGGCGGGCATCAGCTTCGCGGGGATGGAGCGCTTCATGCCCCATCTGCTGCATGAGACGAGCATCCCCTTGGCCCATGCGGCAGCCAACACGCTCGTGGTCGTGGCAGAGCCGCGCTCGCTCTTCGACGACGCCTCGCGCCGCTACGACGAGCTTTGCGCCCATGCAGCCAACAACGGCGTGCCCGATGACGAGGTGGCGCGTCTTTTCTGCGTTCCCGCGCGTCTCGACTTTGGAACGCAGCAGCGCCTTACGCTGCAGTCGATGATGCGCGTGGGCGCCTTGGTCGATGCGGATCTTCCCATCGAGCGCCCGAGCTTCCAAGGCCGTGAGGACAAGCTCGTCGCCACGCTTGCTGCGCTGGCTGACTCCCATTGCACGGTGCTCTTCAGCGTGCCGGACCGCAATGCGCGCAAGGACATGGAGCTCATGCTCACCGACAACAACATCAGCTTCGTCGAAGGACTCGACTCCAGCGTGACCAGTTTGCGCGAGGACCTTGTCAACGTCACGGATATCGATGTCGCCGGCGGGTTCATCATGCCGGACGCGCACCTGGCCCTGCTCTCCATCGCAGATCTCTCCCAGCGTGCGTCGCGTCGCCGCCGGGCGCGCAAGAAGATAGACATCACCGACATCACCTTCCCGTTCAAGCCCGGTGACTACGTGGTCCATGCGAGCCACGGCATCGCGCTGTTCAAAGAGATCGTGCGCCAAGAGGTCGCCGGCACCGAGCGCGACTACCTCCTGCTCGCTTACGCGCAGGAGGACAAGCTCTTCGTCCCCGTCGAGCAGATCGACCGCGTCACACGCTACGTGGGGCCGGACGGCTCCGCCCCGCGCCTCACGCGCCTGCATACGGCGGATTGGTCGCGCGCTATGGGCAAGGCGCGCAGATCGGCCAAGAAGCTGGCGTTCGACCTGGTGGACCTCTATGCGCGCCGCAGCACCGTCAAGGGCTACAGCTACAGCCCGGACGGCGAGTTCATGGTGCAGATGGAGGAGCTGTTCCCCTACGAGGAGACGCCTGACCAGCTCTCTGCCATCGCAGACGTCAAGGCGGATATGGAATCCGACAAGCCGATGGACCGCCTGATCTGCGGTGACGTGGGCTTTGGCAAGACGGAGGTCGCCATGCGCGCGGCGTTCAAGGCGGTGAGCGACCATCGCCAGGTGATGATCCTGTGCCCCACCACCATCTTGGCGCAGCAGCACTACGCCACCTTCAACGACCGTTTCGCGCCCTTTGGGATACGCGTCGAGGTCCTGAGTCGCTTTAGGAGCTCCGCCCAGCAAAAGGCCGCGCTCAAGGGTTTCGCGGAGGGCGAGGTCGACGTGCTCGTGGGTACGCATCGCCTGCTCAGCCGCGACGTCAACCCCAAGGAGCTGGGCCTCATCATCATCGACGAGGAGCAGCGCTTTGGCGTGGGCCACAAGGAACAGCTCAAGAACCTGCGCGAGAGCGTTGACGTGCTCACGCTGTCTGCGACGCCCATCCCGCGCACGCTCCAGATGAGCCTTTCCGGCGTGCGCGACATGAGCCTCATCACCACGCCTCCCACCAACCGCCGCCCGGTCAAGGTCCATGTGGGCGAGTGGGACGACGACCTCATATCCGCGGCGATCAGGCGCGAGCTCGAGCGCGGCGGGCAGGTCTACTACGTGAGCAACCGCGTGCGCACCATCGAGGATGCAGAGGACGCCGTTCGCCAGGCAGCGCCGGAGGCGCGTGTCGGCGTGGCACACGGGCAGATGGCCCCGCACCAGGTCGAGGACATGATGGAGCGCTTCAACGGCGGGGAGATCGACGTGCTCGTCGCCACCACCATCGTAGAGAGCGGCTTGGACAACCCCCATGCCAACACGCTCATCATCGAGGACAGCCAGCGTCTGGGCTTGGCCCAGCTCTATCAGCTCAAGGGGCGCGTGGGCAGGTCCACCAAGCAGGCTTACGCGTATTTCCTCTTCCCCTCGGATCGCCCGCTCACCGAGGAGGCGACCCAGCGCCTCGAGGCAATCGGCGAGTTCACAGACCTTGGTAGCGGCATGCGCGTGGCCATGAAGGACCTCGAGATCCGCGGTGCGGGTAGCCTCATGGGTGCCGAGCAAAGCGGCAACATGTCCGCCGTGGGCTTCGACCTCTTCGCGAGCCTTCTGGCCGAGGCGGTAAGCGATGCGCGCGGCGAGGACAAGCTCGCCTACCCGGAGGTGCGCGTCGACGTTGCGGCGGATTTCATCATCCCGGCGGAGTACATGCCCGACGGCGGAGAGCGCGTCGCCTACTACCGCCGTCTCGCAGCGGCGCTCACGGCACAGGATGCGGATGCGATCGCAGATTCCATGCGCAGCAAGTACGGCGCCCTGCCTCAACCCGTGGTCAACATCTGCAACCGTGCGCGCATCAAGGCGTGGTGCGAGGCCATCGGCGCGACCAACGTGGCGCAGGTGGGCGGCAAGATCGTGATCGGCGAGGTCTCCAAGCTGGCGGCGGGCACCATCAATGCCAACAGCGATGCCAAAAAGCTCCTCACGAAGATGCGCGCGCTCTATGTGCCCACCATCAAGTCCTACCGCATCCCCGTGGCCAAGGGCGAGCCGGTGCTCGACATCGCGGCGGATGCGCTGGCTGCGATGGCCGCAGCGATAGAGGCTGCCGAGGATTAACGGTATCGGGGCCAGGGCGGGCGGGCGCGCCGGGCTTAGCGGTGCTGTTGCATGAGCTGCGAGGGTCGTTAGACGCGGCAAGCGGCAGGCTGAGGGGAATGCGCTACTCCTCGGCCTCGATGATGTCGATGAGCTCTTGGTGCGAATGGATGTCGAGCTTGGCGTAGATGTGCTTGACGTGCGAGTTCACCGTGTTGCGCGAGACGACCAGAGCCTCCTCGATGTAGGCGCGATTGCGCCCGCGGGCGAGCATCCCCAAGACCTCCGTCTCGCGCTTGGTGAGCCCGCAGCGCTTGCGGACGGCCTCGCAGCGCTCTTCGATGGTGAGGGGCGCCGGGCTTGGGGTCTGGCTGCTAGCAGGGGGCTGTCCTTGCTCGCGAGCATCGTCGCTGTCTTTATCAGCATCTCCGCTTCTAGCGGCGCTTTCGTTGCCGTTGCCTGCGGCATCGGTTTCATCAGCAGCCTGCTCGTTGCGAGCGCTTGCCTGCCCCGTGTCTTTGCTGCTTGCAGCGTCTGCGATAACGGGGGCGCTCACGTCGGCTACTGCCGCATCCCCCGTGGCCGCGGGCGCGATGCCGCGGATGATCGCCGCGAAGCTCACGTCACGCAGCGAGAACAGCGCGTAGGCGGCGAACAACGCGATAAAGCAACCCAAGAGCACGGTGAGCGAGGCCTCGTTGGCGAGCGCGTCGTTGTAGCGCACAGCGATCTGCGCGCCGGTGATGGTGCCCATTCCCATGAGGCTGTGGCCCCAGGCAAACGCAGCGACCGAGCCGTAGACGTTGCGCGACATGATGGCGAGCAAGAGCATCCATGAGACCATGTCGAACAAGGTCGAGCCGGCAGAGAGCAAGGTGACGCCAAAGCGCGCTAGCCCGGAGTGGTCGACGGCGATGACGTAGAACCCCACGATGACCAAGAGCACGGACCAGTTGACGGCTGAGTCGATGGGCAGGCTCTTCCTTGCAATGGCCATGTAGAGCGCAAAGAGGATGACGACGAGTATCCCCCAGACGCTGACGAGCGGCGTACCGGATTCCTCGCCAAAGCGCAGCGCGAAACCGTAGGTCACGCGGAACAAGAACAGGCAGACGAAGACCTGGCTTCCCAGGGGCAGGAAGGTGTTGGGCTGGGTGACGGCCAAATCGAGCGGCGGCTCGGCCTTGGCGACAGCTTTGATGACGGGGGTAGTGCCGCGCCAGGTCAAAGCTAATGTGAGCATGGGGAGCACATGGAAGAGCACCACACTCGCCATGATGGGCGCGTTGAGCGCGATGGCGTTGCAGGGATAGTAGAGGAGGAACGCCGCGATGATGCTGGAACCTATCTGCACACGGCTCAGGCGCGAGGTGACAAGCCCCACCGACATGATCACCCATGCCCTGGCGCAACCGATGGCTATGCTCACGCAGACGAGCAAGGGGGTGGAGCTGAGCCCGAAGGCCATGGGGGTCATGGCGGCGGCAAAGGCCAGGGCGGCGAGCGCGCCGATGTTGAGGGCCTTGGCGTTGAGGTGCGAGGGCGCAAGGAAGGCGACGAGCCCTATGCCCGCCATAGTGAGTATGTTGGCGGACGTGGTCACCTCGCGCACATAGACGTTGACGCTGTCGTAGAGCGGGAAGACGGCGGTATTCATGAATGACATAGCGAGCAGCACGAAGGCGAGTGCCAAGAAGGACCTGATCCACGCCGGTGTGACGAGCTCCCTTAATTCCTTAAGCATGGGCAGATTGTAGCATCGAGCGCCCGGGCAGTAGGGTTGCATGCGAGCTTTGGGCAGCGGTGGCTCGCCGCGGGTCCCCTTGTGTTCAATTGGCATCATCACCATGCTCTGACCTGCGGCTAAGCAAAAAATCACCATAGTGTGGTAGTTCATAAATCCTCCATATGCGCGTATTTTCAGCCTGCTTATCCAGTTGGATGGGCAGTCGTAAAGTCAAAAAGGAGGAGGATTGCATGGGTGCTACAGGAGGCATTTCCAGGCGTTCGTTTCTCAAGGGCATAAGCGCTGCCATGGCAGCCGGCACTGCCGGCGCCGCGGGCGTCGGTGCCCTCGGTCTTGTCGAGACCGCACAGGCTACGGAGGTCGTCGACACGACGACGCCGGCAACCACGGGCTACGTCAAGACCAACACGGGGTATCCGGCGGAAAACCCCGAGTGGCTG